>JAEUQI010000329.1 GCA_016789145.1 Blastocatellia bacterium | reverse complement strand
GCCGATCTCGATCACGATGCGCACGCCGGGCCACGATCTCGAACTCGCCGCCGGATTCCTGTTTACCGAAGGAATCGTCAAACGCTGTGCCGACATCCGCGACATTCGCCACTGTGGCCCAAAAGGCAGAAACACGAGCGGTAGCGAGTGTGATTCGTTAAAAGTCCGAAGTCCAAGTTGCAGAGTAAAAAAAAGAACCAACTTCATAGTTGGCCCCGATTCCCGCATATCAAAGTTCTGGCTACGATGAGAACACGCGCGAATTATCGAATCAATTTCACCTTCACCTTAGTTTACTGGCTGCGAAAATAGGCTGATAGAGAGTCGCCTATTCCGAGAATACCGCCAATCAAACATAGTAGTCCAAAAATAACGATGCTTACCCTCGGGAAATATAGTGCATCCAGTACGGTTCCGGTTGAGAAATTATCTTCGAAAAAACGGCCTATTCGTTTGCTGTAAAGAATAAAACAGCTTCCCACGATCACGACCACCATACTGACG
>JAEUQI010000328.1 GCA_016789145.1 Blastocatellia bacterium | reverse complement strand
CGGCTTGTGCGAGGCATCGGTCTTCTGGCGGTTGACGCGGACGCGACCGCGCTCGATCAGCGCCTGCGCATCCGGGCGGGTCTTCACCACGCGGGCGTGCCAGAGCCATTTGTCCAGGCGCAGCTTGTCCTCGGCCATTTCACCGTCTTCGATGAACCAATCGAGGCGTCATGGTGACTACAAATCGCGGGCAGGTCCAGTGGCGCGGCAGTGGTTGCGCGACAAGGTCGCGGTTGACGCCGTGAGCAAGCATCGATTGCTTTCGCTTGCCGGCGCGACCTGTCAGCCTGACGGGCGTTTCTGGTCCGGCGGTTTTCAACAAAGCATTTGGAGATGACGATGGCGCGGATTGCCACGATGATTTCGGACGCGGTTGGCATTCGCCACGGCGTCACCATGATGGCCAACACCGCGAGCGATCTGGAGCGCATCTGCGACCTGTTCGATCGCATCGCGGTGCGCGACGGCGGCACGCGCGAGGTCGGCGGGTTGTGGCCGAGCGATCGGAC
>JAEUQI010000327.1 GCA_016789145.1 Blastocatellia bacterium | reverse complement strand
GGAAGTACTCTACCACTTTGGGGTGTTTCCGGTACCACTTTGGGTGTAGCTGTTACAGATCGTGCGGTGGTCTTGTGCTTTGTTGGACTTAGTTTTGATGGCCAGACCGATGGTGAGCCTTCAACTAACCCAAAGACAGTAAGGAAGGTGAGCAACGCTCCCGCTCTGTGGTTAAACGCAAGATGCTTTTACTGAGACAAAGAGCGGGGGCGATTGCCCCCTTCCTGACTGTCTCTGACTGAACTGACTATAGCTGATAGGCTAGGCTGTCGGTCGTAAGCAAAAAAACGCGGCCGGATGATCGCATCGGGCCGCATGTCTTTTCGACTATGGAGAAGAGACGTTACTCTCTTGCTTGGTGGAAAGTCGGGGAAGTAGTTGGTAGTTTGTAGTCGGTAGAAAACAGATTGCGATGGTTCGCCATTTTCGCTCTCGATCAGCTACTGACTACTATCTACTATCTACTGATTAACTAATCTCATACGGCCGTCTGCCAAGCGGATGGCGAC
>JAEUQI010000326.1 GCA_016789145.1 Blastocatellia bacterium | reverse complement strand
AATCCGCCGGCACCGGCACATCACCATTCGTCCCGAATGGAAACGCATAGAATGTCTGATCTTCGCTCCTAAGCACATACCAGAAACCCGTACTAGGCCGCCAAAATGCAACATCGGTCCTGCTATCACCGGTATAGTCAGAAGCGACGATCTTATCAGTCGCAGCACCGAATTGTGTCGCAAAATTGCCGCCGCCGCTTCGAGATATCCACCATTCTGAGCCGCTGCCACCGTTTGGGCGATAGATGCCAATGTCCGTCTTCGCGTCGCCGTCGAAGTCGAATGAACCATTAGCGATCGAATCCGTCAGCCGACGCTCATATGCTCCGATATCTGCACGTGTATCGCCGGTGCCATCGCCGTTCTGAGGACGGGCAATGCCACGTTGGTCAGTCGAAGGAAACGTAGCAGGGTCGGACGTATCGATCGCCGGAGAGCCGGTGAGCAGGGCATGCGTCCGTGTCGAACCACCGTTGAAACTCAATGGACCAAGCAGCGGATCAACGCCC
>JAEUQI010000325.1 GCA_016789145.1 Blastocatellia bacterium | reverse complement strand
CGGCGGAAGGCGAAGCTGCTGCCGGTCGATTGACCGTAGTCCCAGGAGCCGTCCCAGGCGAATTGGAGAACGTTGCCGGAACGCACGGCGGAGTTGTCTTGGGCCATGACTTTGCTCCATCCGCCGGCCGGGCTCGTGCCCCAGATGCTGGTGACGAAGGAGCTGCCGCTCGAACGCTGCACGTACCACGTGTTGGTGCTGACGCCGACGATGTCGGTCTTGCCATCGCCATTGACGTCGGCGGCGAAGACGTGGTTGTAGTTGTTGGGCGTGTACCACTGATTGCCGGCGACGGTGTTGAGGATAGCGCCGCTGCTCGCGCCATTGGCCAGGCCGAAATACCACATGCCGTTGGTGCTTTGAGCGGCGACATCGGACTTGCCGTCGCCGTTGAAATCGCCGACGAGCAGATTGCGCCAACCGCTGAACGCGCCCCACGAGGCGCCCGTGCGGGCCGTGAACAGCGAACCGGTGGCGGCGTTGTTCCACACGTACACGTTCCACGCGCCGG
>JAEUQI010000324.1 GCA_016789145.1 Blastocatellia bacterium | reverse complement strand
TTTGTTTTTGCTGGGAGCTTTATGTCTTCGAACAGAACCACCGCATTATTGACACGCCCCCGAAACCAATCGTAAAGTACTCGCATCAAACAATCGCCGTCCCAATATGACCAACACCAAGAAGAATCGCAACGTCGCAGGTCCGACCCCAAGAGCTAGAGATATATGAAGTACCTTCTTACTCTTCTCGCAATTCCCATATTTGCGTGTGCGTCTTGCAAACAGACAGCATTTTCAAATGCGGTTCCAGAGCAGACTCCTACGCCGACAATAGTAAGGGAGCGGCCCGTCGAGGTTGTCGTTTCAGACATACCTAAAGGATGGCAGCCTATATTTCAGGCGATCGATGAAGAAAGTCGAGCCGTGGGGATCGAGAATCTACGGAAAGCGATAATTTCCGACTCGGATATCGAGGTCCGTATTTGGGCTGGCTTCGGTATCACGAAGCTACAAGGATTTATTTTAAAGCGAAGAGGAACTGAATGGAGCTCCATCCATATTGGAATTCCAGT
>JAEUQI010000323.1 GCA_016789145.1 Blastocatellia bacterium | reverse complement strand
AAAAGCCGCACGTGCCTTGACCGGATCGTCTGTTAACGCGGCCTGGCCGACAGTGATGTCGGAGGCCAAAACGCGTTCGATGCCGCGTCCACGATCAGTAAGCAAACCTATCGATGCGAGGACAATTGCCAAGAAAACGGTACCCAGTTTTAAAGACCTAAAACTCATCATGCCTTTGCCGCAAGGTCAGCCGGTTTGATCGGCAGGCTGCGAACACGCTTTCCGGTTGCCGCGAAAATGGCGTTTACAACAGCCGGAGCGATCGGCGGTGTTCCCGGTTCGCCGACGCCGCCGTGCTTCTCATTGCTCGGCACGATGTAAACTTCGACCTTAGGCATTTCGCTAATACGGAGAGCTTTGTAGTCGTTGAAATTCTTCTGAACGATCTTTCCGTCTTTGACCGTGATCTCGCCGTAGAGAGCAGCAGAAAGCCCGTAAACGATCGCACCTTCCATTTGTGCCGCGACTGTGTCGGGGTTAACGACCTGGCCGCAATCGACGGCGCAAACCACG
>JAEUQI010000322.1 GCA_016789145.1 Blastocatellia bacterium | reverse complement strand
CGCGGTCACTCGGCGCGCCCTGCGTCGAACCGAGTTCGATGCCGCCGTCGATGTGCTGCGGTTCGTTCCCGGCGCGGCGCTGTCGTAGCCCCCGCGAGCAGGCGCGCCTGACCGGGGCAGGTGGTCGCCGCACGGCGAAAATCCTTTTGCGGCAACGCCCATTTTTCATTGCAGCGCCCTCGCGGCGGTGCGAGAGGCGTGCTATTGACGACATCGTGATACCCGGAACGGGCCGCGTCCGGCGGCCGGTCCGGCGCCAATTTGGTCGTTAAAAACATACGACAATACAAGAACCCAGAACGACCTCTTCACACCGAAGATCGTTCTTACAGGGCGGGTGTGACGGCATGAAAGACATTTTGGAGAGACTTGCGCAACGTCGGGCCGGGGCACGGCTGGGCGGCGGAGAGCCGCGCATCGAGATGCAGCACAAGCGCGGCAAGCTCACGGCGCGCGAACGCATCGATCTGCTCTTGGACCACCAGTCGTTCGAAGAATACGACATGTTCGTCGAG
>JAEUQI010000321.1 GCA_016789145.1 Blastocatellia bacterium | reverse complement strand
AGTACGACGCCAAGCCGCAGGGGTTCGTGCCGGGCGGCTTCTCGCTGCACAACACGATGCTGCCGCACGGGCCCGACGAAGAAGCGTTCGAGACGGCGAGCAACGTGCCGCTCGGGCCGAAGAAGCTCGAAGGCACGATGGCGTTCATGTTCGAGACGCGCTTCCCGCAGAAGGTCACGGCGTGGGCGGCCGGCACGGACGCGAAGCAGACGGTCTACGCGAAGTACGGCCGGCAGTTGAAGAAACACTTCGATCCCAGCAAACCGTGACCACAGGACCGGACGGCTCCGTGACCAACACGCCCCTCGATCACACGCACGACCCGGCGCGGCGGAGCTGGGTGACCTCGGCCAACGGCCATGCCGACTTCCCGCTGCAGAACCTGCCGATTGGCGTCGTGACCCCACCGGGGGAAACGGCGCCGCGCGGGAGTGTCGCCATCGGCGACCGCGTGCTGGATCTGGCGGCGGCGCATCGCGCCGGTCTCTTCACAGGGGATGCCGCCGCGGCCGCGGA
>JAEUQI010000320.1 GCA_016789145.1 Blastocatellia bacterium | reverse complement strand
CAGAAAACAGGTCGGCGTCACACCGAAAAGCTGTCTGCGCATCATGCGTTTCCAGCAGACTGTGGCGACGATCGACGCCGCGTCAAATCCGGACTGGTCCGAGATCGCGCTTGCCGCAGGGTTTTACGATCAGTCGCATTTTATCCGCGATTTCAAGCATTTCTCGGGTTTTACGCCCGACGATTACAAGCGGCGCCACAAGAATTTCGACAATTACGTACCGGTCGGTTAGGTAAATTTTTTCCAATACGGCGAAGTCTACGCCGGGATAATCTTGTCCCGCTATGGAAAACATTTACATCAATCATTTGGCGGTTCTGGCTTCGGCGATCCTGAGTCTGGTGATCGGCGGCGTGTGGTGGTCGCCGGTTCTTTTCGCGAAGGCCTGGCAAAAGGAAACCGGTCTCAGCGACGAACAGCTCAAATCGATGAACCCCGCGAAAGTCTTCGGACTGACGTTTCTGCTCGCATATCTTTCATCTTACAATCTCGCGTTCATGCTCGGCGGCGTCGACACG
>JAEUQI010000031.1 GCA_016789145.1 Blastocatellia bacterium | reverse complement strand
GGAGGTCGGCCCGACGACGCATTACGTCATGGGTGGCATTCGCGTTAATGCCGATACTCAGGAATCGACCGTTTCCGGTCTTTTCGCCGCCGGCGAATGCGCCGCGGGCATCAACGGCGCAAATCGGCTCGGCGGCAATTCACTGTCTGACCTGATCGTATTCGGCAAACGTGCCGGTGAATTCGCAGCCAAGTTCGCGAAAGAGAACAGCAAATTCACAATCGACCAGTCACAGATCGAGTCGATCGTAAAGGCAACACTCGAACCTTTCGAACGCGAAGGCGGCGAGAATCCCTACACGATCCAAAGCGATCTGCAGGAAATGATGCAGGCAAACGTCGGCATTGTTCGCCAACACGACGAAATGGTCGAGGCTTTGAATGGCCTCGACGTCCTTAGAAATCGTGCGGCCAGAACGTACGTTCCAGGAAACATCGATTTCAATCCGGCATGGCACACGGCTCTCGATCTGCACAATCTGCTGATCGTCTCCGAGGCCATTGCCCGTTCCGCCATCGAACGTAGGGAGAGCCGCGGCGGCCATTTCCGAGATGATTTCCCGGACAAAGACCCGGAATTCGCAAAATTCAATTTCGCAGTTAAAAAATCGGCCGGCGGCGGAATGGAGATCTCTAGGATCCCGATCCCGGAAATGCCTGCTGAGTTGAAAGCTGTCATCGAAGAAATGGGCTAGGTTTAATTAACCGCGGATCACACAGATGACGCGGGTCAAATAAGATTTTCATTGATTTTATCTGCGTCATCCGCGCTATCTTCGGTTAAATTGACTGAATATGAAAGCAACATTTTCAATAAGACGAGGCGACCGTACGACGGCGGAAATGGTCGACTATTCGACCGACGTGACCGAAGGGATGGTCGTACTTGATGCCGTTCATCAGATACAAGCTGAGTCGGCCGGCGATCTCGCTTGCCGTTGGAACTGCAAGGCCGGCAAATGCGGTTCATGTTCGGCCGAGATCAACGGCATGCCAAAGCTGATGTGCATGACGCGGCTCGACACGATTGACCTGACCAAGCCGGTAACGATCGAACCGATGCGAGCCTTTCCGCCAATCAAGGATCTTATTGCTGATGTCAGTTGGAACTACGAAGTAAAGAAACGCATCAAGAAATTCAAGCCGAGAAAGCCCGACGCCGAGGACGGTACTTGGCGAATGCAGCAATCGGACGTTGATCGCGTTCAGGAATTTCGCAAGTGTATCGAATGCTATTTGTGTCAAGACGTGTGTCACGTGCTTCGAGACCACGAAAAGCACCAGGAGTTCATCGGCCCGCGATTCCTCGTCTATTCGGCGGCGCTTGAGATGCATCCGCTCGACACCGAGAATCGAACGGAGGAACTCAAAGACCTGCACGGCATTGGTTATTGCAACATTACAAAATGCTGCACAAAGGTTTGCCCCGAACACATTACGATCACCGATAATGCTATTATTCCTCTAAAGGAACGTGTGGTTGACGAACATTATGATCCAATCGGTAAGCTCGTCAAGCTGTTTAGAAAAAAGTGAATCTTAGTCGCGAAGCATGGGAAGTAAAGCGTAAGAATGGTTTCGCCCGTTTTTTATTGATCGACGGAATATTGTTCACCGGCGGACCATTTGCAGTGATCTTGCAGGTTGTTGGATATTTCTTATTCGCATGGGGTGAGAAGACGTTTGGTCAATACTTCACCGACGGGCAGACATGGCTTACATTTATGTTGCACGGTACATTGTTTGGCGGCATCATGGGATTTATTAAATGGCGTCGCTACCAAAGAGCGTATCCTGCGACGGAGACTTGAGATTATGTTCGAGTTAAAGAAACTTCATACGGATGCGATTCCCGCCGCATTGGAAAAGGCTAATCGATATCGCCTGCTCAACGAGCCTGGTGCAGCCGAGAGTATTTACCTTGATGTTCTTGAGATCGACCCTGACAATCAGGAAGCTCTCAAGAACATTATTCTCGCGATGAGCGATCGCTTTGATAAGGACTATGCGATCGGCGACGCTCGGATTTCGGAGTACATTCTCAGGCTTAAAGACGATTATCAGCGCAGCTACTACACCGGCATTATGTACGAGCGGCGCGGCAAAGCTGCGTTGAAAAAAGGCGGTGTCGGTGCCTACGAGTTGTTTCGCCAGGCTATGGATTGTTTTCAAACTGCAGAGGCAATGAGGCCGGCCGGAAACGATGAAGCTATATTGAGATGGAACGGTTGTGTTCGTATTATCACGCGCAATAATCTAGCTCCACGTGACGAACCGTCTGATTTTCTTGAGTAGTGGTTTGAATCACGGCGCAACGTGTGCGATATTCTTACCGTTAAGACTAGCAGTACCAAAGTCAATCTTTATTTACACTTAGGAGATAACTATGCCAGGAAAATTTGAAGTCAAGACCGGAAAGACCGGAAAGGTTCGCTTTAACCTCAAGGCCAGCAACGGTCAGGTGATCCTTACTAGCGAAGCTTACGAGTCGCTGTCGGCTGCGAAAAAGGGTATTACCTCGGTTAAGAAAGCTGCAACCAATGACAAGCGTTTTGAACGAAAGACCGCAAAAGACGGTTCGCCGTACTTCGTGCTGAAAGCTGCTAACGGCGAAGTTATCGGCAAGAGCGAAATGTACAAGACCGTCAAATCGATGGAGAACGGAGTCGCTTCGGTTGGCCGTAACGCTCCTGACGCTCCTGTCGTCGAAGCTAAGTAATTACTCTATAAAAATGGAGACCACGAAGCGTGCGTTTGTCGCCGCTTCGTGGTTTAGTTGTGTCTATGTCCAGAACAATCCTCGGCGTTGAACGCCTTTTGAACGAAAAAGTCGACATTCTTCGCGGCCAACGAGTCGGTCTCGTCTGCAATCCAGCGTCGGCACTCCCCGATAACTTCGCCCACGACGCAGAAGCGTTCGAGGCGAACGACGCTATAAACGTCACCGCATATTTTGGACCACAGCACGGCATTCGCGGTGACGTTCAGTACAACATGATCGAGACGCCGCACGTTCGCGATGCTCGAACCGGCAAGATGATCTATTCGCTCTACAGCGACACGCGGGTTCCGACCGAGGAAATGTGCGATGAGATAGACACCTTCGTCGTTGATCTTCAAGACGTCGGCTGCCGCATTTACACCTACACCTACACTATGGCGAATTGCATGATCGCCGCCGCCAAATACGGCAAACGCGTCGTCGTCTGCGACCGACCAAATCCGATCACAGGCATTCACGTTGAGGGCAACGTAACAGAAACAGAATTCACGTCGTTCGTCGGTCAGTTCGAACTGCCGACACGTCCGGGAATGACGATCGGCGAAATGGCGAAGATGTTCAACGAACATTGGAACATCGGCTGCGATCTTGAGGTCGTCGAGATGCAAGGCTGGCGACGCGAGATGTGGTTCGAGGAAACGGGCTTGCCCTTCATCATTCCTTCACCAAACATTCCGACCGTTGACACCTGCGTCGTGTTCCCAGCAACTGTTCACCTCGAAGGCACCGAACTCTCCGAAGGCCGCGGCACGACAAAGCCTTTCGAACTGAACGGCGCACCCTACATCGACGGCCCGGCGTGGACAGAAGTCCTAAATGCATGCGATTTTCCCGGCGTCAAGTTCCGTCACGCTTTCTTCGAACCGACGTTCTCCGAATTCGCTGGCCAAACCTGCTCCGGTGTCCAACTCCACGTCACCGACCGCGAAGCCTTCACGCCAGTAATCGTCGGCATCGCCATGGTAAAAACGGCGTACGACATGTACCCCGAACATTTCCAATGGCGGCAAAATGATTATGAGTACGAGTTTGGACGCAATCCGTTTGATATTGTTTGTGGTACGGACAAGATCAGGAAGGCTATAGAATCGGGAGCGAGTTTGGACGAAATACATGCGACTGGTAATGGCAACTTGCTCGATTTTCGAACGTTGCGTGGGAACTTCTTGATCTACTAGTCCTCTGTCTATACATGAAGCCTCGTAATGCCAGTGCGAAACAGTTCCTGTGCGCCAGGTAGTATGTCGCGAGTATCCGTATCGCTGACTTTCGCTACCGCCAATCTTTTCTGTATGTGGTATCTCAGTTTTCGTGACGTCCGGCGAATTTCGGCCCAGTTCCAGTTAGCAACCTTATCTTGTGGAGCAAAATCCTGCCGAGCAAATGCTCCCCGTTCCTCAAGATGACCAATGTGAGACGGACTTAGCCCGGCCTTTTGTGGATACCTAAAGTACAGTTGAATCAACCCGAAGCCTACAGTCGAATAGCGAAAGACATGCCCATCGCACCTTTGTGGATCTAGTTTCACACGCTCGAATATCGGATTGCCCCCATGTCGAGGTGACCATACCTGAAAGTGCGAGTACGGAAGTGCTCTATCCTTCTCTAGCCTCTCTTGCGCATCAGCTAATGAATGATAGCTCTCAACTTTCTGGCCAAAATCAGAATAGAGATCAATAAGAACAAGGTCCATTTCAGTAAACACGAACGTCAAGATTCGTGAAGCATCCTCCCTATCTGAGTAGAAATCGAAGTTCATTGTTTTGTAAGCGCCATCAGCACTTTATTGCCGCGTGGCGAAAGTCTATAACCCGGACGAAGGCTTTCTGTCAGGCCGAGAGCCTTAAGCTTCCTGACCCAAGGCTTGAAGGTTGGGATCTCGAGTCCGAACTGAGCGGCGAGGATCGCGGCGTGCGTATTCGGCTGGTCGGCAATGATCTGCAGGTAACTTTGCGTCCATGGACCGCGCTTTGAGTTTGCATCGAGCTTCCGCAATTTCGCAATGATATTCCCAAGGTCGCTTTCTGATAGATCGTCATTCTCTCTCAACTCCTTGCGCGGATCGTCGCCTATCCATGCGACTTCGATTCGATAGATATCTTCGTTACGGTCGTGGAGATCGGCTAGCAGTTCAGATCGAGAGCGAAATCCGGCCGCGATCGCGTCTCGGTCATGGATATCATGTTCTGTAATAACCTCAACCGAAATGATCGATAGAACCCCTCGCTGCGTCATCTGAGTTCCGCCGGCTTTTACGCCGGCTCGTTTCCATCGTCGAAAGATCAGCGACACTTCGCCGGATCGGATGCGATCAAGAACAGCATTTTTCAGAAGCATATTCTGTCGGGCTTAACCACCGCTGACGGCATTAAAGATATGAATCTCGGTCTCCTCGAGTTTAGTCGCGAGGCCGTTTTTGCGTTTGATGTTTTGCGTTCCGGCGAAGATGTTGACGTGTTCGCGGATATCGCCGGTTTCGGTCAAGACACGATCGCGAAGTGCTGCGTGGCGTTTCCAGAGTGAATTGAGAGCCTCTTCGACAGTAGAAAACTCGCCCGGCAAATTCACTTCGACCTCGTCGCCCGAGAACGGTTTGAGATGGCCACTGAGATGAATTGTGATCGACACTAGATGCTGTAAGCCTTTACAAAGCAGATCTCGGGCAGCGAGCCTTCGATCATTTTCCACGAATCGCCGTCGTCCATTGACGCAAACAGCTTGCCATTTTTGGTGCCGAAGAAGATGTTGTCGCCGACTGACGACACGGCATCACGCAGGATGACTTCGTACGCATTCTTCTGCGGCAAGCCCTTTGTGAGCGGCTGCCACGATTCGCCTTCGTCACGAGTTCGGTAAACTCGCAGCTTGCCTTCGCACGTAAATCGCTCGGCGTCCTTTTGCAGCGGCACGATGAATGCCGATCCTGATTCGCTTACGGTCAGTCCAAATCCGAAGTTCGAGGGCAAGCCTGTTTCAATCTCTTCCCATGTAACGGCACCGTCGCGGCTGCGATATACGCCGTGGTGATTCTGCAGAAAGAATAGCTTCTTCTTTTTCGGATGCCGTGCGATCTTGTGGACGCATTGGCCAAATTCGGGATAAGGATCAGGATTGAAATAGGCAGAAACACCACTATTGGTTACATTCCAGGTCACTCCGCCGTCTGCCGATTGATAAACTCCGCCCGTCGAGATCGCGATCTTGATGTCGTTCGCATTCTTTGGATCGGTAACAATGGTGTGAAGACACAATCCGCCGAATCCCGGAACCCATTCTTTGCGATGCTTATGTTTCCAAAGTCCGCTGTTCAATTTCCAGGTCTCGCCCTGATCGTGCGATTCGAACAAAGCCGCCGGAGCCACGCCGACATAAAGCGAATCGTTGTCACCGCCGGCCGTGATCTGCCAGATGTTCTCAAGCGAAGCCTTGGTGTTCGCAGGCATCTTGATACGGCGTTTCTCGGGCATGTCCCAAGTCTTGCCCATGTCGGTGCTCTTACAAAGCTCGGCCCCAAAATGCCAACTCGTCGGTGCCGCCCACATAACATTGCGTCCCTTTCGCTGGTCTAGAAAGCCAGAATACACCGCAAGCCCCGAGAAATGTGGCCCGTCAATGGACCAACGTCCGTTACCGCTGCGTTTCAATATGAACAAACCCTTTGCGGTTCCGACCATTAACAAAAGATTCTTAGAAGCCATGATCTTCTACCTCACTGTCGCTCCATCGCCCAAACATCGTTCGAATAGACAAAATCTACATGGTCAGGCGTGCCGCCATACTTGCCGCCTGTCATATAGAGCGCGCTATTGAAAACCGTCGCAGCGATACCGCCACGCGGAGTCCATGGAGCATTCTTGCCTTCCCAATTCTTACCATCTTTACTGACCAAAACCTGACTCGAAAATCGGCCATTGCGATTGCATCCAAGCAGCCAGATCTTTTGGTCGAATACGACTGCGGTGTATCCGAATATCTCTTCGCCTTTGACTATCTCGCTCGTTTCCCGTTGCCAATTAATGCCATCGGTCGAACTCCAGACATCATTGTTCAAGAGAAACAGCTTGCCATTCAGCTCGACCACTTGACTGCCGCTACGTTTTCCAAACGCGGCATTTTCGACTTGCTTCTTCCAAGTAATGCCGTCAGGCGAATTCCAAACATCAGCGAATTGAGTCTGCCTGTCCTCGCCACCGACGATCCAGATATTTTCTTTGAAAACGAATGGTCGATAGAAGAATCGACGAGGCAAGTTGCTGTTCTTTGAAATGGTGTCCCATTTCTTAAAGTCCGTCGTGCGGTAGATCTCCGGCTTGAAAGTGAACCGCTCGATGTTGCCTTCGAGATATCCGAGACCGTACAGCGAGCCTTTGAAGAAGACGTAGTCCAAGAAAGCCTGATTATTAATTACGTTCTTGAGCGGCGACTTTTCCCAAGCCTTCCCGTCCTTGCTCATCCAAGTGCCGTCGGGATGTAGTGCCATTAGTTTGCCGTCGATGACAAACATTTGGAAGTTGTAGTTCTTTCTCCACGGCCCTTCGTCCACGACCTTTGTCCAAACATACTGCTGGGCCTGTGCGGTAGGCTGTGCATTGCTCGATATCGGAGCGTTCGAACACGCCGCCGCAATTACCGTCAGACAAACTAGAAGAACGCGTTTTCGCATTTTAGAACCAACTGCTCTTCTTACTCTTTCCGCCAAAGATGCTGCCAAGCACGCCGCGGACGATGGCGTTGCCGACTTGACGACCGATCGACGAACTCGCTGACCGAGCAACACTTTTGGTTACAGCCTCGATCACTGAGTCATTTCGGCTACTGCCGGCAGCCTTCTGTTCTCTTGCCTCAGCCTTTGCCTGTTCCTCGGCGATCTTCTGTTGTGCCTCGGCCTCGGCTTGCTGCTGTTGTTCGAGCAGGCGTTGGTCTGATTTCGCCTTGAGTAATTCGAATGCCGATTCACGATCAACAGCCGTGTCGTAAATTCCGGCGACAAGAGAATTTGCAAGTAATGCTGATCGCTGCTCAGGTGTGATCGGTCCGATGTGCCCAACGGGCGGCACCACGAATGCACGATCGACCATAGTCGGCACACCTTTTTCGTCGAGCGTCGAGATGAGAACTTCGCCGACACCTAGTTCGGTGATCACGGTCTCGGTATCGATCTTCGGATTCACACGGAACGACGAAGCGGCCGCACGAACGCCCTTTTGCTCCTGCGGCGTGTATGCTCGAAGAGCGTGTTGAACACGATTCCCAAGCTGCGCCAGCACTTTCTCGGGAATGTCCGCCGGATTCTGCGTCACGAAATAGACGCCGACGCCTTTCGAGCGAATGAGACGAACTACCTGCTCAACTTTTTCAACAAGGGCCGTCGGCGCGTCGTTGAACAATAAGTGAGCTTCATCGAAAAAGAACACGAGCTTCGGTTTCTCAAGGTCACCGGCCTCGGGCAGAGATTCGAATAGCTCGCTCAACAACCACAAAAGAAACGTCGAATACAGTTTCGGAGCCTGTACCAATTGATCAGCGGCTAGCAGATTGAGCACGCCTTTGCCGCCGAGGGTCTGCATGAAATCTTCGAGCCGAACGGCAGGCTCTCCAAAAAACTGATCGCCGCCTTGCTCATCGAGCTGCAGCAAACCACGCTGGATCGCACCGACTGACGCTGACGAAACATTGCCGTATTGTAGCGTCAATTCCTGTGCATTCTCGCCGACAAACAGCATCAACTGCTGCAGGTCTTTCAGATCAAGCAGCAGCAAGCCATTGTCGTCAGCGTATTTGAATGCGATCGAAAGCACGCCTTCTTGCGTGTCATTTAGCTGAAGCAGACGCGACAACAGAAGCGGCCCCATTTCCGACACGGTCGCCCGCAGCGGATGTCCTTGCTTACCGAATACATCCCAGACCGTCGCGGGAAATTGTTCAAAAGTTGGCGTGATGCCGAGCAGTTCGTTCCTCGCGTCGATCTTCGCATTGCCGCCGCCTGGCTGCGTCACGCCGGTCAGGTCGCCCTTGATGTCAGCCATGAACACCGGCACGCCTCGTTGACTAAAGCCCTCGGCCAGCTTCTGCAAAGTCACGGTCTTGCCCGTGCCGGTCGCACCTGTGATAACGCCGTGACGATTTGCCATCTGCGGCAAAAGGAAAAATTCTGCTTCGGTATTTTTAGCTGTTAAAATTGGATCGCTCATAAATAGTAGTCAGTAGCTAGTAGTCGGTAGTCAGTAGAAGAGAGATCTAGTCGACGAGTGCTCCGCACTACTATCTACCGTCTACCGACTACTTTCTCAACATTTCTCGTATTTCCAGTTCCTACGCTTACCTTCCGTCAGCCATTCGATCGTTGTTGCGAGGCGTTTGTCGCGTGTGGCATCGGTTTTGGCTTCACTTATCCATTCGGCATACTCACGTTTGCAGCTAGGTGGAAATTTGTCGAACGTCTCCGCCGCCTTCTCGTTTCTCGCGAGAGCCTCAAGCAGCACGTCGGGCACTACAAGTTCTTTCTTTTCGTGTTTAGGCTTTGTGACCTTAACGCCGTCGTCGTTTAGTTTCATCGCCTGTTTGATGAGTCTTTTCATCACGGCGTCAGACGGCAGATCTTTGAGCGAAGTCAGCCGCCCAAAACTTCCCATCGCTGTTTTCGTCTCGGAAAACTCATCGGCTTCCATCAATGTCTGCTTCCAAAATCCGAACGTGCAATGCTCCTTAAACGCCGCGAAACCGCATAGGATGCCCTTGTACTCAAAGCTAGGCATCGACCATTTCAGCGTCTCCTCGACCTCTGGGCAATTCTCATGCACGAGCTTGCGAAGGTGCGTCAAGATCGGCTTCGCAAAATCCCGAGACTTATCGATATAAGCATCAATTCGCGGATCGGTTTTCGGCATGGAAATACTATAATGCAAACTTTCCGATATTTGTTAATTGTCCCCTCGCAAATTGTAAATTGGTAGAAAGAATTATTTTGTCCCCAATTAACAATTTACGATGCTCTGTTTTCCTTACGAATAACTACCTTCAGCCCCGACCATTTCTCGTCTACGGCACATACCTTAACATCGACCAGCCCTAGCGAAAATGCAGCGTCGCGAATGTCGTCTTCGGTGATCTCGGTCGGTAACTTAGCGGCCTTTTTGTACCACGAAACCCAGATCGCACCGTCCTGAGCGATCACATTACGCAGCCGCGAAAGCTCCGCCGCCAGCTCATCACGGCAACTAGTAAACAAATGCGCGACCGCCACGGAACGCAGGCTGCCAGCCTGCTCTTCGTCACACACCACGACGCCCTCCGGCAAAGGCGCCACCAACTCCGCATAATTCGCCGGCGCATTCACTACCAGCACAGTCATGCCTTCCTTTATGCCCAGCTTCTTCGCCAACGGCGTCCCCGAATATCCTACGGTCATAGCTCATACAGTACGACAGGCAGCCTTGCCTGTCGACAGAGCAGCGACAGGCTACGCAGCCTGTCGTTCTCACCGCTTCGTCACGGTTGAAAAATCTGCCCGTTTAGTATTTACTAGAAGTTTATTTTGACCTGCGGCCGTGCCGGGAACTACACGCTCCCGGCTTTGTTTCGATAGGCTAAGGTCAAATTGTCAAAGAACATGAACAACTACGTAATATACATGGTGCCGGCTCTCGGCATTTTGGGCCTCGTTGTGATGGCCATCAGGTCGGCTTGGGTGACCAAGCAAGACGCCGGCGATGACAACATGAAAGAGCTCGCCGGATATATCGCCGATGGCGCGATGGCGTTTCTCAAGGCCGAATGGCGAATACTCAGCATATTCGTGCTGATCACAGCCGTATTGCTCGCCTATTCGGGCACTGTCCACGAGGTTAACGGCAAGCAGATCCATTCGCATTGGATCATCTCGGTCGCATTCATCATCGGTGCCGTTTTCTCGGCAACTGCCGGCTATATCGGCATGAAGATCGCTACCAAAGCCAACGTTCGCACCACACAAGCCGCTCGAACCTCGCTAAAACAGGCACTCAAGGTGTCGTTCACAGGCGGCACGGTCATGGGCCTCGGCGTTGCGGGTCTCGCAGTGCTTGGACTCGGCGGTTTGTTCATCGCGTTTTTGGCAATGTTCGCCGGGCTCGGTGCCAATCAGGTCAGGACCGCGATCGAGGTTCTAACGGGCTTTTCGCTCGGTGCTGAGTCGATCGCTCTGTTCGCACGTGTCGGCGGCGGTATCTATACCAAGGCCGCTGACGTCGGTGCTGACCTCGTCGGCAAGGTCGAGGCTGGCATTCCTGAGGACGACGTTCGCAACCCAGCGACCATTGCCGATAACGTTGGCGACAACGTCGGCGACGTCGCAGGCATGGGCGCCGATCTGTTCGGTTCGTATGTGGCGACGATCCTCGCGACGATGGTTCTCGGCCAAGAGATCAAGCTCAACGACGCGTTCGGCGGAATGTCCGCTATCCTGCTGCCGATGGTCATCTGCGGCCTGGGCATCGTATTCTCGATCGTCGGATTCTTTTTCGTCACCATCAAAGACGAGAAATCTAACGTCCAAAATGCCCTGAACATCGGCAACTGGGCGTCGATGATATTGACCGTCATCGCGTCGTACTTCGTCGTGATGTGGATGCTGCCCGAGGGGCAGATCGCTCTGCGTAATACGACGTTCACGAAAAATGGCGTTTTCGCCGCGATCGTTGTCGGCACCATCGTCGGCGCGATCATGAGCATCGTCACCGAATATTACACCGCGATGGGCAAAAAGCCCGTCAATTCGATCATCCAGCAATCTGCCACCGGACACGCCACCAACATCATCGGCGGCCTCTCCGTCGGCATGAAATCGACCGTTATCCCGATCCTGACATTGGCTGGCGGTATCGTCGCTTCGTACTACTGTGCGGGCCTTTACGGCGTAGCTATCGCAGCAGCCGGAATGATGGCAACGACCGCAATGCAATTAGCGATCGACGCCTTTGGACCTATTGCTGACAATGCCGGCGGAATCGC
The DNA here is from genome assembly GCA_016789145.1 of Blastocatellia bacterium. Classification (GTDB taxonomy): domain Bacteria; phylum Acidobacteriota; class Blastocatellia; order Pyrinomonadales; family Pyrinomonadaceae; genus OLB17. The sequence continues at coordinate 22,617 of JAEUQI010000031.1, read as the reverse complement.
CGAAATGTCGCAGTTGCCGCCCGAAGTTCGCGAACGCACCGACAACCTCGATGCTGTCGGAAATACGACCGCGGCGACCGGAAAGGGCTTTGCAATTGCATCAGCCGCCCTCACATCGCTCGCTCTTTTCGCAGCTTTCGTCGGGATGGCAGATATCGATCGCATCGATATCTACAAAGCAAACGTGCTCGCAGGCCTGTTCGTCGGCGGCATGATCCCGTTCATCTTCTCGGCACTCTGCATCCAAGCCGTAGGCCGTGCCGCGATGGACATGGTCAACGAAGTTCGCCGTCAGTTCCGCGAGATTCCGGGCATCATGGAATACAAAGCCAAGCCCGAATACGAAAAGTGCGTCGCCATTTCAACTCAGGCCTCGATCCGCGAAATGATGATGCCGGGAGCGATCGCTCTGATCACGCCGGTCATCGTCGGTTTCACGATGGGACCTGAGGTACTCGGCGGCCTGCTCGCAGGCGTTACCGTCTCGGGCGTGCTGATGGGCATCTTCCAATCGAACGCCGGCGGTGCCTGGGACAACGCCAAGAAATCGTTCGAGAAAGGCGTTCTCATCAACGGCGAAATGGTGTACAAGGGCTCCGACGCTCACAAAGCCTCAGTAACCGGCGACACCGTCGGCGATCCGTTCAAGGATACGTCGGGTCCGTCGATGAACATCCTCATCAAACTAATGTCCATCGTCTCGCTGGTTATCGCCCCATACATCGCCGGTATCGGGCAGTAACACGGGCCGCACGCTTCTCACGTGCAATTCTTTGCGACAGGCCGCATGGTTCCCACATGCGGCCTGTTTTGCGTTCCACACGTTTCGCCTGATGTCCGACAAATTGGAACGTCTCTCCGAACCGTTCTTCGTAAACATCTGAACAATAACAACTTAGACGAATGACCGTGAAAAATCGTTCCAAGCCGTTCCAGCATCGTTCCAAGACTTTGTGGAACGCCTAAGCTACTGCGTTTATTGCACTTACCGTCATAAAACAGCGAACTTTCGCCACTTTTTAAAAAAATGTAAGACAATGTCTTACAGGCTGTCAAAGAACAAACACTGTTGCAAGTATAGCACATATTTTCATTAATTTAATATCTTTTTTTGTAAATTCGGTAGATCATTGCATTTTTTTGTTAGTGAAGACGATACAGTGTTCGCAAAGGCCGTAAATAGGTTGATCAATGCTCCCGTTGTCTGGTTCCTCCGAAGTCGCCGACGGGCTTTTACCTTTGACCTGTATCTTTACTTGGTTTGGAGGAACGGCGGATCTGGTGAGGTGACTCTACCAGATTAACGCCAACCAATGTTCCGGATTCGGTTCGTTTTGACGAATAGGATCACTTGATTTCGCCTTGTTTCAAAGGCCGTGCTAAAGTCTTGGCAACGGCGGTGGATGGTTATCGCATCTTTGCCTCGACGGTTAGAAGATCTAGGAGAAAATTGGACGAACGTTTTATGAAGAACACAAAGAAATTGTTACTTTCGGCGTTGGTGGTATTGGCGGCGGCGGTATTTTTGATGCCTCAGGCGGCGGTGGCTCAGGATGATGAGGCGAAGCCGTTTGATGCTGAGTCGGTTGCGATGAAGGGCAAGGCGGCAAAGGATTTTGCACCTTCGGGTTGGGTCGTTGAGGAAGAGGTCAAGGGCGACGTGACCGGTGATGGCGTTGGGGATATCGTCATCAAGTTGATCGAAGACAAGCCGAAGAAAGAGGACGAAATGGTCGATCGTAACCGCGTTCTCGTCATCGCAGAGGGCGACGGTAAGGGCAACTATACTAAGTTGTCAGTCGCAGACAAGGTGTTGCAGTGCACATCTTGCGGTGGTGCGTTCTATGGCATGATGGACGCTCCGGCTAATGTAACCATCGAGAAAGGCGTGATCGTTATCAATCAAGACCACGGTTCGCGTTGGGTGACGGACACGACGTTGCGATTTCGTTTTGATCAACAGCCGAATATGTTCATCTTGATCGGCTACGATTACGCCAGCCGCGACCGAGCCGAGGGTAGCGTCTCGTCTGAGAGCACCAACTACCTGACCGGCAAACGAATCACCGAAACCGGCAAAGGCAAGCGTGCAGCCAAGAAGACCACGACGGTGGAAAAAATGCGTTATTCGATCGAAGAGGTCGATTACCAACAGATGGAATCTGAGGCGGCTACACGGCTTGGGTTGGACTAGAATATCAGAGATCAGAATAGTTGAGGCCGCTATCTATGCGGCCTCTTTTTTATTTCATCAGATCGATGAACCGTTCAAATAGATACTCTGAATCATGCGGCCCCGGAGCGGATTCGGGGTGATATTGCACCGAGAATACGGGCAGAACCTTGTGTCGTAGGCCAGCGACGGTATGGTCGTTGAGATTGATGTGCGTGACCTCGACATCGGCTGGCAAACTATCAGCATCGACGGCGAATCCGTGATTGTGGGCCGTGATCTCGATCTTGCCTGTCGTCAGGTCTTTGATCGGCTGGTTGCCGCCTCGATGGCCGAACTTCAGTTTGTAGGTCGAGCCGCCAAACGCCGAGCCGATCAACTGATGCCCAAGGCAAATGCCGAACATCGGCGTTCGCGATTCGGTGAGTTTCTTTACTTCGCTAACAACACTTTGCATCGACGCCGGATCGCCGGGGCCATTTGACAAAAAGATGCCATCTGGGTTGAGAGCGAGAACTTCTTCCGCGGGCGTATCTGTGGGAACCACGGTGATACGACAGCCGAATTTTGCAAGCTCGCGAAGGCTGTTGGTTTTGACGCCAAAATCGTAGGCGACGACGTGATACTTCTGATCGCCGGTCGCCGGATATTCGTAGTTCGCATCAACGGTAACGGCGGTTGCGAGTTCGCGGTTTGCCATTTCAGGGGCCGAACGCACTTTTTCGAGCAGTTCAACGGCGTTTGAGATGGTCGAAAGGCCGGCTCGCATGGCGCCTTTGTCGCGAATATGGCGAACGAGAGCACGGGTGTCAATATGTTCGATGCCGACGATGTTGTTGGCCTTTAGATAATCTTGCAGCGACATCGTCGAGCGGAAATTCGATGCGATGCGGCTCGCTTCGCGGACGACAAAACCCTCGGCCCAAGGCCGTCGGGATTCGACATCATCGGCGTTTGTACCATAATTGCCGATAAGCGGATACGTCATCGCCACGATCTGACCGGCGTATGACGGGTCGGTCAGGATCTCCTGATAGCCCGACATCGACGTGTTAAAGACCATCTCGCCAAACGCCTCGCCGTCCGCGCCGAACGATATGCCGGTAAACTCACGCCCGTCTTCGAGAACAAGTATCGCTTTTGCCATAAACTTTGAGTTTACAGCATCGGTCGCGAGTCGAAAAATCGACGACTATTGTCCGTTGAAAGTGTCTTTGTTCGGCCTGTTAACCGGAACAGGGTCGGGCACAGAGCCGTCGTATTCGCCGTGCTTTAGAAAGCCGACGTCCGATGGTTTCCAATAGCGGAAAAAGGCCTTGCCGTAGATATATTTTTCAGGAACGAGGCCCCAGTATCTAGAATCGAGCGAATTGTCGCGGTTATCGCCCATCACAAAGTAATGATGATCCTCGACCTTCTTGGCTCCCCACGAAGGCAGCGTTTGGTTGTGTTGGTTATCGAGATAATCTTCCTTGAGCTCGATACCGTTGATGTAAACGCGGCCCTGGCGAACCTCGACGGTTTCGCCGGGCAGGCCGATGACGCGCTTTACAAAACTCTTGTCAGGGTCGTTCGGATACCAAAAAACGACGATGTCTCCACGTTCGATATGACCCCAACTGACGCTTTGGATGCGATAGTAGATCAGCTTGTTGACAAGCAGGCGTTCGCCGTCGTGGAGCTGCGGCAGCATCGATGATCCTTCGACGACGACGGGCTGAACGAAGAAAACGCCGAACAAAATGAAGATGAGAATTATCAGAACTATGTCGCGGATCAGCTTTAGCCCTTCAGACATCAGGCCGCGCCGCGATTCTTTGCGGAGCGAAGTTACTTGAATGTCGGGATCGTCGTCAGGCGAAATTGGCCCGAATTTGAATTGGCTTTTGCTACGCGGTTCGAACATAATCGTGTGAGACGCAACCAGTATGATTGCTTTTTGAAGCCGTATTTGTCAAAGAAAATCGTAAAATGAACGCCCAGATCCGATCACTTTTCCCGATCACAGAACACACCGTTTACCTGAACAGCGCGGCCGTCGCCCCGCTGCCAACTGCCGCGATCGAAGCCGTAAATTGGCAGATGAACGACGTTGCAACCAATGGCACGCGCCACTATTCCGATTGGGTCGCGACGAAAGGCAGATGTCGAAAGCTGCTTGCGGCAATGCTAAGTGTTCGTGACGAGCAGGTTGCTTTCGTGCGGAATACTTCGGATGGTTTTTCCACAATTGCGAACGGTCTGACATGGAATCCGGGCGACAACATCGTGAGTTTCGCCGGTGAATTTCCTGCTAATTTTTATCCGTGGCGGCGTATTCGAGATGAATTTGGCGTCGAATTGAGGCTCGTTGATGAGATCGACGGCCGCGTCGATGTCGATTCGCTGATAGATGCGATCGATTCGAATACTCGTGTGGTCACAATATCGGCGGTTCAATTTGCTTCCGGCTACCGAGCGGATCTCGAACGCATCGCTAGCGCCGCACATTCTGTTGACTCACTATTTTGCGTCGATATCATCCAGGGAGTTGGCGCGTGCGGATTCGATCTGCCGGCACTCGGGGTCGATGCTGCTTGCGGCGCAAGCCACAAATGGCTCTGTGCTCCCGAAGGCTGCGGCTACATCTATCTATCTGACAAAGCACGGGGCCGCGTCTCGCCGACACTCACAGGTTGGATCAGCGTTGACGATCCTTGGGATTTTGTCGATCGCGAGCAAGGCCTGAGACCGACGGCCCTGGCATGGGAAAGCGGAACCGGACCGGCGTCGCTGTTCTACGGAATGGAGCAGAGCCTGAAGATATTGACCGAGACCGGCCTAAACAATATCGAACGACACCTGAAGTCGCTGACCGATCAACTTTGTGACAGCATAGATAGCTCGAAGTATGAGATCGTTAGTTCACGTGCCGACGGCGAGGCTTCTCAGATCGTCTGCATTCGCCATCGCGATGGTCTGCACCCAAATGCTATCGCTGCGAAACTGGACGCTGATAACATCATCGTCAGCCCACGCATCGACCGCGTTCGAGTGGCTCCTCATCTATTTAACACGAGCGAGGATATTGATCGCCTGATAGCGGCACTTCCTTAGTTACCGAGAGTTCGATCCGGGCGAGATTCGCTCGCAAATGCGTCTAATTCGAGAGTGGTCATTCCGCTCAAATTCGCGAACGCAACTTCGCCGTCACGCTCTCGCTCGCGTACACGAAAGAAGATAAATCCGACCACGAGCCCTAACGCGACGGCCGTACCGATGCCCATACCGATCCATATCACTGTCGAAACGAAAAGTTCGGATGTCTGAATGACGAACGCCCGTTCGGCTGAAATACGGAACGGATTATCGCCGAGCCATTGGATCTCTTTCTCGTAAACGACCTGATCGAGCAATGCGTTCGCAGCCGCTCGATCCGTCGAATCAAAGACGAATGCATTGTAATTACCGATGCGTCGATACGCCGTGGCCGGTTCTGATGACAGCAACGACTTGAACTGCCCGTCGGCTTCGATCGACGCCTGCGGCGAGGGATACTCGATTATCAGTAGCTTTCCGGCCGCGTAATCGGCAGACGCCGCTTCGACTCCGCCGGTCATATCGACATTTGCCAAGACCGGACGTTCGCCAACTGCGAGACGAAGCTCTGCGACGTTGATCGCAAATTTCGCCCGGCCCTTAACGGCATCGAAATCGGGCAAGTTCTTCATCAGCACCGGATAACCGTCGATCTCAGATATCTCTTGGCTCTTGAATTGCGGCTGAGCGAATGCGATCGACACCGAGAAAGCGATAACGATCATCATCATCGCAAACTTCGTTATGATTTGAACTACAAAATTCATCGATAGATCTCCGTCTCGGTGCCTGCGACGAAGCTAGAGTTTACCATTTCGAGCCGCGAATTCGAACAGAAGTTACTACACCAAAACGTGTAGCAAACCGTGCACTCGGGCTACGAAAGCGGCTATTTGCGTTGCGCTTAGATGCGCGGACGCGCAAATGGTTTGCCGCAAAAAGCACCACAAACAAAGGGCTTTTGCGGCTTTTCGGCTTCGTGGCACGGCAATTGAACTAGTCATTTCCGAGGGGGACGCTACAATGACAACACAAGCACTAAATTTTCCGGTTTTTCATAGCGAACAAGGAATAGATACAGATACCGTTACTTTCTCGGCAAATGTTGCAGCTGTGACTAAAGCAACGACCGACCTCGACCTCGCCCGAAATGCGTCAAATGGCGACATGGCGGCATTCGAAGAGATCTACAAACGTCATCACCGACGCGTTTATTCGATCTGTCTGCGAATGCTGCAGAACGCGAGCGAGGCCGAAGACCTGACGCAGGATGTTTTCATCCAGCTCTATCGCAAGATCGGCAGTTTCCGAGGCGATTCGGCGTTCACGACCTGGCTGCACCGTATGACCGTAAATCAGGTCTTGATGCATTTCCGCAAACGCACGGTGAAGTACGAAAAGGTCACCGAAGAAGGCGAAACACCTGACCAGATCGTGACCGGCTCAGTAAATCCGGAAAGGATGCAGATCGTTGACAAGATCGCCCTCGAGCACGCGATCGGCCAGTTGCCGGACGGCTACAAAAACGTTTTCGTCCTTCACGACGTCGAAGGTTTTGAGCACGAAGAGGTAGCGAGAATTCTCGGCTGCTCGGTCGGCACCTCGAAATCGCAGCTTCACAAAGCACGGCTGAAGTTGCAGAAGTTACTTAAGAAGAAGGCAAATCCGAGAATGATCGGGTTGAATGCCTAAGTGACCACGACGAAAGTCATTTCAAATGGCCGTCCGAAAGGGCGGTCTTTTTTTGCGTTTTGTCCACCAACTGTCCACCGCGTGTCCACCGGCTGTCCACGGCGTGTCCACAGGTGTTCGTGGACGCAGAAGTGGTTGATACTAAACGAGTTAGCGACATTTTTGCCTCGAATTTCGCCGTTTTTCTACAAAACTGTCATACACGTGTATTAAACCTTGTAAGATCTGCCGCTTTTACTGCGTGAAACGGTCGAAATGATCGATCAACTCAGAACCACCTACGGTGGTTGCTGTTTATCGTCCTGAAAATACTTGTCAAAGATCTAACTGCCGCATCCGTTGCGGTCATTGAGTATACTATCACAAATGACACATTGTTTCAATAAAATTCGCAAGTAAAACCCTGAAGGATCGACATCTAGCGAGCAAAGCGACAGAAATCGTTTGATGAATGATCGGTCCAGGGCTGTTTTACGAAAATACTAGCTTTCTGTGATTGAGATATTGCGCCGATCCAGCTCTTGAACAAATTTCTCCGCATCGATCGCCTTTTCCTGCGGCGTCGCTCCGCGCAAATTCACATCGCCGCGGGCCATCATTTGGGCGATTATCGAGGCCGGGAATGCGGTCGTTCGCATCATTGCGGACATTCCGGTTGATTCGTCTTGTTTGTCAACGATATCGTAACGGAGACGGGCGGGCAGGGGTGCCCGCGTTCCGACGACCTCGACTCGAACTAGAACGTAATCCGGGCCGTCGGCCGGTAAGTGCTTTTGCAAAAGCTCACCAAAGACCTTTCTCGGCGTGACTGGAATGGCAAGCATCCCTGCTTGCCCGTCGTCGCGACCAACATCAACGGGCTCGCTCGAACAGAGGCCGAGGTCGATCATGGTCTTGAATTTCTCGCAGTGTCCGGCGTAGCGAATCGTCTTGTAATCGAGTTCCTTGATCTTGCCGAGAAACGTATCGGGCAACGTTGATGTGCCGCCGCTGGTTTGGAATGCTTCGAGCGGCGGAAAGCCGTCAAACTCGAGCGATTCGATCTCGGTCATCGATTCGACCTCGGTGATCTTACCGTCGCGTATAACGCGAGCGACCTCGATATACTCGTTGATCAGGCCCTCGACCGAAAATACTAGTTGGTAGTTGAGCGGCGGTTGGGGATCTTGCGGCAGGCCGCCGACGCGTATGTGTATCTCATCGACGGTCTCAAATTTCGACGCCGCGTGCATCGCTAGGATCGAAACCATTCCGGGAGCGAGGCCGCAATCGGGAATGATATTGACGCCCACGGCACGAGCTTGTTCGTCGAGAGCTAGCTGTTCGTCAACAATGTAATTGTTGCCGCCGAGGTCGCAGAAGTTAGCACCGACCTCGATAGCCGCTTTTGAAAGCGAGACGTTATACCAATAATTGACGCAGGAGATCACACTGTCGTGGCCGCGGAAAAGAGCGACGATATCATCGTAATTCGACGCGTCTATCTGTTTCGCAACGATGTTGCCGCCAACGGCTTTAGCCACCGCCTCTGCCTTGTCCAAGTGAAAGTCAGCGACCGTTACCGAGGCAACATCAGGCGAGTTGTGAACGAGGTCAAATGCAGCACCGTGCCCCATACGGCCGGCTCCGAGAACTAGAATATTCATAAAAAGTAGTCAGTAGTCGCTAGACAGTAGTTGGTAGAAAAATGAAGGTCTCGTGTTTCGAATCCTGTTTGATAGATTCGAACTACTGACTACCGACTACTGGCTGCTATCTACCAATCGTCTAAGGCTTCAGGTTCCTGTGCTGCGATAAGTTCGCCCGCGTATTCCCAGACCTGCTTTTTCCATGCACGCATTCCGTCGATCAGTTGTAGTGCAGCTTGCGGATGAGCCGCGTTGCGTTCGAGACGAATTACCGAAGCTGTTACCGTGACTTCGTTCTTCGGATCCTCGGTCACGGTCAGGTGAACCTTGCCGCCGACGAGCGGCAAATTTCGGGGCAGGTAGATAAGCGTGCCGGACGGCCCGACATTTTCGGTAAGGCCTTCCTGAACGATCTCCTTTCCGTCTTCGCCGCGCCACTTTACGCGGACCGGAAATGAGACCATGTGCCGCGCGCCACCACGTCTTTCGTTCATATTTTTTCCTCGTTTCGAACGCGGCAATTTGCACGTTCATCAGAAGCGAAATTATCGCGAATTTCGCGTTTAGAGTCTATCAAATCACGCGCCAAATGACATTTTTTTCGTCCGTCTAAGCGCCTTTGAATACAGCAATTGCATATAAAATAAGGAGTTGCGGTTTTTAGCACGGTGGACACGAAATGCGAAAACTGGTAACATCTCCATATGTTTCAGCCACAGGGGCTTGAAAACAGGTGAGAATTCGCTCGCCGCAACTGGCTCTGAATTGACAAGATCTGATGCTTTATCGCTCCCGAATTCATGTTCGGCGAGCATTTCTTTTTTTGGAGTTCCGAGTCGTTTTAGATGGAGAAGTTTAATGAAAAATCTCGTTAGAGGAGGCGCGATCCTGTCGGTCTTGGCAATGCTCGTAGTACTGGTATACGCCCAGACAAAGACGGAATCCACTCTCGTTATAGCGAATGATTCGCAACCAAAAACAGAAGATATAATTACTGATAATACTTTAGTAACGAATTTACAACAGGACGGGAAAAAGCTCGTCAAGCCGACCGTTTCATCAAAGGCAGTCGGTGCCGGAGCAAGCAAGGGAGCATTTAGTGCGACCGCGTATTGTCTTCAAGGCAAAACCGCAATGGGACACGGCGTTCGCCGCGGCATCATTGCAGCAGACCCGAGAGTATTAAAGCTCGGTTCGCGAGTCACGATCAGTGCAGGTGCCTGGAGCGGAACTTACTTAGTTTCCGACACGGGCGGTGCTATCAAGGGCAAAAAGATCGATATCTGGGTGCCCGGCTGTTCCGAAGCTCGCAAGTTTGGACGACGTACAGTTCAGGTTTTTGCCGCTCAATGATTTAATAAAACGTACTATTAATTACGGCCGCCGCTTAAATTAGCGGCGGTCTTTTTTTGTACGCTCGTTGCCGTTACAATGAGTTTAAGCGATGGAAATATATTTTGAGTTAGTAAGCGATCCCGCCGGCTTGGTGCGAGCATGCGAAGAATTGAAAGGTGCAGCGGTGCTCGGTTTCGACGTCGAGACGACCGAGCTAGATCCGTACCGGGGCGAACTTCGCTTGCTGCAGTTGAGCGATGGTGCAAAAACGAAGGTCGTCGATATGCGAGCCTTCGGAGGCGGCGAAGACCCGACAGCGTCGCGTGCTAATCCGGATCTTGCACCGCTTCGCGACCTGCTGACCTCGAAGAAACAGATAAAGGTCGCCCACAATGCAAAGTTTGACGCGAAATGGACGCTTTATCATTTGGGTGTCGAAACAGCCAACATTTATGACACCTATCTAGCCAGCCAACTCATCGCCGCCGGCGAAGGCGAGCGCCGCCACGGACTCGCGGACGTAGTCCAGTTCTTTCTCGGCAGAACGCTCGACAAAAGCCAACAGGTCAGCGATTGGTCGGCAAATGAGCTTTCGCAGTCGCAAGTCGAATACGCCGCAAAAGACGCCGCGATCATGCCCGAGGTTTACGCCAAGCTCCAGGAACGCATAGTTGGCGACGGGCTCGAGCGAGCGTTGGCTCTTGAGAACGAGTGCGTAATTCCTGTTTCTGCAATGGAGCTCAACGGTTTCTATCTCGACGTATCGCGTTGGCGCGAACAACTAAAGAAGGTCGAGGCAATTCAGCGAAGAACGGGCGACGAACTGCAGTCGATGCTAGCCGGCGGCGTTGCTCAAGCTTCGCTGTTTGGCGGGACGCAGATCAATCTCGATTCGCCTCAACAGGTGAACGATGCTCTCGAAGGCCTCGGAATCCCCTTGCCAAATTCGACGCGAGCGTGGGAATTGCAGCCGCTAGCCGATGGGTATCCTGTTGTCGCCAAGCTACTGGAATACCGTGCGGCGGCAAAATCGATCTCGAGTTTCGGCGAGAACATTCTCGAATTCATCGAACCAAAGACCGGTCGCGTTCATGCCGATTTCCGCCAGATCGGCGCTCCGACCGGACGGTTCTCTTGTTCGAAACCGAATCTTCAGCAGATACCGCACACCGAAGAATATCGGCGTTGTTTCCGTGCTCCTGAAGGCAAGGCTTTGGTGATCGCAGACTATTCGCAGATCGAACTTCGCATTCTCGCTGATTTTTCGGGCGATGAAAATTTCATTAATGCATTCGCGTCGGGACGTGATTTTCACGCGGCGACCGCAGCTCAAGTTTTTGGAATTGACGAGAAAGACGTGACGCCCGATCAACGCTCGTTTGCAAAACGATTGAATTTCGGCGTCGTTTACGGCATCGGAGCTTCGCGCTTTGCGATGATGACGGGCCTCACGCAAACGGAGGCTGAGAATACACTTCGTCGCTATTTCGCGACCTATCCGAAGATGGACGAATGGCTCCGGAATGCAGCAAAGACCGCGATCGAAACCGGCTCGATCCGCACTGCGAGCGGGCGAATGGCAAAGTTTCGCTTCGATTCCGCTGACCGAGCCTCGGTCGCGGCGACACAGCGTTATGCTAAGAATATGCCGATCCAGGGCACTTCGGCCGACATTTTGAAGAGAGCCCTGAGGCTCCTACACGACGATTCGATGGGAACGTCCGCTCGGCTCGTTAATATCGTACACGACGAAATCGTTCTGGAATGTGACGCAACCGAAGCCGAGGCTACGGCGTCTATGTTGTCGGCGGCAATGGTTCGCGCGGCAGAAGAGTTTGTTAAGCAAGTCGATCAAGGTCGATGTTCACACCTCTAGCGAGTGGTCAAAATAGCCGCAAAAAAGTCTTTAAATCATTGCAAAGAATAGGTTAAACTATAGTTTGTTCCCTTCCTCACCAAGGCCTTCCATCATCATATGAACGATGCGGAAATTATAAGACGGGATATCAGGCCGGCGCTTGTCTTCCTGAGCGGCGAACTGATCGCAGTGCCGATACCGCTTGAACGTGAAGAGGTCATCTTGGGTCGCGCTCTCGAGGCCGACGTGCGTGTAAATGACACGCAGGTTTCGCGTCAGCATGCTCGTATCAACGCCGTGAAACGCGAAGGCTCATTCGTGAACGATTACGTTTTGACCGATCTGATGTCGCGAAATGGCACGTTTATCAATGGGCGACGTATTTCGAGCGAGAAATTGACCAACGGCGATAAGATCGCGATCGGCGAGACGATCCTGAGATTTGACCTGCTCGACGAGATCGACCGCGAATATCAGCGTCAGATCCACAGGCTTATTTCACACGACGATCTGACAGGATTGTTATCGAGCCGGTCGTTCTTTTCCGAACTCCGCCGAGAGGCGGGCCGAGCTGCAACCGAAGGCCGTCCGTTCTGTGTGTTGATGATGGACGGTGATAATTTTAAGGCTGTTAATGATTCATTCGGCCACCTGACCGGTAGTAAGACCATCGAAGAGATCGGTATGTCGATAATGGCAAATCTGCGTAGCGGCGATGCTGCGGCGAGGTTTGGCGGAGACGAATTCGCAGCATTTTTGCTCGACGCCGAATTGCCCCAGGCACTTGTCGCCGCAGAGCGTATGCGGAAAACGGTCGAATCACGCGAATTTTCAGTGCTCCAGCCCGGCCGCACCGATCACACTCATAGAATTACCATGAGCATTGGTATCGCGTCGTTTCCCGAGGATTCATCAGATCCGATCGAGCTGGTCGAGATGGCAGATTCTGCTCTTTACCGAGCCAAACGTGAGGGGCGTAATCGCGTGGCTGCCTATCGCGACATCTCGCAGGAAGAATTGAACAGGCATCTGCCCGCTCGACGCGACTGATACGCTAAAGAAAAAGCGCAACATTCCGAGGTCAATGCGCGTGAAAGACATGTGACGCGGCTTCGTGTTAAACTCTTTGTTCGCGCTCATTTAGCTTTGCGATAAGTCGATTTTCAGGCGGAATTTTAGTTTGGCGTTTATCACTGATCTCAATCTCTCGACACGGCCCTTCAGAAACAGGGTTTTGCCGTATTTGCTGTCATTAGTGATGCTGCTGATCGGCGGCATTGCGCTGTTGCTTTGCCTGTACCAACTGAAGCAAAACTCGGATCAAAACAAGAGCCTCCGTGCAGACATCACCGACCGCGAGAATCAGATCAAACAACTAAAAGGCGAGGGCGAAAAGGTTCAGCAAGAACTGACGCCGGAACAGAAAGCGATACTTTCTGCGTCGCACAAGCTTGTTGCTAACAAACGATTTGGCTGGTCGCGTTTATTCGCCGACCTCGAATCCGTGTTGCCGGGCAGCGTCAGCGCTTCGCGAATTACGGTTCAGAATGTTTACGCCGACGGAGACAAGCTCAAGGCTGAGATCGAACTTGGCGTCCTGAGTCGCGATTACGCGTCGGTCATAAATATGATCGAGAATATGTCGAACTCAGACCTGTTTCAGGCAGAGCTTCGCGGACAGGACCGGCAAGAGACAGAACGCGTCGTCTATACGGAATATACGTTACGAGTGATCTATTCGCCCGGCTACAGCTATTCGGCAACGCCGCAAACCGACGTCGCCCAGAACAATGACGGAGGTGCACAGTAATGGCTGAGCTTGAGAAAGAGCCCGAAGTCATCGAAACGCCTCCTGATTCGACTTTCGACCCGACGCTGCTCCAGCGGCGTCCGCGCAAAGTAAATGCCGGCATGTGGGGCGTGCCCGAAGCGATCGCCGCATCGATCGGTGTACTGGCAGTTCTTTCGGCTCTGTTGGTGTTGTTCTTCTTTGTCATACCCTCGAATCGAGAGGTTTCAAAGAACCGAGCAGAATCTGACAGACTTGGCCAAGAGTTGGTTGCCGCCCAATCAAAATATGGTCAGATCACCGACACGAAAACGCGTGTTAGCGAATTGCTGACGAGTGTCGATGATTTCGAAGTCAGGTTTCTGCCCCTCGCTACCAATGGCCGCACGTCGATATATCAACGCATCAATGGCCTGATCGGTGCTTACGGCCTGATCAATACTACCGGACCCGACTATCAGCCGCTTGAGACGGTCGATCAAAATGGTGGCAACCAGACCGAAGAAGAGCGCGGCCGTGAGCGTTTTCGCAGTCTGTTTCCGGGCGTTTACGTAACGATGACGCTCGAAGGCTCGTATCAAAATCTTCGACGGTTCATTCGTGAGCTTGAGACTGGAAACGAATTCGTTATTGTTAGCTCGGTCGAGCTGGCGCCGTCAGATTCGGAACAAAAGAAGACAGAATCGACCCAAACCGCAGGCTCTCAGCCGAACGCGTCGTTCGACCCAACGACGGGAGCACCGATATCGCGCGGCCCAGTCGGGCCGGTCGAACCGGCAAACAAACCAAAGGGCAAGATGCATGGTGAGGTCGTGGCACTTCGCTTGGAAATGGCGGCGTATTTTAGACGCGCGAATTACTCGCCGATGGCGACAACACAGCAGCAATAATGGCAACAGCAGCAGCAAGATCGACAACTGAACGAAACAAGCTGATCGCGGCGATCGTGCTAGGCGTGTTGGCGATAGCTGCGTTGTATTTTGCATTCGGCAGGTCGTTGTTCAGCAGCAGTGCGTCGTCAGCCAAAGCCACTCCGACGCCAAAGGCTTCGCCATCGCCGCGTGATCCCGGAAGGTTCACGTTGCCGTCAGCAGACGAACAGGCGTTCAACGAGCAAACCGTACCGATCGATTATCGCCCCGGACAAGCATACGCTCCTGACGCAGGCCGCAATATATTTGCGTTCTACGAGCCCGCAAAACCATGTCCGCCTGAGATATGTCCGACTCCGACGCCTAAGCCGATCGAGATTCCGACGCCGACGCCACCGCCGCCGCTGCCGTTCACGCTAGGTTTCATTACGCCTCAAAGCGTCTATGCCGGTTCGCAAGCTTTCCGGCTTGAGGTCAACGGCGACAAGTTTTCGCCTGACGTTCGCATCTATTTCAATCAGACCGAGATGCCGACGACATTTGTAAACGCTCAGCGCTTGTTCACGGACATACCGGCAACGCTCATCTCCGCCGAAGGCCAGCGACAGGTCATTGTTCAAACACCGGACGGCACGAAGTACTCGAATCAGGTAATGCTTGTCGTTCAGGCTCCGCCGCGGCCTAATTTCCAATACGTCGGTTTGATCGCACGCAAGCGTTACAACAACGACACGGCATACTTTTTGGAAGCTAATAAGCCGGTACCTTTCTCCGCAAGACTGAATGATGTGGTCGGCGGCAGATTTCGTCTGATCAATATCTCGGCGACCGAAGTCGTTTTTGAAGATACAAGTCTTGGCTTCAAGCATCGGCTGCCGATTGTCCGTTCGACTACGGGCGGAGGCACGAGTTTGCCGTCGCAGCCGTCAGGTTTTCCGTCAAATCCGGGATTTCCGACAGGCATCCCCGCCGGAATTCCTCAGGATATTCCCGGCATCCCTAACAATATTCCGCGATACGTGCCGCCGACGAGCCCGAATCGGAACCCGATAAATCCGGACAAGAAAGACGACGTTGACGACGACGGCGACGGCTATGAAAGATAGGATCGGCGAGAAAGGCATGACGCTGTTCGCCGCTATGGCGACGATGGCGATCATCGCCCTCGCGTTGTTGGCGGTCGCTCCGAGCATTCAACAGGAAATTCAACGCGAAAAAGAAGAAGAAGCGATCCGCCGCGGCGAGGAGATCGCTGACGCTATCCGTCAATATGTCGAATTTTACGGCGGGGCAAAATTGCCAAACTCGATGGACGAACTGCTCGAAGGCCTGCCGCAAGGCACGAAAAAGCGTCAGATATTGCGTGCCTCAGCCGCAGTCGACCCTTTGAGCGAAGACGGCAAATGGCGGCTGATCAAGGCTGACATTCAAAACCTTGGCCCGTTCGCCAAGCGTGTTCAGGATTTTAATCGTGGGTTGTTGCCATCAAATCCGAGCCAGGCGTTTGACCGGTATTCCTTAGTGATCGTGAACTCACTCAACACTAAGAGTGAAAGCGATTCGACCGATCCCGAAGAGATCGAGGGTGACGTGGTCACCGACAACACACCGTTCATCGGTGTCGCCAGCCAGAGCCGCTCAAAATCGGTACTTGCCTATTACGGCATCGAAAACCATTCGAAATGGGTATTTACACCGTTGTTTCGTGGCTCAGGTTCGAACATCTATGGTGCCCGCCCGGGAACCGCACCTGCTGCTGCACCGATCCAGCGTTAGCTTCAATTGTAGTCAAACACAATATTACAGAACGCTTTAACACCGACGTCTAAGCGGCTGTCGTCTATTTTGAAATCCGGTGTGTGGTGTGGAAAGGCTTGTGTTTCGCCCTTTGCCATGCCGCCGACCCAGAAATAGAACGCCGGTGCTTTCGCGCGAAAGAATGCGAAATCTTCGGCGCCTGTCACCCACGGTGCTTCGTTTACATTGTTGGCTCCGGCTGCCTTTTGCAGCGATGGCAGCATCTTCTTTACGAGTTCGGGCGTGTTGTATGTAACCGGAGCTTTTGTTTCGATCGAGACTTCGGCAGTTGCTCCCATGCTTTCGGCGATCTTGGTCGCGGTTTGGCGGATCTTGTTGTGGACGTCTTTCTGCATATCGTCGTCGAGCGTTCGGATAGTGCCTGCCATCGTGACCTCTTCGGGAATGATATTTTCGCGAACGCCTGCGGACATGCGTCCGACTGTAATGACGACCGGAGCTTGTGTCAGATCAGAGCGACGCGCAACTATCATCTGCAGGCCCGTGTAGATCTGTGTAGAAACGGCGATCGGATCGACGCCGGCCCATGGATAGGCTCCGTGGGTTTGGCGGCCCTTTACCTTGATCGAGAACCAATCGCTCGCAGCCATCGTCGCGCCCGATTTGTATGAGATCTGTCCAACCTCAAGCCCTGAACTGATGTGAATGCCGAAGATCGCGTCGATCTTTGGGTTGTCCATAACACCTTCTTTCACCATCAGCGGAGCACCGCCTTCTTCGCCGGCGGGCGGGCCTTCTTCGGCGGGCTGAAAGATGAAAACGACCGTGCCTTTCAGCTTACTCTTCATGCCGACTAAAACTTCAGCAGCTCCCATCAGCATCGCGACGTGAGCATCGTGGCCGCATGCGTGCATTACTCCGACCTTCTGGCCATTGTATTCGGCGGTCTCTTTTGAGGCGTAGGCAAGCGAGTTACGTTCCGTGACCGGCAGGCCATCCATATCGGCACGCAAACCGATCACCGGTCCCGGCTGAGAGCCTTTCAAGATGCCGACGACGCCAGTCTTGGCAATACCTGTACGAACCTCGAGACCGAGTTTTCGCAGATGTGTTTCGATGTACTTCGCAGTTTTGACCTCGCGGTTTCCGAGTTCAGGATATTTGTGGATATGCCGCCGCCATTCGATGATCTGCGGCATCAATTTAGCAGTCGCCGCGTCGATCTCGCGGCTCATGTCGATCGCGAACAGCGTCGGCGACACGGCAACCATGGCGATAAACGCCAAGAACATTCGTTTCATAAGAACTGAACCTCCGGAAAAATCCGATTGGTGAGATTGTACGCGAGTGTGTCGCTCAAAACGAAATGCAAGAGTGACCCGAGACTATTGTTTGCCAACCAATTCCGCGGTTTCAACAAGCATCCGGGCCGGGGACTTGCCGCCAAACACGCCCGGTACGCTCGTATTTACCTGAACCGCGATCGCGATCTTTTTATCGGGAAAATACATCATGTCCGTCACATAGCCCGGAAAGAACCCGCTGTGGCCATAGGTGGTGCCCGCCTGTGTTGGTCGAATGATGACGCCGAGTCCGTACTTAACATTCGGGCCGAGTTTGGCCTCGACGCCGTCGAGAACCTGCGGCAAAAGCTTCGCGTCAAACGCCTTGCCCTCGAAATACATCCTCGCCCAACGAGCGAGGTCTTGCGAGGTCGAAGCCCACCCGCCGCCGGTCCATTCGAGCTGCGGATTGACAACGAATTTGCCATTCTCGATCATGGCGTCCTTTCCGCCAAACGGATTTGCGGCTCCGGCGTAGCCTTGGATCACGCCTTTGATAACAGGGCCTTCTTGTGCGACGGTACCATTCAGTTTGAGCTTTTTGATGAAACGCTTTCGGGCTTCGTCGTAGAATTTTTTGCCCGTAATACGCTCGATGATCATTCCGAGAACGATGTAATTCGTATCAGAATAGTCCCAGCCCTTGCCCGCCTCGAACGGTGCTTTCGCGTCGAAAAGATAAGCTAAACGTTCTTCCGGCGTCCAGACTTTCATCGGATTTGCGGTCAGAAAATCGGTGAACTCCTTTTTAAATTCGTAGCGAACCAGACCGCTCGTATGATTGAGCAGCATCCGAACGGTCACGTCCTTGGCATTTGGCAGACGCGAGAACCATGGCTCCTTTCCAAGGTACTTCTCGATCTTATCGTCAAAATTCAGCTTGCCATCGGCGACCAATTGAAACGTCAATGCAGCGGCAAAGGTCTTGCCTGTGCTGCCTGCGAGCATTCGATCATCCGGCTTCATCGGCGTCTTTGCATCGCGGTCTGAGTATCCAACAGCCAGACCGAACGACTCGCCATTCGGCAATACGACGCCCAGCGTCGCCCCGGGAAACTTCCCTGCCTTGTGCCATTCGTTTAGCTTGGCTTGAATATCTAGTCTGAGCGAGTCAGCTCGGGTCGCGGAAGCAGGCTGTTGAGCATCAGCGGTTCCCGCCAGAAGTAGAACGATAGCAAGTACAAATGAGTAAACATTTTTCATATAAATTCGTCGGGCTAAGCAAACCCGATCGGTGCTATGGCGTAAGTCGCTTCAGATTCGAGCCGTCAGAACTCACAATAAAGATCGCGGATGGACCATCGCCGTCGGAAGCGAACACGATACGTTTCCCATCGGGCGACCAGACGCCGGAACGCTCGGTGGCCTTTGTGTCAGTAAGCCGCTTGAGGTTCTTGCCGTTACGATCCATCAGGTAAAGTTCGCTTCGTCCATCGCGGTCGGAAATAAATGACAAACGCCGATTATTTGGCGACCAAAAGGCCGCAGTGTCGTTGAACTCGCTTGTATGAATGCGTTTCACGTCGCTCCCGTCCGCCTTCATCGTGTATAGCTGATTCTTGCCTGTGCGATCAGAGAAGAACAATAGTCCTTTGCCGTCCCGAGACCAGTTAGGCACTTGGTCGTTTGTCGTTCCGTCTGTCAGGATCCGAAGATTTTTTCCGTCGGCATCCATTACACAGATCAACCACTTCGTGCCGTCACGGAAATCGGTACTCTTTCGCCACATCAGAGCGATTCGCTTTTCATCTGGCGAGAAAACAGGCACACCCGCAAACCCTTTTAGCTCGGTCAATTGGCGAACGTCCGACCCGTCCGAGTTCATTACGTAGATATTGGTATCGAGACCATTTGCTCTCGGCGACTGAAATAGGATCTGCTTCCCGTTCTTCGAAAAGTATGGATGGGCATCGCGACCTTTCGAATTCGTCAGCCGAACGGGCATCGATCCGTCGGAATTCATCACATAGATCTCCGGATCACCGTCACGGTCCGAGGTAAAGGCTATCCGTCGGCCATCGTTCGACCACTGCGGGAACATATTGTTCGCCGCTTGCGCCGGAGCGGGAGTTGGTGAGGCTTGGGCGGATACCGATCGCTCAAAGGCATTCGAGGACGAGACGATCAAAACCAGTCCCGCCAGCAAGATGAACAAAGTTACAGCCACTGCCTTCCGCACTAAGTTCATATCAACCGCCTATTTCTTCTTCAAATACATAAAATCAAAAGTCGTCGTCCAGGTCTTGCCTTCGTCAGCCGATGTCTCGCCGTGTTGTCGGACGCTGCCGTCGGCGAGTTTCGAGAACGTCATCCGATTGATGACTTTCTTTCCATTAGAGATCGTTTCAGAATCGAGAACCATTTTGCCGTCAACTAAGCCGCCAATGTAATGCGTCAAGTTTCCCTTGTCGCTGACCCAAGTCTGGTGCCATTTCTTGTCCGCTGTGTTGTAGATGTTGTAGCTTTTGCCGGACGAAACGGGAGTTGACCAATTTTCGGAGATCACGCACTGGCCGAGGATGAGCTGAATACTGCTGCTGCCAACAGTCACGCCTTGTGTATTCTTTGCGTCCCATTCGCCGATCCAAAAATCGAACTCTCGGAACGACGGACTCGCTTTGCACGGATTCACCGCAATGTCAGATCGCTTAACGATGTCGGTGAACTTCGCATCACCACGAAAGGCTGCAAAGTCGGCCTCGGAATTCAGCGTATCGGGGGAAATACCGCCAAGCTTGAGGCTTTGTTCCAAAATGGCGATCATCTTGTCTTTGTCGCCAAGCCGTGCATAAGCACGAGCCAATGCCGCCGCGAACACCGGATTCGGCGACGCAGTCATCGCGATATCAAGGTGTTTCTGAGCGTCAGAATTCGCCTTAGCACCAAGTAAGGACATTCCGAGCCGATAACGAGCACCGACATTCTTATCCTCGGCGGCAACTATCTTTTCATATGCCGCAACCGCAGCTTTCCAGTCCTGCTTTTGATAGGCGTCGTTCGCAGACGTTCGCATTTCCGGAGTTATCGCAGATTGTGCGGATATCGAAATACAGGCTAATGCGACAATTAGCGCGGTGCAAAGTACTTTCATAAACGTGCTCCTATTTTCTGAGAATCGTAACTCTCAGATGCACGAGGCATAGGAATTAGTTGTTGCGCGGGCTATGGCTTCATCGCCTTTTCTTTTTCGGTGCAGGCTCCGGGATCCATTGTCGAAGCGCCGTTTGCGATCTTCCAGCCGGCGTCGGTTCGGACCAAATTGAACTGGTTAATGCCGCAGTGCGAGATCTTGTCGCCGACGAAGAACACGTAGCGGCCGTAAACCTGAGCCCAATCGCCGTCGATCGCGACCTTGTGGTCGTACATCACTTCTTTGACGGCGTTTGGTTTGGTGAAAAACTTGGTGAACGCATCGGCGGAAATGACGCTGACCTTCGATTTGCCGTCTTTGCCTTTTTGAATGGCGACAAGGCTATTGTCAGCAGTTCCGGTCGCCAGAATAGCGGCAGCATCGGCAGCACGCATTGCGTCGAACAAATTCTGTACGACGGCGAGAACTGCGGTCTTATCATCCGTCTTTTGGGCGGCGATTGAAATCGAAAGCAGCGAGATTGCAAAGAGTGTAATTGCGATTTTTTTCATAAATACTCCTATTTCTTATGTTCTATGTATGAACTAGCGATCTTGGGCGCGATCTCATCGAGCCAGCGGTTGAGTTCTGCATGGGTGTGCCATTTGCCTTTGAGCATCACGCCGACGCGGTCCTTTGTGGCGTTGATATCTTTCAGCGGATCGGCGTTGAGCAGGACGAGGTCGGCGCGTTTGCCTTTTTCGATCGTTCCGGCCACATTGAGCGAACCGAGATACTCGTGACCGTTTCGCGTGCCTGCCGCCAAAACGGCATAGTTCGAAAGGCCTGATTCTCGCAACGCGACCAGTTCGTGATGCACGCCAAAACCGTAGAGCCACATGAATTCAGGCGTGTCTGAGCCGACCATGATCTTGCCGCCGGCATCGTGAATTGCCTTGATCAATTTCTCGCGCAGCTCTATCCAGCGCGCACGCTTTTCGAGCGGCACGGTGTTGATCATCTTATTCTTCTTGTAAAAATCGAACCAACCTTGCTGCACTTTCGCCGGATAGAATCTGAAATCGGGCTGTGCACGGATCTCGTCCTCGGTCCGCAGGCGGCCGAAGCTGTTCTTCATAAAATGATGAGTCGGATTCACGTATGGATTTGACGCTACGGTCTTTCGTGCTATCTCAGGGATCCGGGCTTCGTCCATGTGGTCAAAGCTTTTCCAATTGTCAGGCTGGTAGATATACAGATCCGAAACCGAGCCTTTCATCGGAGCATCGGGCTTTAGAAGCAACTCCATGTAGCCATCGAGATGCTCGATCTGCTGGCCTGCTTTCCACGCTCGCTCAACGCCAACAAAGCGGCTGTCAGCGTGGCCGACGACGCGAATTTTCTGCTTCGCGGCTTCTTCAACGGCTGCTTCGTAAGCTTCGGATTTAATGAATGTTGTAATTTTAATGAAATCGTAGCCCGCGGCCTTAGACTTACGAACGGCCTCGCGGGCCTCGTCGGGCGTGTTGACGACAAAGTTATTTCCCTGCTCGCGGCCTGTCAGATGCGGCGACGCGACAAACAACGTCGGTGCATCGATCTCGCCACTAGCACTCCTCGATCTGAGCGACAGTAACTCCGGCGTTCCGATCATAAACCGAACCGTCGTCACGCCATTTGCCACCATCACACGCAATTCGTCAGGCGCGATGTAGTCGGGATACTCGTCGCTGTCCGACAACAAATGCGTGTGCATATCGACGAGGCCGGGAATGAGATATTTGCCGACGGCATCGACGCGAACAGCATTTTTCGGCACCTTGACCTTACCAGCATCGCCGATCGTTTTTATGACGCCTTTCTCAATGATGACCGTTTGATTTGCCATCACGCGCTCGCGATCCATCGGAATAACATTGACACCAATGAACGCAGTGGTTTGAGCAGCGAGCGAAAACACCGAGCCGAGAAACAGTGCTGTAATGAGAACGTACTTCATATTTCCTACCTCACATTCCCCA
>JAEUQI010000319.1 GCA_016789145.1 Blastocatellia bacterium | reverse complement strand
GAATCCTGGTGGCCTTGCCCCCTCGGATGACGACTGCACGGTTTCAATCCACGTCCGTCATTGCTGACGGACGAATCTTGAGCGTGTGGCGAAGGATCTGGGGCACGTAGCGGTTTCAATCCACGTCCGTCATTGCTGACGGACGAATCCAGCCACAGCAGATGCCGCAGCAGCAGCGGATCGGCTGTTTCAATCCACGTCCGTCATTGCTGACGGACGAATCTCCATGGTCTCAAGCAGCGCAGGCAGGCGTGCGAGGTTTCAATCCACGTCCGTCATTGCTGACGGACGAATCGTTGTCGGCGGGGCTGCCGTGGCGGCTGATGGTTTGTTTCAATCCACGTCCGTCATTGCTGACGGACGAATCCCGCACGCCTTCTGCTGCCTGTCGTCTTCACGGTGGTTTCAATCCACGTCCGTCATTGCTGACGGACGAATCGCTGCAGGGCGGGAGTGGTAGGCACCAGGGAGGCATAGTTTCAATCCACGTCCGTCATTGCTGACGGACGAATCCCCTT
>JAEUQI010000318.1 GCA_016789145.1 Blastocatellia bacterium | reverse complement strand
AGAGGAACGGGTACAGCAAGTTTCAATCCACGTCCGTCATTGCTGACGGACGAATCCCCGGGCATTCGCGCCGGCTCGGACTCGACAATCGGTTTCAATCCACGTCCGTCATTGCTGACGGACGAATCGAGACGATCAGAGCAATGGGCATCAGAAGTTTCTTGTTTCAATCCACGTCCGTCATTGCTGACGGACGAATCCAGCCCTGCAAACACCGCCCCGAGCCCCGCCCACGTCGTTTCAATCCACGTCCGTCATTGCTGACGGACGAATCCGGCAGCAGCACTTCCGCCCGCTTCTCCACAGCCGGTTTCAATCCACGTCCGTCATTGCTGACGGACGAATCACCCAGGGCCGCGGCCTTGATGGGCTGTTGCGGCGCGTTTCAATCCACGTCCGTCATTGCTGACGGACGAATCCCGAGCTGCAGCGCCCCGACCTTGAGCCACATATCAGTTTCAATCCACGTCCGTCATTGCTGACGGACGAAACCATAATAGACGCATCGAATAGCAGCGAAAC
>JAEUQI010000317.1 GCA_016789145.1 Blastocatellia bacterium | reverse complement strand
ACTTCTAGTAAATACTAAACGGGCGGATTTTTCAAATTACGGAGGTAGTTGGTAGATGGTAGTTAGTAGCCAGTAGTCGGTAGTAATAATAAGTGCGACAGGCTGCCGAGCCTGTCATCATTGCCATATCGACAGCCTAGGCCGCCTGTCGTACTCTGCTCTCTGCCAGATCTGTAACAGCAAACCCCAAAGTGGTACAGCAATTCATGCCAAGTGGTAGAGTACTTTCCGCAAAGTGGTACCGGAAAACACCCAAAGTGGTAGAGTTGTTTTTACACTTTTTTCGCCATCAAAAACCGATCGCCCCAACAGCACCCATCGCCACCAACGCATCACGAACGCAGCGAAAGTGCTCTCGTCCTGACAATTCGTGAAGTGAATCAAGCTGGCCTAATGATCGTAAATATAGACCACGCGAAGATCTGGTTCTCGGTCTAGAGTTTTCTCCAGTGATCTGAGTGTGAGTAGCTGCTTGGTATATTCTTCGATTGCTACCTTTTCGCGATTCGTACGCAATGCATC
>JAEUQI010000316.1 GCA_016789145.1 Blastocatellia bacterium | reverse complement strand
CAGCAGTGATCTTCCTCGCCGCCTTCCTTGCCAACTCTTCCGTTTCCGCCAGCACGACCGCGATCGGCATCCCGACAAAATGCACCTCGCCGTCCGCCAGCAGTGGCTCGTCCGGCACGATCCCGCCGATCTGATTCTCGCCGATGAGATCTTTCGCCGTGATGATCCTATGAACGCCTTCCGACCTTTCCGCCTCTCTCGTATCAACGCTGATCAATTTTCCATGAGCAACTGCCGAATCGTACACGCACGCAAACAGCGTCCCCTCGACGAGCGGAATATCGTCAAGGTAAACGCTCTCGCCGCGAACGTGTGAATGTGAGTCGATGTTCTTCATTTCATGTCCGGAAACATCTCGACAAAATGCGCTCGGAAAAGCTGTCGAAGAAGGAGCCGTTTGTAATCGTCCGATCCGCGAACGTCGGAGATCGGTGATATCTCGTCCTGTATGATCTCAATGGCTAGGTCGATAGTTTCCTCGGAGACCTCCTTGTCGATCAGAAACGCCGATGTCTTTCGCAAATAAA
>JAEUQI010000315.1 GCA_016789145.1 Blastocatellia bacterium | reverse complement strand
TGCCCGCGGATCTCGCCGCCTATGAAGTTTGCCGAATGGATATTCATATACGTATTTCCGGCACGAAGATGAGCGATCTGCGTCGTTGTGATAGCCGCCGTGCCCGATAGGGTACCGGCGGTGCCTCCAACTGCGGGAAAATTGATCAGAACTCCAGAATTAGCCCCAACAGCTGATGGTCCATGGATATGTGAGGCTGTCTGGTTACTCGAAAGGCCGGTAAAGACAACATTCCACGTCACTGTTAAGGCCGACTCATTCAATACGACACGGGCATAGCCTGTGCCGGTGGATGCATTTGTCGGCACCTCTTGGGCACTCGACAAATATGCGTAATAGGTTTCCGCTTTGGCAGTTGTGAAACACAAACAAACAAAAGCAATTCCAAACAATAATCCTAATTTCTTCACTGATTCCTCCGGTGGCATAAGCCTACGCCCGTTGCGACTTAAATAAGCTCGCATCAACAACAAAAACGCAATAGACAGATCTCAAAGAGGGGACACGTTGAGCATACGCCCATTGAA
>JAEUQI010000314.1 GCA_016789145.1 Blastocatellia bacterium | reverse complement strand
ACCGGCATCCGCCCCCTCGTGGGCAATGGGGGAGAAGAGAATACCGCCGCCCTCTCCCGCGATCACAGCCTCACCATTTCCAAAGGCGGCCTCGTCACCATCACCGGCGGCAAATGGACCACCTACCGACGTATGGCGGAAGATACCGTCGATCAGGCGGCGGAACTCGCTGGCCTCGAAGAGCGCCCCTGCGCCACGAAAGGACTCAACATCCACGGCTGGCACCAGAACACCGAAGAACTCGGACCCCTCGGCCTCTACGGCAGCGACGCGCCAAAAATACACGCGTTGATTCGAGAAGATGGTACCTGGGGAGCCCCCATCCACCC
This sequence comes from Blastocatellia bacterium, assembly GCA_016789145.1. GTDB lineage: Bacteria > Acidobacteriota > Blastocatellia > Pyrinomonadales > Pyrinomonadaceae > OLB17. The sequence continues at coordinate 200 of JAEUQI010000314.1, read as the reverse complement.
CGCGCTGAATATCTCCGGCGCGGAAATCGCCTGGGGCGCCCGCGAAGAAATGGCCCGCACGGTGGAGGACGCTCTGTCCCGCCGCACGCGTTGTCTCCTGCTCAACGCCCGCGCCAGCATCGAAGCCGCGCCGAAGGTGGCAAGGATACTTGCCCGAGTGCTTGGTAGAGACGAAGCCTGGGAGCAGTCGCAGGTGAAGG
>JAEUQI010000313.1 GCA_016789145.1 Blastocatellia bacterium | reverse complement strand
GGCTCGTCGAGCCATTTACCGATCTCACTTATCAGGTCGCCTGCGGTCGTGGCGGAGAGTTTGTCTTCATAGTGGTCGGTGTTGAGATGCTTTGCGACACGCCGGGCGTACTTCGATTCGTCAAACGAATCTTCCTCGAAGCCGATCGAGAACGTCTTCACCCGTTCCGTCGCATGCTGCGTCGCGAACGCTGCAACGGTCGACGAATCGATGCCGCCTGACAGGAGGATGCCGAGTGGTACGTCAGATACGAGACGCATTCTGACGGCGTCCGAGAGGAGTTCCCGAAGCTCTCTTGCCGAGTCCGTCAAACTTAAGTTTGACGCAACGCCCGCACCGTTAGACTTGTTCGATAAACTGAAGTTTGTCGGACTTGTCGGACTCCAACTGATATCCCAATATCTGCGAATTTTCACCTCGCCTTTTTCGACCGTCAGCACATGAGCAGCAGGGAGTTTGTGGATGCCTTTGTAGATAGACATTGGCGCCGGGACGTAGTCGAACGAGACGTAATGACGAAGGGCGTTAAGGTC
>JAEUQI010000312.1 GCA_016789145.1 Blastocatellia bacterium | reverse complement strand
CTTTTCAATGCCCTTGTCAATTACCAAAACAGGTTCTCTTTCAAACTCGATCGGCCTCGTGAAAACAGGACGTGGACGTTCGGGAACTGAGGAGACCACAGGTGCTTGAGGTTGAGTTCGAACAAAATGGGCGAGCGAATTCGCTCCAATCGCAACTAGTACTGCAGAAAGGAAAGCAAGTACGGAGATTGATTTGGTTTTACTTAGCATTTTAAATAGGGATGCAGTTGGGACTCGAAAGGAATCGTGGCGGCGGAGCCACATGGGCTCTATTCTATCGCAATCAGTAACTGTCATTCAACAGATTTTTAAACAGGTTGTGCATGCGACTCTCATTTATAACTTCCCAAGGCTTCGAGCGATATCATAGTAGAAGTATCGCCATTGTTAATCGACCCATGTTTGTGCAGAATAGTGATTCAGCTAAGCGAACGTATGACCATTGACGAACAATTGGAATTTTTGAAGAAAGGCACGGTCGATGTTATCCGTGAGGAAGACCTGCGAAAGAAGCTCGAGCGTAGTGCGAAGACC
>JAEUQI010000311.1 GCA_016789145.1 Blastocatellia bacterium | reverse complement strand
GAGAACCTCGCGGACGGTGTCGCACAGGAGACGGCACAGGTCTCACGATATGGCGACCTTATTAAGGGCGAAGGACGTAAACTGTCGTCGATGGTCGAGCAGATACTCGAGTTCGCTGGTGCAAATTCGGGTAAGCGCAAGTTCAACTTTTCGCCGACATCGGTAGGCGACGTCGTAAACTCGGCCATAAACGAAAGCCGTTCACTGATCGGTGACCGCGGGTTCGAAATTGAAACGTCGATCGCCGAAGGGCTACCGACTATCTCAGCCGATCGCGCGGCGTTGGGCCAGGCGATCCAAAATCTGATCGCGAATTCGATCAAGTACTGTAATGGCAAGGCCTGGCTTCGTGTGACTGCCTTTAATGGCGACGGCAAAGTGAAGATCGCGGTCGAGGACCATGGTATCGGCATATCGAAGGGCGACCTGCGGCAGATATTTGAGCCGTTCTTCCGGTCGAAGGAGGTGGTCGATGCTCAGATCCACGGGAATGGTCTCGGCCTATCGCTAGTAAAACAGATCGTCGAAGCTCACGG
>JAEUQI010000310.1 GCA_016789145.1 Blastocatellia bacterium | reverse complement strand
AACTAGCTCGATTGGTCATGGAAAGAAGCGAACACGTCTTGCTTGCCGGAGATGGAGCAGACATGTTTGCCGAGGAAGCAGGAGTCGAGCTAAAGGACAACACCTATTTCTATACGGATTTTCGATGGAAACAGCTTGAAGACGCTATCGCGGCAGGTCGCGTGCAACTTGACCACGCCGCTCCAAAACCTGTAGGAACCGTCGGAGCTGTTGCTTGCGATGTCAACGGCCATCTTGCTTCAGCGACGTCAACCGGCGGAATGACCAACAAACGATTCGGCCGCGTTGGCGATACGGCCATAATCGGTGCCGGAACCTACGCTGACGACGCGTGCGCGGTCTCGTGCACCGGCCATGGCGAATATTTCATGCTCGGCGTCACGGCTTATGACATCGCGGCACGGATGAAATACAAGGGATCGAGCCTGGAAGGATCAGCACGCGAAACGATCGAACGCCTTACGTCTATCGGCGGCGAAGGCGGACTCATCGCGGTCGACACTCAAGGAAACCTCGTCCTGCCGTTCAATTCAGAAGG
>JAEUQI010000030.1 GCA_016789145.1 Blastocatellia bacterium | reverse complement strand
ATTCATGTCGTCATTCGATCCGGCCACAGTAGTTTCGATCGATACGGCGGCCGGAAAGGTGAAGGTAAAGCGAATTCGTCCTGAAGAGGAAAAAGATCTCGACTTTGGTGAGGTGACGAAATGAAAATGAACACAAAGATATCAGCAATTACCCTAATTCTAATGTTGTCGCTTGGAACATTCGCTCTGCCGTTGCCGCCCGATCAGCCATTTATGCGAGCGGCGTATGAGAATCTGAAGGACGCGAAAAACTCGCTATTGAAGGCAACTGCAGACAAAGGTGGACACCGTCAGCGTGCGATAGACCTAACAAATGCTGCAATGACATCGGTAAGCAACGGCATTGCTTACGATCAGCAAAATTACACACCCGGACGTCGCCGCCCAAACAGTGTCGAGTCTGAATTCGAAATGCCGCCAATGCCCGATCAACCGAATATGGTCAAGGCTCGCGAGCATCTCAATGCAGCGATGGCAAACCTGCGAAAGGCGTCTGCCGACAAAGGCGGCTATCGACAGCAGGCAATGACCAATGTTCAGTCGGCCATCAACGCCGTCAACGATGGCATCGAATATGACAGAACTCACTGAGGTCTTGTGCTCTGAAAACAAAAGAGTGCAGTTGAGTAATACTCAACTGCACTCCGTTCGTGAATTCTAATGTCTCAGAATACGAGGGCTAATGTGTCATTCTCAACCACGACCTTGACACTGCCGCCGTCCGACAATTGGCCGAACAAGATCTCGTTAGCAAGCGGCTGTTTGACCTTGTCGTGGATCAATCGCGACATCGGACGGGCTCCGTAGCGGGCATCAAAGCCATTCTTGGCAAGCCATTCGCGAGCCTCTTCCGATATCTGAACATTGACACGTTTCTCAGCGAGTTGACCATTAAGCTCATTGATAAACTTATCGACGATCAACGAGATAACTTCGAGATCGAGCGGTTTGAAGGCGACCCAAGCATCGAGTCGATTGCGGAATTCGGGCGTGAAGGTTCGTTCGATCGCACCTTTTGCATTGCCCTTAGTGCTGGCAGCGTTACGGAATCCCATGCCGCCTGACGACAGTTCGCGGGCACCGGCGTTGGTCGTCATAATTAAAATGACGTTGCGAAAATCCGCCTTCTTGCCGTTATTGTCGGTCAAGGTTGCGTTGTCCATTACCTGCAGTAGCAGATTGAACAGATTCGGATGAGCCTTTTCGATCTCATCAAGAACAAGTACAGCGTGGGGCGTACGCATTATCGCCTCGGTCAACAATCCGCCTTGGTCAAAACCGACATAGCCTGGCGGAGCACCGATCAACCGCGATACGGTATGCGGCTCGGCATATTCGCTCATATCGAAACGAATGAACTCGATGCCAAGCTGCTCGGCAAGCTGTTTTGAAACTTCGGTTTTCCCGACGCCGGTCGGACCTGAGAAGAGAAAAGAACCGACGGGCTTTGTTTCATGCCCCAGTCCGGCACGCGAGATCTGAATGGCATCGACTACGGCATCGATCGCTTCGTCTTGGCCAAAGATGAAACGCTTAATGTCTTCTCTAAGCGTCTTCAAACGTTCTTTCTCGTTTGCGACGACCGAACGCGGCGGTATCTTCGCCATGCGAGCAATGGTCTTTTCGACCATATCGACGCTGATCTTTTTGGGACGCTTGTTTGCCGACAGCAGTTTGACCGAAGCTCCGACTTCGTCAATAACATCAATGGCTTTGTCCGGCAGGAATCGGTCGTTGATATACTTGCCGGCAAGCTCCGATGCGGTCCGCAGCGACTCGTTTGAATACTTGACACCGTGGTGCGCTTCGTAGAACTTCTTAAGGCCCTTCAGTATTTGATAGGTCTCGTCGATCGTTGGTTCGTTGATATCGATCCGCTGAAATCGACGTGCGAGAGCTCGGTCACGATCGAATGCCGCCTTGTACTCAGCATGCGTCGTCGAGCCGATACAACGCAATTCGCCCGCAGCCAACGCAGGTTTCAGTATGTTCGATGCATCCATCGAGCCGCCCGAAACCGCACCGGCACCGACGATCGTATGGATCTCGTCAATGAAAAGGATCGCATTCTCATGCTCTTTGAGTTCGTTAATGATCGCTTTGAATCGTTGCTCGAAATCGCCGCGATAACGAGTGCCTGCGAGCACCGCTCCCATGTCGAGAGCGAACACTTTGGCGTCGACAAGCACTTCGGGAACGTCGCCCTGGCTGATCTTAAGAGCCAATCCTTCTGCCAACGCCGTCTTTCCGACGCCCGGCTCGCCGACGTAAAGCGGATTGTTCTTCTTACGTCTGCACAATACTTGGATCGTGCGTTCGATCTCCGCATTACGCCCAACGATCGGATCGATCTCGCCAGCGGCCGCCTTTGCAACAAGCTCGACCGTAAAACTGTCGAGTGGTTTCTTTCTTGAACTGAACTCGCTGTCACCAAATGGATCCCCATCAAAATCATCGCCATAGTCCATTGGGAATGGATCGTCGGCATCAACTTTCGAAATGCCGTGCGAAAGATAGTTAAGGATATCTAGCCGCGAAACGCCTTGTTGAAGTAATAAATAAACGGCGTATGACTGATCTGCCTGGTAGATCGCCGCAAGCATATTGCCGCCGTCAACCGCCGCTTGGCCGCTACCTTCGGCCTGTAGAACAGCGTAATTTATCGTCGCTTGGAATGTAGAGGTTAATTCCGGCATCGTCCGGATATCAGTTGGGATCTTCTCAAGGACATTGTCAAAGTATTCTCCCAACGCTCGTTTGAGTTCGACGGTGTCGGCACCACAGTTGAACAAAACTTCACTTGCCGCAGCATCGTCGAGCAAAGCGAAAAGCAGGTGCTCTAGCGTAACGTACTCGTGATTGTTCTTTACCGCCGCATCGACGGCTAAGCTCAAGGTCTGTTCCAACTCGCGTGTTAACATTGACTTTATTCTAACAGTTTTCGTTACGAATCAAACGAGAATTACATGATCGTGACGCCATCACGGCTAATCGCCGATACATATACATTACGTTCGATCTCAGAGTTTGAGAATACTGATTCCATGGCGTCAGCTACTTCGTCAGCAGTGTTGATGTTGTCGCTCAGCATGAACATCGATGGGCCTGAGCCCGAAATGCCTCCGCCAATTGCGCCGGCCTCCAGGCAAGCGGCTTTGACTTCTTCATACTTAGGTATGAGCGTCTGCCGTACAGGTTCGACGATAAAGTCTTCCATCGATCGAGCCATCAGGTCGTAATCGCCGGAAGACAATGCAGTAACAAATGCAGCGAGATTGCTCCAATTTCGCACTGCGTCTTTGAGCGGAACTTGACTCGGGAGTATCGCGCGAGATTCGCTTGTTTTGACCTCGATCTGTGGATGAATGACCGTCGCCCACAGTGGCGGATGCTCGATCTCGGTAATGTCGAGCGGATCCGTCGAACGCACGAGAACAAAGCCGCCGTAAATACATGGCGCCGCGTTGTCAGCATGACGCGAGCCTGAAGCTAGTTGCTCACCGAGCATTGCAAGTTCGGTAAGATCGTGCTTCGTAAATCTGTCGCCAATTAACTGATTTGCCGCGAATACAGCACCGCACGAGCTTGCCGAACTCGAACCAACGCCGCTGCCCGGCATAATGTTCTTCGTTATCTCGACCTCAAACCCATGAGTAAGTTCTGCAGTCTTGATCAAAGCGCTCAGAGCAACGCCTGCGACGTTCTGTTCAGGCTCAGTCGGTAGATCGAAATCGTCGTGATGGATAATACGAACCCGTGACTCGTCAATAATTCGAACCGTAACCTCGTCAAATGGCAATTCAAGAGCGAACCCGAGACAGTCGAATCCTACAACAACGTTGGAAACCGTGGCCGGTGCTCTGACAGTAACTTCAGTCATACTTTCGATTCGTTCGCAGGACGTATATCATAAGGATTGAGCAAGCAGTTCTGCTCTGAAACGCCCTTTTAATGCACTACTTTAGCACAAACCGACGCTCGCCCAACGCGAACTTTCGCGAAGCCGTACTTGCTGGGCAGCCAGACGACCGCGGCCTATATTTTCCATCTGAAATTCCTAGGCACGATGTCAATTTCTTTAACGGTCTGGATGACTTGTCGACCGGCGATCTGGCGTTTCAGGTGATGAAGCCATACATAATGGGCGAGATCACCGATGATGAACTTGCCCGCATCTGTCATGAAACGGTCAACTTTGAAATGCCGCTCGTCAGATTGACGGATGAAATATCTGCTCTCGAACTGTTCCACGGTCCGACGCTTGCATTCAAAGATGTCGGAGCACGGTTCATGAGCAGATGCCTCGGCTACTTCTCTCGAGCATTCTCGGAAAAGACCGTAGTTGTCGTGGCGACCTCTGGCGATACAGGCGGCGCAGTTGCCGCGGGCTTTCACAATGTCGATGGCGTCGAAGTCGTGATCCTGTTCCCAAAGGGCCGAGTCAGCAAAGTACAAGAAATGCAGTTGACTCGGCTCGGTGAGAATGTAACTACATTGGAATTACATGGCTCCTTTGACGATTGCCAAGCTATCGCGAAACAGCTCTTGGCGGACGAAGCACTACGCGGCAAAGCAAAACTCACCTCCGCCAACTCAATAAACATCGCTCGCTGGTTGCCGCAACAAATCTACTATTTCGCTGCCATTGCACGGTGGGACGGTGAGCCGCCGATTTTCTGCGTTCCGAGCGGCAATTTAGGCAATCTTGCTGCAGGAATGCTTGCGAATGCGTCGGGATTGCCTGTCAAACGCTTCATTGCCGCTTGTAATGCGAACGACGTAGTGCCGCGTTACATGGAAACATTCAAATATCGCCCGCGGCCAAGCATTACAACGCTCTCAAATGCAATGGATGTAGGAGATCCAAACAATTTCGTACGCATATTGGAGATCTTTGGACATGATGACGCAAAGCTAGCAGAGGTGTTCTCCGCGAAAAGCATCAGTGACGTAGAAACGGCAGCAACGATGCGTGAAATGTATGAACAATGTAATTACATTGCAGATCCGCACGGCGCTGTGGCTTTTCGGGTACTGAGGGACAATTTGGACCGAGCGACTGGGGAAAAGGGCATCTTTCTAGAAACGGCTCATCCGGTTAAGTTCGACTCGGTGGCAGATATACTTGGCTTTGAGAGTGCGTTGCCTACGAGCATTTCGGAACTCGCATCTCGTCCAAGCGCTAGTATAGAAGTTGAGAATGACTACGAAGCCGTGCGTGATATCTTGGTCGGAAAGTTATGAAGGTACTAAAGTTCGGCGGTTCGTCCGTTGGCAAAACAGATGCGATATTGACGACGATCTCGATCATCCGAGCGGCGGCTAATGACGGCAAGATCGCAGTCGTTCTTTCCGCAATGCAGGGCACGACCGACGCCCTGATCGACGCAGGCCGGCGTGCCGAGAGAGGCGATGACGGTTATATTGAAGTACTTGAGCATATCGGCGAACGTCATCTCGAAACTATCAAAGAACTCTTTACCGACGGTGATGGATCTGACATCTCCGAATTTGTCGAGGTGACCATCCGCGAGCTCGAAAACCTATGCGAAGGCGTCCGCCTCATTCGCGAACTTAGCCCCAAAACGCTCGATCGTATTCTAAGTTTTGGCGAGATCGTTTCATCCAAGATCGTTGCCGCAAAGTTGATAGCCGACGGTGTCGATGCCGTTTGGGCCGACAGCCGATCATTCATCAGGACCGATTCATCACACGGTTCGGCATCAGTCGAACTGCAAAGTACCTATAGCTCCCTACAGTCGTTGATAGCAAACGAAAGCTCACAAGTAACTGTATTTCCCGGCTTTATCGCTTCGGACAAGGACGGAAGCACGACGACGCTCGGTCGCGGCGGTTCCGATTATACAGCGGCATTGATCGCAGCGGCGGTCGACGCGAACGTACTCGAGATATGGACGGACGTCTCGGGAATGATGACTGCCGATCCCCGATTTGTGCGCGGCGTTCGTGAAATTCCAAACATCACTTATCGCGAAGCGATGGAGCTTTCTCATTTCGGAGCAAAGGTCATCTATCCGCCGACCATTCAGCCGGTGATGTCTAAGGGCATTCCGATCCTGATCAAAAATACGTTTGACGCCGCCGCCGTCGGCACACTGATCGAATCCGAAAGCACGGCTGCTTCGGGAATGATCCGCGGTATCACCAGCATCGACAATATCGCTGTCCTCAGTCTCGAAGGCAGTGGTATGGTCGGTATTCCCGGATTTTCGCGGCGACTATTCGACGCTCTCGCGAGGGCGCAGATCAATGTGATTCTTATCACTCAGAGTTCGTCCGAGCACTCGATCTGCGTTGCGGTCGAAGACAAGTTCGCTGAGTCTGCGAAAACCGCCGTGGACGGCGAATTCGAATATGAGATCAACATCGGCCGTATCGAGCCGCTCGGTGTCGAAACAGGCTTTGCGATCCTCGCTCTTGTTGGCGATAACATGAAAGAGCACACCGGCGTTTCGGGCCGAATGTTCACGACGCTCGGCAATAATGGCGTCAATATTCACGCTATTGCTCAAGGCTCGAGCGAACGAAATATCTCGGCGATCATTTCGTCGCGAGACGTTCGAAAAGCAGTGAACACTCTGCACGAAGAGTTCTTTTCGGACGGCAGCAAGCAGATCAATCTGTATATCGCCGGCGTCGGCACGGTCGGCAAACGGTTGATCGATCAGCTCGAAAAACAGCACCAACATCTTTTAGATGAGCTTAGGTTAAACGTTCGCGTCGTCGGTATCGCCAACAGCAAAGCGGCCTTACTTGCGGACGAAGGCATCGATCTCATGACTTACGGAGATGGCCTGTCCTCTGCCGAAACCGCAACTATTGCAACATTTACCGACGCGATCATCGAACGGAACCTGCGCAATTCGATCTTCGTCGATGTCACTGCGAGCGAGATGGTCGTCGAGCAATACGGCAAGCTATTGTCGAAAAGCGTTTCGGTCATTGCTTGCAATAAGATCGCGGCGTCTTCTGAATTCCAAAATTACTCGACGCTGAAGAACACGGCTCGCGAGTTCGCTGCCAATTTCTTTTTCGAGACGAACGTCGGTGCCGGCCTGCCCGTTATCAACACGCTTAACGATCTGCTCAGAAGCGGTGACCGCGTTCGACGTATCGAAGCCGTGCTTTCCGGCACGCTCAATTTCGTCTTTAACACTTACGACGGCTCGCGGCCATTTGCCGACGTTGTTCGTCAGGCTCAGGACGAAGGCTACACCGAGCCAGACCCGCGACTAGATCTTTCGGGCACTGACGTAGCTCGTAAGATATTGATCCTCGCTCGCGAGTCAGGGCATCGAATTGAAATGAGCGAAATTGCGAACGAAGGATTTCTGCCGCAGTCATGTCTGCAGGGAACTGTCGAAGATTTTTACGCAGAGATGCTCAAACACGAAGCTCACTTTCGAAAGCTCCTAGATGACGCAATAGGCGATGGAAAGATGCTCAAATACATCGCCTCGCTGACCGACGGAAAGGCATCGGTTGGCTTACAGTCCATCAGCCCGAACCACAATTTTGCGAATCTCTCGGGCAAAGACAACGCCGTTTTGTTCTACACCGACCGATATCCCGAACAGCCGCTCGTTGTAAAAGGTGCCGGTGCCGGTGCCGACGTGACGGCTGCGGGAGTGTTTGCGGATATTGTGCGAGCTGCTCGCTGACTGGAACGGCAAGCATCCGTGCTTGCCGCTAGTCTTCATCAATCCAATTCCCCAAACTTGCCCATCTGAAAATCGCGAATTGCTTGCATGATCTCTTCTTGAGTGTTCATCAGGAACGGGCCGTATTGAGCGATCGGTTCGTTCAGCGGTTCGCCGCTCATCAGGAGCAGAACGCTGTCTTCCGAGGCTTCGACCGTTAGCGTTTCACCTTCGCGTTCGAAAAGAGCGAGATGGTTCAGAGGTAGAGTCTTATCGCCATTAAGCACTGCCGAACCTTCGATCGCCAGGATCGCGGTGGTGTAGCCAGCCGGATAGGACAGATCGATCTTTTCGCCCTTCTTTGGCTTTAGATTTATCAGATGCACGGGCGAAAATGTGGTCGCCGGGCCTTTCGTGCCTTCGAATTCACCTGCGATGATCTCAACCTCGCCGCCGCCGGGCAATGTGACACGGCCCATTTCGGCATTCGTGATCGCCTGATATTTCGGCTCGGTCATTTTGTCTTTTGCGGGCAGATTGACCCAGAGCTGTACCATTTGAAACGGCCCGCCGGTCTTGCTGCGTTCCTTCTCGTGATACTCCTTGTGCAGCAAACCGCTGCCCGCCGTCATCCACTGAACGTCGCCCTCGCCGATCACGCCGCCGTTGCCGCGGCTGTCATGGTGGGCGACCTTGCCCTTGTATGCGATCGTCACCGTCTCAAATCCGCGATGCGGATGCGGCCCAACGCCATACGGCTCAAGCCTCGGCGGGAACGTCATCAGCGAATTGTAATCCAGCAGAAAGAACGGACTCATCCTCTCAGCCGACAGCGGCCCATGCGGCAAAAATCCGTGCACGTTAAAACCATCGCCAACCCAATGCTTCGGCGGCGGAGCCACAATACGTTCAACTTTTTTGACTGTAGTTTCCAATTTAGTTTCCGGTGTCATCTTGATACTCCTTGTCTCGGCCAGTGCCGAACTATGGATCAAGTATGGAACAAATCTGACGGTAAGTAACCATCAATTAGGTTGGCATGGAACTAATACTTTTGGGTGAATATCCAACGAACTGTACTTACGAGGACGTAGCCAATCGTTGCAACGATTGAATAGACGATTAGCATGAATGGACCAACCAAGAATATGAAAGGGCTTGCGTGACCCCAATTTCCATGGTTAAGCGGCCACCAATAAAGATAGGCAGGGGACGACGGATACAGTTGGGGAAGACCCTCGTACAAATAGTAAGCTGATGTAATAGCAAAAAGCAGGAGCTGAACAGCCGTAAAAACCCCCAAAAACTTTATGTACCTTTTCATCTTTTCCGAGTAACCATTAGCCCATCACGGATCGGTAGTAGAATATTCGCGACTCGCATGTCGGTTTGGATCTTTTGGTTGTAATCGTGGAGAGCTTGTGTGTTCTCGTCCTTGCTGTCGTCGAGCACCTTGCCGCTCCAGAGGACGTTGTCGGCGATGATGAAGCCACCGGGGCGAACTTTGTCGATGACGAGATCGAAGTAGTTCGAGTAGTTCGGTTTGTCAGCGTCGATGAATACGAGATCGAACGATTCGCTAAGCGACGGTATGATCTCGGTCGCAAAACCGAGATGAAACTCGATGCGATCCGCAAACTCGCTCTTTTCGACAAACGCACGTGCGACCGCGTTCGTATCTTCCTGTATGTCCAATGTAATTACTTTTCCGCCCTCTGCCAGACCTTCGGCAAAGCACAGGGCGGAATAGCCAAGATACGTCCCGATCTCAAGCACAACACGCGGCCTGATCATATGCGAGAACATCGAAAGCAGCCGCCCCTGGACAAATCCCGACAGCATCGCCTTGTCCTCATAGTTCGCATAGCAATGCTCACGAAGCTGCCTCAGCACATCGCTTTCGCTCGACGTAAAAATTTCCGCGTACGACTGTATCTCTTCTGTGAATATCATGTACCTATTCTGCCATCTATCGCAGCAGACATTAAGTCAGCGTAGGCCGTTAGCTCTGGCACAAGTTGGCTGCTCCGCCACCTTGCCGCCTCGCAGTCGTCTTTGCTCGAGCTGATACCTTCGCCGTCCGCAGATCCAATATCATGACGTCGCCTTCGTCAAACTCGATATTCTGAAACTGCACCGTCGCGGGCAGGTCGATGTTGTATTCGGTCAACAGCCGATAGGCACGGACCATCTTGCCGCCATGCCGCCCGCACGGAGCCACCCGATAGGCATTCTTCATCGACAGCCGCGTCGGTTTTAGCCCGATCCGATTGTTCACATCGTCAAACAAAATGTTGAACGCCTCCGGCTCGCCAGCCCGCCGATACGTCTTCCGGCTCATCACGATCTGCCCCTTCCGATTCAAAGTCACATAATGCGCCGCCCACTGCCCCACAACATCCCCAACCGGCAACTCCTTCCAATTCGGTCTCATAGTTCCTCAAAAACCTCCAAAACTCAGTGTAACATAGATTGGTGTGTGTTGCACGGATGCAAATTGACAGATCCGAATTGTGTCGCGTTCCGCCGACACAGATCTCAGTCATCGAAGTTAACGCCATAAATGTAGCCCACGGTACCAACCGTGGGAACAGACGACCACCAACATCTCGGAACCGTCGACGACGGTGATATCATCACCGCACTCATTTCCAAAGATGATCTTCATCGAAAGCGACATGGAATACCGGACTTGAATATGTGTGAGAAATAAGAATGTCATCGTCTTCGACGGTTCCTTGAAATATTGTGGTGAGCATTCCCACGGTTCGCACCGTGGGCTAAAAATATGTCATCGGCCTCGCCGATTCGATCTGCGGCTCCGCCGCGATCGCAGTGCCGTCACGGCTGTGCCTGACCGCCAGATGCCACCACACAATCCGCGGAGCCCGGCCTCGCTTTGAGCGGGGCAACGGGCGACAACGGTTTTGCGATGAAGAAGGCAAACACCGATGCGAGGCATAGCCTCAATAGTTCTCAAAGGAGACCTTGGCGGCGAGGCAAGCCACGCCGACGTGCGACCGTGGCGGAGCCAAAGACGATTTAGTAAGACAGGCAGCCTTGCCTGTCTGTCGGGCGATACGGAAGAAAAAGTCAGTCCCGACAAATTGCCTGATCTTAGCCGAAACATATTATTCTAGAGACTGTTCTAACGGCGTGCGGAGCATGCCAAAATAGCTTTAGCTACAGGTAAAGCGAAGCGACACCTGTAGAATGATCGACCAAATAACCGAAGCGTGTGAAACACGCGACATCGACCCATGTCACACACTCACCTGTTATATCACCTAGTATTCGGAACAAAGGACCATTTTCCGCTGATATCGCCTAGCTGGGAATCTGAGCTATACAAATATCTGGGCGGCATCATTCGCAATCACAAGGGTGTGCCAATTGAGATCAATGGAATGCCCGAGCATACGCATGTCTTTGCTCGGCTGGATCCGACCTTCGCCCTTTCTGATCTTGTGCGAGATATGAAAGCAGGTTCGTCGAAATGGGTCCGTCGAACGCATCAACCCAAGTTCGCATGGCAACGCCGGTACGGTGCCTTTACGGTCAGCGAATCCGCGTCGACCGTCGTTCGAGAATACGTTCGCAATCAGAAAATTCATCATCAAAAGCGTACATTTGAAGACGAATACAGAGGTCTGTTGCGGCAGCATAACGTGGAATTTGACGAGAAGTATCTCTGGGATTGATATCGCGTGCTCCGCACGCTCTGTGGTTCCGGGGTGGCACCGAGTCTACAGGTTACGCTTCGCTGCACCTGTAGCTAAAGTTATTGCGTGTGCTCCGCACACGGGGAAGATTGGATCTGCCTTGGATGTTGCTATTTTTTGACATCGGAAGACCTACTTCACCTGCGTTTCTCATAGTGCCCATCGGAGGGCTAATACTTGCCATCATCAGCGGCGTGATCGTCTCTGTTGTGAAAAATTACCTAAAGGTGCGCGCGAGTTGGTGATCGGCGGTGTCACTTTGTGAGGAGGCCCGCGAAAACAACTCTACCACTTTGGGCAAACTACTCTACCACTTTGGCGAAAGTACTCTACCACTTCGACCAAATTCCGGTACAACTTGATGCCTAGCTGTTACAGAACTGATGGATTTCAGCTATTTCGAAGTGCTTCGTAATGCTCAGGCCCGGGCGGTTCTAGCTTAGATTCGTCACTGGGCGTTTCCGGCACATCGAGCCGCACGACGACGGTTCCGGCGATGAGGTCGTGGAGAGCTCTGTCCTGTTTATTTACGATACAGACTAAAGTGTCAGTAATGATCCAGATATAGATCGGAATACTAAGATAAAGCTGAACTGTAGTTCTAAGTTCTGACGAGAGGGAATATCCGATCGACACGAAATAGACTAACAAGCATAGAGCGACAAACCTTTCAATAATGTAGAAGATGTGCCTAATTAGGGATTGTCTAAGACTTATTGGCCGTTCGTCTAATGAAACGACTTTGAGTCTCATTACCATCTTCCCAACCGTCTGTCCGTATTTCCAATGAAGTAGAACGTAGTAACCAACACCTATCAAAGCGAACAAAACCCTCTGAATGATCGTCATCCACCACGGAAGCTCGATTTGTGCCGTCAGTGCGTTTATCGCGATGATCGGTGTGAAAACCAATCCATCAATTAGTAACGCGACGATGCGTCTGGTCAGTGTGCGATACCTGTCCATCGTCTAGATCTCAACTATCTCGTAACTCGTTGTGATCGTTGCGGTTGGGCGGACGGTGGCGGCTACGGAACAGTATTTTGTGTCGGAGAGTTCGATGGCGTCGGCCAGGGCTTTTTCCGAAATACCGCGGCCGCGCACGATATGGTTGATGTGGAAAGCGGTGAATTTGCGAGGATAGTCGTCGAAACGAGTGCCTTCTATTTCTACTTTGTACTCCACAACATCCTGGCGTTTTTTCTCTAAGATCGACTGCACATCGAACGCTGTGCAGGCGGCTACGGACACGAGCAGCATCTCAAGCGGCGTTGGTGCGGCGTGTCTATCTCCTTTAGAATCCATCAGTTGCGGGATCCCGGTCGGTGTCGTGCCGATAAAATAGCCGTCGCCGGCGTACGTCACGCTGGCGTTGTATTTGTCGTTTGCCATTATAATTACTCCAAGCTTTTCTCGATGTTAGCATATCGCCAGGCGGGAGCCGCGCGTTTATGACAACCATTGGCACGTGAAATGCTTCCTAATCGGTGTTGGCACCAGTGTGCCTGATTTCGTGACCTTTTGGAGAAACTGCTATGAACAACGTGAGATCGATATTCGCGTCATTTTTGGTCCTCGCGACCGTTTTTGCCGCCGGCGTTTCGGCTCAGAATCGCAACGAACGCGACGTTCGCGACGCACTAAGGAGCCTCACAACGAGCCTAGACAATTTCGAGTATGACCTGCGATATCAGATGCAGAGTTCGTCGGCTAATAGCGGCGACATTCAGAACGCACAGGACGATATCCGCGATCTGAAAAACGACATCAGGCAGTTTCAAGACAATTTCGACCGCCGCCGCGAAAACCGCTCGGACGTCGAAAACATCATTTCAAGCGCGCGGAGTATTCACGACATTGTCATCTCAGGCGGCATGAACCGCCGCGTGACCGAGGGCTGGGACGCCGTTCGCAAGCAGATCGAAAGAATTGCTTCGAATTACAATTTGACGCCGAGTTGGGAAGCGAGCGACGATCCGCAGGGCGTTCAAGACCAGAACGACATGGGCGGCCAATCGACAGTAACTGTAGGTTTATCAGGCACTTACGACCTAGATTTCGATCAGAGCGAGAAAGTCGACGATGTACTCTCGTCAGTTTCGACAAGCACCGCGAACCGCGAAGAGCTCAAAGAGAAGCTCGCCGCTCCCGGCCAGATCGCGATCGATGTTCGCGGAAATCAAGTGACTTTGGCTTCGACGACCGCAACGCCTGTGACATTCGTTGCCGATGGCCGCGAAAAGAGCGAACAAGGCCCAAATGGCCGTATGACCCGCGTCAAAGCCACGCTCAACGGCGATTCGCTGACAATCGCGTCCTTAGGCGGCGATACCGATTACACCATCGTATTGACGTCGACTGCGGGTGGCCGCGTGCTCAAAGTTTCGCGTCGTATTACGACCGACTACCTCGATCAGACCATTTTTGTCGATAGTGTCTATAACAAAACCGACGGCGTCGCCCGCCTTGGCATCGACACGATGAATCCAACCGGAAACAACACCGGCGGCGGCTATTCGGACAACGACACCGGCACAACCGTCAACAACGGCGGTGCTCCGACGATCGGCCTACCGCGAACGGGCACGTTCATTGTCGCCAACGGAACGTCTGTGACAGGCGTTCTCGAGAACGAGATCAACACTAAAGTTTCGCAAAACAACGACCGATTTAAGCTGACCGTAACCTCGCCCGACCAATATCGCGGCGCCGTCATCGATGGCTACATCTCCGGCGTTGACCGCTCCGGCAAGGTCGCCGGACGCTCGAATGTGACGTTCAATTTCGAACGGATTACGCTAAAAGATGGGAAGATATACGATTTCGCAGGCTCGCTACAATCCGCAACCGACGCGAATGGTAAAGTCATCAAGGTCGACACCGAAGGCACGGCTAAAGGCGGCAGCCAGACAAAAGAATCGGTCAAACGTGGGGGCATCGGCGCTGGAATTGGTGCTTTGATCGGTGCGATCGCTGGTGGAGCAAAAGGTGCTGCCATAGGGGCGATAATAGGCGGTGGAGCCGGAGCCGGCTCCGCCGTGATTACTGGTCGCGAAGACCTAAGACTTGAAAAGGGTTCTAAACTGACCGTGATGTCGTCGTCACCTATCAAATAGCAATCGTCCGAACGAAGCGATCTACTTCAGCTTTCTCGCTGAAAAGATTGCGTCTTTTAAATCAACGTTGTGTTTGATCGATGTTACGGTCGAAACAATGTCGCCATTTCCAGGATTATTATTGACAGTTTTGTAAGCAAGCTTGATGCCATCGATATCTCGATAGTCACTGTACATGATGGTGTATGGGATCACGCTCTGATTGGTACTCGAAGCCACCGTGCCCTCGTGCTTGAGAAGCAAGAATGAAGTTTTCGAGTAAAACTGACGAAATGCGGTTCCTGCTTTTGGCTCAAAAGAAACGATATATGCCTCTTCGTCTCCGACCTTACCTGTTCCGGTCACCTCGACCTTTTTGTAATCGGTCGTCCAATCGAGACCTGCGTAAAAATCGCTAAACAGGCGAATGTCGTCTAGCCGTTTACCTGCGTATTTCTCAGCCGGAGCAAAGCTATAATGCTCGTAGCCTTCGGTGCCGTCAAAATATTCCCATCCGCTAGCGATCTTCTTGCCTAAAGCTATCATCGTCGTCTCGGTCGCGCTTTTGTTCGGAGCTTTTGCCCACGTCGTCGATTTGGCCTGAACACCTTGATGAACAAGATCGACATCTGCGGTAGTTACTCGCGAGGTTATCTTGCGCAAATTTGCCTCGCCTCCGATCGCGGCAATGGCCTTTGAGCGAAGTTCCTCGACCGTGATCTCCGGTTTGCTTACGGCAGCGGCAAGTTTGAATTCGAACACGCCTTCAGGTTGTGTTACTGAGACGGCCGTGAGTTTCCCTGCAGCGTCGCGTTTCGGCGTAAGAAAATAAGTTTCCGGTAAAGGTGAAAGCGAAAAACTGCCGTCGGTCTTAGGCGATAGAGTGTAAGGCTGTTGACCGGGAATGTTGAACGTTACCTTGCCATCGGCGTCTTTGATCTCGATCACCGCGTCGCTACTTCCAGGAGGCGTATAGCGACCGACGAGTAGCTTTGCCTGTGAGTTGTCGACTGACGTAGAGCCGCTTGGCTTCGACTCCAGACCCAATCGAGGAAGTTTACGATTTCCCTGAGGTTGAATGAGTTCTAGTTCCGTCGCGTCGCCAGTTTCCGGCGTGAATTTCGCTCCAAAGCCCTCGGGCAGACCCTCCGGCTTAAAGGTGCGCGGAGCAGTGCGTACAAGCTTGTAAGGCGGCTGACCGGGGACAACCAAATAGAGATCCTCGCCTTCGATCTTAACTTCGACGCTGCGTTCTGCAGTTCCATATTTACCTGCCATTAACTTTAGGGTCGCAACAGGAAGCTTTACAGATTCGCTCTTAGGTTCATTCAAAATGTTCGACCAAATGATCGGCATGATGTCGTTACCGAGGCTCGAAGCGCTAACGTTCGTAAGCATCACAAATCCTAGCTTTTTCTCCGGGATCATCGCGACGAGAGAATTGAAACCATCGATGTTGCCGCCGTGTTCGACGACCTTTAGTCCGTTCCAATCCCGCAACATCCATCCGAGTCCGTAGTTGACGGTGCCCGACGGATTCATCTTCATTTGCGGCTTGAGCCATTCTTCGTAGCCTTTTTCCGAGACGAGACGTTTGCCATTAACCGTTCCGCCGTTCATCACAAAGCGAAGCCACTCAGCCATATCACGGGCTGACGAATTGATCGAGCCGGCCGGTGCGACCTCATCGATATCGCGGAACGGCAAGCTCTTGGTCTCTTTTGTATCAAAATTGTACGTATATCCGAGCGAATGATCCTTGGCTTTTGCCATTTGCTTCATCGACATGTTGCTATTTGTCATGCCGAGCGGTGCGAAGATCCGCTCGGGAACAAATCGTTCCCAAGGCATCTTCTGAGCTTGAGTCACGATCTCGCCGGCCGCCGCAAACATTATGTTCTGATACTGAAACTTCTCACGAAGCTTAGCCGTCGGCTTTGCTTGAGCAGCAACCTGGATCAATTCAGCACGATTCAGCTTGCCGGTGATCATAGCAAGGTCCGTGCGATTGAGTCCTGATGTGTGACACATCAGATCACGGATCGTGATGTTTTTGTCGGTTTCTGGGTCGTACATTTTGAAGTACGGCAGCAGCTTTTTCGGGCTGTCATCAAGCGAGAGTTTACCTTCGTCCGCCGTCATCAAGACGCTAAGTGCAGTGAAAGCCTTAGTTGCCGATCCGATCGCAAACTGAGTGTCAGGAGTGACCGTTATTTTATTCTCGTAATCTTTATAGCCGAGGCCTTTCATATATATGACCTGGTCGTCCTTGACGATCACGAGCGACATTCCGGGAATGCCAAGCTCGCCTCGGCGTTTTTCGACGAACGCTTCGATGTCGGACAGAGCCTTGGCATATTGCCCTGCGGACTGAACAGCTGCTGTCTGAGCGTAGCCGATCTGCGGCAGCGAGAGTGTAAAGATGGACAGTAAGATGACGAACGACAGAAGACGTGTAGCGATAGTATTCATATATCCTCGAGATCTATTTCTGCTGTCTAGTACGCAAACCAGGTGCGCAAAAGTTCCAAGAATTGTTATGA
Source organism: Blastocatellia bacterium (assembly GCA_016789145.1). Classification (GTDB taxonomy): domain Bacteria; phylum Acidobacteriota; class Blastocatellia; order Pyrinomonadales; family Pyrinomonadaceae; genus OLB17. The sequence continues at coordinate 17,443 of JAEUQI010000030.1, read as the reverse complement.
AGTGAGTTCGGCATTTCGCACGCCGAACGCCATAAGCATATAGAAGATCATAGCTACTTCTTGATCACCGAGATTCCAGTGCACAAAACCGCTTACGAAAAATCCGATCAATGCCCCAAATGTTCCGAGAGCGACGCCAAATGACCGCCACCCGAATTCTCGCGAATTCGTGATACCTCGCCACAATGAGCGAGCCAGAATTGCAAGAATGGCGATCCAGATAAGCAACGCCGGAATGCCGCGTTCGACGGCGATCTGGACCGGCGTCGAGTGAAAATGTCCCATCGGCAGAAAACCGCCTTCGTACATATTCCACTCCTGCCAGCGCTTTTGGACCGAATCCATTCCGACGCCGAAAATGAAGTTGCGAGGGCTTTCGGCTAGCAAACGACCGCCGTCATTCCACATAACAAAACGGTAACGTGTAGATTCGTCATTGGGATCAAAGAATCCCGTATTTCGACTTTGTTGTAGAAAGATCAAGCCTCCGACGATCACCGGAGCGGCGACTAACACAGCAGCGATTGCAAGTTTTCTTCCGCCACCGCGAACGATCATCGCTAGTCCTGAAAACAACAAGGCAAGCTGCGACGCCCGCGTGACTGTCAAAAGCAGAGCGAAGCTCATTCCGAGAAATGCTGTTGAAAGCAACGGTATCGTCCATTTTCGCTGACCTGCATAATAAATGATAGACGCAAAAAGTAAGCCGAGAGTAAGCGAGCCGATGAGCATCAGAACTTCAGCATACGTTACGTAGTGGCTGTAGAAACCCCTTGATCGCCAGTTGTGACTCTTTTTCCAGCTTGCAAAACCAAGCCGTTCGGCGGCAGTTCTTCCAGGCAATAAATCACTACTCTTCACATCGACGGCGAATTCGAAATCCGGACGGTAGAATCTAACCTTTGTGACTACGCTTGACTCGGTGGCTTTGAGTAGGTCCTCCGGACTGCTGAGTTTCTCCCCGTTCGCCGATAGCAAGGTGTCGCCGTTCCAAAGAAGTGCCTTTGAAAGTGGGCCGTCGGTTCGTAATCCATATATCTCAACGCCACGTCCTATTGCCCGCTCGACTGGTGTCCATACGACGTTGACCATGCAAGAGATGACCATCGCAAATGCAAGGAAATAGAGGGCCTTTAGGTTCCTGATGACTGCTGCGACAAATACGAAGATCAGAAACACTGACACACCGCGGAGCCTGTCGAGCGACGTGGCGGGTTCGTATGAGAATAATGCACTGATTACCGACCACGCGAAAAACGCAACCAAGGCGACGCTGATCGGGCGAATTGCACGCTTGTCTATGCCTCGTGCGAAAATACAGGCTATCCAAAGAAGCGTTCCGACGCCCCACGCGATCTGCGTCGCAGCGATCGAATGCGGACTGGCGAGCACCATCAGGGTTGCGAACAGGAAAGCACCCCGCTCTAGCCAACGAGCGATCCCGGTGCTCGTGTCGGAAACTGCGATGCTATCCCAAGATGCGAAGAGGTTCGCCATAAGTGCTAAGATTATAGCAATTAGAAAAACGAGATGAGCGATTCGACCCTAGCGACTGACCTTGAAATAACCGCCGAACTACGGCTCTATTATGATCTTTACAAGCCAGAGAATAAGAGAAAAGCCCCATTGCTGATATCAGTTCACGGCTACGGAGCTCATAAACGTTATATGATGCGGGAGGCTCGGCTGGTAGCCCCTGATAACTTTGTTATTGCGTCGATACAGGCCCCACATCCGCATTATCGGCCGACGCCTGACGGATATCGTATCGGTTACGGCTGGCTCTCGGACGAGAAACCGGAGCAGCACATCTCACTCCATCATAAGTTCATCTTAGACATTATCGGCCAACTTGATGCCGACGGGGTGATAGATACGTCCGAGATATATCTATACGGGTTTTCTCAGGCGTGTGCTCTGAACTTTCGATTTGCGTTTACGCACGGCAATAGGCTTCGCGGCGTGATAGGCGTCTGCGGCGGAATTCCCGGCGACCTTGACACGAACGAGATGTACAAGCCATTTGATGCCGCGACACTTTATCTTTACGGAGACGACGATGAGTTTTATAGTCAAGAAAAGCTGGTGGCATTTGATGAGAAGCTACGGTCGCTGCTGCCGAACTATCGCTCGAAACAGTACGAAGCCAAACACGAAATAACGCAAGACATGCGGGACGACATACGCAAATTTTTGCGTGGATCTTAGTTGATCTTTGTACGCCTGACTTCGATCTGATCGCGAATTTCCTCGGGGAGTGTCAACGTGACCGAATCCGTTCCGTCTTCATTTTTCCGATTTTCAACGATCAGATCCGCGGCCTTCAGCTTTGTGACCAGCGACTTAGGTCCGAAAATTGCTGCCGATACGGACCGGCCATCGACGGAAAAGACAAATGACCTTTCTATTCGCTTCTCGCCGATACGAAACGAAACATCAACCACCGTATTGTTGATCGTAACCTTATTATTTGCAGAAGTTACCGGGATCTGTCTCGCCACAAAATCCTGCTTTCGGCCGTCCAGCGAGATCTTTTCGGTTTGCAATTGATCAACGCTTGCGATCAGCTTTGCCGAACCTTGGATGGGAATATTTGCCGGAATTGCCACAGGCTCACCGTACAGCTCAAAGCCGACGGGAAGCGTGCCATCTACTTGTGGCTTGACTGGAATTTCCTTCGTGGCGAACGAATCGACTGAAACTGCGATGCGGCTTGGTTGCAGATCGACGAGTTTGACTCCTTCCGGGAGCTGCACCGATACAGACTCTGGCGTAAGCTCCAGAATGCTATCGCCAACCGGAAACTCTGAGAGATCGACATTTACGGCGAGGTTAGTAGACTGAATTTGTTCGATCTTCTCATCAACTCCGCGTACGCGTATCTCGACTTGATCGACCGATTTATTTGTAACGATCGCGTTGTCAGCGGCGCGCAAATTTAACTTAACGCTGTAGCGTTCACTCGCTTGCTTTCCTCGACTCAAAACAGTGACGCCGAACCATAGTCCGAACGTTATTATGAGCGCGACAAGTTTCATCGCCCAATCTTCTAAAAAGATCTTTCGCAAGATGTGTTTGGCAAAGAGCTTGTTTTTTCCTGCCATTTCTACTCGGTAATCTCCGATGCCTCGGCCGCAAAACTTTTTCCGCGGCGGGTTTCAACCAGCGGGATCTCCATTGCTTCAAGCAGCAATTTTCGAAGTGTCGTCGGGTCGAGATTGCGTCGAACCTCGCCTCCTTCGACATAAGTGATCAGGCCGGTCTCTTCCGAAACGACCAGCGAGATGGCATCCGAACCTTCAGTGATACCTATTGCGGCTCGGTGTCGCGTACCAAGTTCGCGCGAGACCTCGGGGTTCTTTGTTAAGGGCAAAAAGACGGATGCGGCGGCAAGTCGTTCATTCTGAACAATTACCGCTCCGTCATGGAGAGGCGTTTCCGGATGGAATATCGAAACTAGCAGATCGTAACTGATGCGGGCATCTAGCTGCACACCCGCATCGACAAAGTTTCTAAGCCCGATGTTCCGCTCTATCACTATTAGAGCTCCGGTTTTTGTAGAAGACAGCGTTGTTACGGCGAGTACGATCTCGTCGTATACACTGCCGCCAAACTGAGCTCGCTGCTTCCGTAAGATAGGAAATCGAAATCGGTTCGCGAAATAGATCAACGCCTGCCTTATCTCTGATTGGAACAGGACGATGATGGCGATGCCTATAAACGCCACTGCATATCTGAGGACAAATTCGAGTGTTGCGAGATCTTGAGCTAATGCAAACCAATACACCAAAGCCAAGATAACCATGCCAACGACAGTCGGCACCGCTCGCGTGCCGCGCAACAATTTGAGCACGACGTACACGATGACAAAGACCAACGTGAAATCGACAATGCTTCGTAGTGTGTTGAATGTTGGGATCAGATCCGACAGGTTCATACTACGTTGCCACAAAAATACGGTGACAGAATAGCACAGAACCATTTGTATTAATCAGCTAAACTTCGAAGGGGATCTCTGCGTTCTGCAAGATGCTAAGCTCGTTGCTGGCCACCCGCTCGAGCAGCTCTTGATCATCGAACATCTTTACAAGGCCGTTGACGATGGCATAACGCGGTTCTTCAGGAACCGTAACAGGAAGTTTGATGAATTCACGCAGGTATTTGTCGATACCCTCCAGCAAGGCTCCGCCACCGGTCAGGATGACGCCACGGTCATAAATATCTGCCGCGACTTCGGGACGTAACTCGGTTAAAGTGTCCTTGACACGAAGTGCGATGCGGCGAACGATGCCCTCGACGATAGGATAGACCTCACCCGCCGTTATCTCGACTGCCCCGGGACTACCGGTCTGCACATCGCGTCCACGGATCTCGATCGAGGTTGAAAGGTCCTCAGGTAAGAATGTCGAAGCAAAATTCGTCTTCAAAAACTCAGTAGTTTCCTCGCCGACCTGTAGCCCGCGATGCCGGCGAATGTGCGTCGCCAATGCGTCGTTTATTGCGTTACTACCGTATCGGTCCGAGGTTGAATGGACGATAGTACCCTTGGCAATTACGGCGATGTTAGTTGTGCCGGCACCGATGTCCACAACCGCCGAAGCGCGTTTATCGGTGGCCAAAACTCCGGCACCAAAAGCCGCGGCGAGGCCTTCCTCCATCATGAAAACCTTTCCGATGCCCGCATCTTCGGCAGCATTGAGCAAGGCTCGCTGCTCGACGTGTGTGACATCTGAAACGATCGACATTACGCCTTGGATCGCGATGTTCGAGCCGCCGGTTTTCGCCTTTTTGACGAAATACGCGAGCATTTTCTTTGTACGCTCAAAATCGCCAACAACTCCGCCGATCATTGGTGCACGAACCGCAACGTCGCGGCCCTCGCGGCCTGACATATCCGCTGCTTCCTGCCCGAACGCGACGATCTCCTCATTCATCTCGTTGATGGCCACGAGCGACGGCTCATCGAGCACTATACCGCGGCCTTTTACAGCGATTATCGTACTTGCCGTTCCGAGGTCGATCGCCATCGAATCGGTCACGAGTTTTTTGAGTGAAGAGATCTTTAACATAAGGTCTCAATTGAATTCGGGTGCAATCAAAGTATAGACGCTTTCGAACAAGGAATCCACTAATTTTGTTTCCATTTCAAGTCGAACAGGGCAACAGGCTGCGTTCGATTCTTTACCGTGAGAGGCTCAAGCGGCTCGACAGGAAAGATGTTGTTCGATGCGTTATGGGTTGCTTCGCTAAACAGAATTTGTCCGCCTGCGGCACTAGATTCGAGCCGAGCTGCGAGGTTCACTGTGTCGCCGATGGCCGTATACTCCGAACGCTTGTCAGAGCCAATGTAGCCGACCGTTGCAACTCCCGTGTGCAACCCGATACCGGCGCTGACCGCGGGAAACCCTTCGGCGCGTAATTCTTCGTTAAGCTTCACGATGCGCTTTTGCATCGCAACCGCCGCTTTCAAAGCATTGACTGCATCGGTCGGTGTTGATGTTGGGGCGCCGAACAGTGCCATCAGGCCGTCGCCGATATACTTATCGAGAGTTCCGCCGTGGGCAAAAATGATCTCGGTCATTGCCGAAAAATAATGATTGAGGAGAGCTACGACCTTTTCAGGGTCCGAATGTTCGCTCAGAGACGTAAATCCGCGAATGTCTGCAAACAGCACGGTTACAGTCTGATTCGAGCCTCCAAGACGGAACGAATTAGGATGCTCCAGCATCTGTTGAACAACGTACTCTGGCATAAATCGACTATAATTCGCGCGCGCAACTTCTTCGCGAGCAAGACGTTTATGCCCTTTGATAGTTTCAACAGTGACTGCTGCCTGGGCTGCAATTGCGCTGATAAGCTCAAGGTGATCCTGAGTGAAAGCCGCGAACGGATCGAGCCTATCTGCATAGATAACACCGTGGACATTCGATTCTGTCACCAAAGGAGCGCAGATCGTCGAACGAATACCTTGCGAAACGATAGATTCAGCGCCCTGAAATTGCTCATCGGTCTTTGCGTCTTGGGACAGGATCGCAACGCGTTCGTCCATCACCTTTTGCGTAATAGTGCGACTTACGCTCATTTTCTCAGATAGCTGTGCAAATCTCTCGTCGCGGGTTTTAGCCGCGATCTGGTAAAGGCTATAGCTCAGAATCTTGCCATCTACTGTTTCGTCCGCAAGAAGAGCAATGACGCGGTCGGCCGGCGTGCCACGGAAAATAAGATCGGTCGCACGCTCAAATATCGTCTCGAGATCGAAAACAGTGCCGAGCGATTTGCTCATTTCGAACATTATTTCGAGCAGTTTTGCCTTTCGCCGGAGGTCTTTTACTTCGTCTGCTGATGCTTCGGCCGGATCAAGCACAAGATGGGATTGGCGGCCGATGATCTCGCTCGCTGACATCTTGACTTGAGTGTGGCCCAACGGGGTGTCCTCGTATTGAACCGAAGAGATCGATGGGCCGGGCGATTCGACAACCGGTTCTTGAGCGTGGATCTGCTCTACAGCTTGCGGCTCTGGAATAGCACCGCTCGATCGCACTAGCGCAAATTCGATACGCGATTCGCCGATCGTGATAATGTCGCCATCTTCAAGTAGTTTTTCATGCAGCGGTTTTCCATTAACAAAAACGTGATTCACGCTACGAACGATCTCGCCATTCTCCTCCGCACCATCAACTAAACGAAAACCGTCCGGCTGAGATGAGATGAATGCATGCTTTCTCGAAACCCGGCGGTCGTTGAGGACTACGTCATTCTCTTTTGCCCGACCGATCGTGTATGTACGACCCGATTCGACGCCAAACTCCCAGCGTCTGCCATTAGGTTCTGTGATCGTGAGTATTCCGTTCAAGATACTTCGAATTGTAAACGCTCGGCGGCAAATGGTAAATTGAAGCCGCAAACTTGCTAACGTGATATACCTCGATAACAACGCAACGACCTCGATAGCACCGGAAGTTTTGGATGCGATGTTGCCGTTCTTGACCGTGGAATTTGGTAGTGCTTCCTCTTCGCATGCTGCCGGTGCTGCCGCTCGAGAAGCCGTCGCAGCCGCTCGCGACATTGTCGCAAAGCTTGTCGGTGCGGCGTCGCCGAACGAGATCGTCTTCACATCGGGCGGCACTGAGGGCGACAATTGGGCTCTCCGCGGAGCTATCGCGGGAACGGACAAACGGCACATAGTTATTTCGACCGTCGAACACGAAGCCGTCCGTAACATGGCTGCGTTGCTCGAACTCGAGGGCTGCGAAGTCACTCGGGTTGCCGTCGATGGGGAAGGCATTCTCGATCTCGATGAACTTCGAGCGTCTCTGAGGCTCGATACCGCAATCGTTTCGCTGATGACGGCGAATAACGAAACAGGCGTTCGATTTCCGATCCGCGAGGCGGCTGCTGTCGTTCACGAGCATTCGGATGCTTTGTTTCACACGGACGCCGTGAATGCAGTGGGGAAGATGCCGTTACATTCTCATGATGCCGGTGTCGATCTGCTGTCGATATCGGGCCACAAGTTTCATGCACCAAAGGGCATCGGAGCGTTGTACATTCGTAACGGTGTTGGGTTGCCATCGTGTGCGATCGGCGGAGGCCAAGAGGCGGGACGTCGGGCGGGAACTGAGGCAGTTCATCAGATCGCTGGGCTTGGTGCAGCCGCAAAATTGGCGTTCGAACAGCCGTGTTACGACACTGTTGGCGAGCTTCGAAAGCGGCTTGAGGACGGAATTCTAACGAGCATTTCGTGTTCTAGCGTGAACGGTTCGCGTGAATATCGTCTGCCAAATACAGCAAACATTTCCTTTGAGAACCTAAATGGTGAAATGATAATGCACCTGCTCGACGAAGCAGGGATTTGTGTCTCGACAGGTTCGGCCTGTAACGACGCACATAAACGTTCATCGGCGACACTGGCCGCAATGAACGTGCCGTTTTCAAAAGCAATGGGTTCGATCCGCTTCTCGCTTGGTCGATACAATACTCACGAAGAGATCAGCAAAGTACTCGAAACACTGCCACCCATAATTACGCGATTGCAGACAATGGCCGCCTAAGACTATGAATCGTGATTATCTGATCGCTACTCTCCGCGAAAACCAAGCAATATTTGGTGTTCAGATCGACGACTCGTTAGATCAGCTCGCGAACTATTACGACCTTATTCTGGAACACAATCCCCTACTTCATCTCGTTGCACCGTGTTCACCTGACGAATTTGCGACCAGACATATTCTCGAATCGCTGACAATGCTTGAGTTTCTGCCAACGAATGCGACGTTTATCGACGTCGGTTCCGGCGGCGGCATGCCGGCAATACCGTGTTTGCTAGTACGCCCGGGTCTGAGAGCCGTTCTTGTTGAATCAAAGGCGAAGAAAGCTGCATTCTTAGACACCGCGATCAGGAAACTTGACATTGAAAAACGCGCAGTTGTCGAGAACAAACAATTTGGCGAGACAAAGGTCGGCGATGTTCAGTTCGTGTCGTGTCGTGCATTGGACAAATTCACTCAACATCTTCCGCGTTTGTTAAAGTGGGCAGGAAAACGCCAACTATTATTATTCGGCGGACTGACATTGCAAGGATTGTTGCAAGACTATCATGTTGATCTCGTTCAAAAGCTAATGCCGCTATCCGAACGTAGGTATCTATTTGTCTCGAAGCCCAAGTACAGAAATTAGCGGCTACTCTGTGTGTATGAAAAACAGAAGTAGTGTCGTTGCAGTCTTTACGTGTTATCTGTTCCTAACAGTCTCATCTTTCGCGCAGCCAGTGGGCTACGTAGAGATACCATCAGAGACCTCAGCCTTTCAGCGATCTATCGGTTGTGTTCAGCTAAAGGATGGTAGTTACGAACTGGATGCGATCAAAAAACTCAGCAGTTTCGAAAGCTGTCGTAAAGACCTGCCCTCTGTCGACCTTGATTTGGAAAGCCGGACGCTATTCCGCTGGTCAGCCGGTAGCGATTGCAATATGCGGGTCAAGCTCAAGGTTTTTCGGGTCGATGCGGAAAAGAAGTATAAGGTGATTATCAACAACATCTACGGAGGTTGCCGAGCCGGAGGTAGGCGTTCCGGCTGGGTAACGTTTGAAAAGTTACCACAGGGATACTCGGTCGAAATGGTAGAAGTACGGATCGACCGGATCCACTCCGGCGACCGCGACGACGCTTTCAAGTTTCCCTCGCCACCTCCGACCGTCCACCGAGAACGAATTGATGTTAGTGAGATCGATCTTAAAGGTTGTTTGCCAATGTCCGGCCAAAGTCAGTGGGTGATCAACTCAGAGACGGTCCTTACGGCAGCGTTAAATGAAAGCACTGAACGTTTGCGTTGCAATGATCACCTACGCGATCTCGGTCTTGATCTCAAAAAGGCTGTGCTCGTCGGTTACAGCTTTGCTAGCGGACATTGTGAGCGACCGCCTGGCTTGAGTTTTGAGGCAACGAGCGAAACAAGTGATGATCCGCGAGCGAAACGCTATGTTGTGAATGCTCACTTCGACAGCGCGGTTAATGCACCGTGTCCAACATGGAAGACGTATAATGTGTGGTTGGTAATGCCAAACCTACCGGCTGGTTTTGCCATCGACCTACAAGCGACGCCAAGAAAGTAGGATAGTTTATTTGGTTGCGATCAGCAGATTATTTAGCAACATCTGCATTCCAGGAGCAGGTGTATAAGCGCTTTTTCCGACGGTAAAGATCACTTCCGAACCGTTCACAAAGGCATCCAGTGTCTTGCGATCAATATTGAAGGTAAGCCGTTCTGTTTGTTTACCGTCAATCTCTTCCGCGACGCGTTTTGGTTTGCCGACGTGGTATTTCTTACCGTCAGCAATTACGGTTAGATCGTTTCTTTCTAGAAATCGCCATTTACTCGATGACGAAACGAGAGTAACAACAAAAACGCCGTGGCGGCCTGTTACTTCATATTCTTTGTAAAAGTATGTAATGTCGATCGCCGTCTGCGTCCCGTCGGCGACCTCGATCTCGGTATGTTTCGCAGGCAAATATGACGTGCCGACATATCCGGAGCGAGCAGCATGATTGTAGCCGTTTGCAAGAGCTCCGACGTTTTGCATCCTTGGATTCACGTCGCTCCAATAGCCCGTCGGTTTCTTGATCTGATGCCTTTCGACCGGCAACTCTTTCGTCAGTACTGGAACCGCATTATTCTGTGCGGCTTCACGATCAGCGCGAAACTGCCATGCTGTTTTCATACCATCGACCGACCAAACGCCGCGCTTTTCGGAACGTGCGTCTGATTCATTCGATTCGTAAGTCTTCATCTCTGCGGTATTTTGACCGGTCGGTTTGTGCCGAATATGCCACGCAGCACCATCACGCAACATCTGCTGAGCAAGGTCGACATCGCCGATCATGAGCAGGCCTACGGTACGGTCCTTCATGACTTGCTGAGCCCGAAAGCTCGCGGCTTTTCCCAATGCGAGGCCGCGCAGATGCTGTATGACTAGATCGTGAAGTTCCTGCCCACGTTCGGGCACCTCGATATATTGCATCTCGGCACGAACTTTACCATTCGGCAGTTCGATCAGAACGGTCTTTCCGTCAATGACATCGATAACCGTTCCGATTACTGTCATCTGCGCCGATGCCGCGATGCAGAACGTCAACGATAGACATACCGAAACTAAGAATCTTAAAACCATGGGTTTAGCGGATATCGAGGCCGTATTCGCGGAGCCTCCGATAAAGTGTCGATGGCGAAATGCCGAGCAGGTCCGCGGTCTTGCCGCGATGCCAGCCGGTCTTTTCTAGCGCGCCGAGGATCTGCTGACGCTCTACATCGCGAAGGTTCGACGGCGTCGAGTTTTGGAATGATGAAGTCGCCGCTGAGCCGTTCGAGTTGAAGCTGACCGATACCATTGGCCGCTCCGTCCGAAACGCGACCTCAGGAGGCAATTCGCGTGGTGTTATAACACCGTTGTCGGTCAACAAGATGGCTCGTTCGAGACAGTTGCGCAGCTGGCGAACATTGCCGGACCAATCGTATGCTACCAGAGCATCGATCGCCGTTGGCGATAGTTCAGGCTCGTCGTGACCGGCAAGCTTGTGCAGCAAATGGCGTGCGAGCGGCTCGATATCCTCGCGTCGTTCGCGAAGCGGCGGCACGTTGATCTCGAAACTGTTGATGCGATACATCAGATCAGAGCGGAAAATGCCGTCCGCAATGGCCGTGTCCTTATCACGATTTGTCGCGGCTATAAGGCGTACGTCAACCTCGACCTTTTTGGTGCCGCCAACACGGAAGAAGGTTCGCGTTTCCAACGCTCGCAGTAGCTTCGACTGAAGCTGCATCGGCATTTCCATGATCTCGTCGAGGAATAGTGTGCCGCCATCAGCGATCTCGAAGAGCCCGAGCTTGCGTGCCTTGGCCCCGGAGAACGCTCCGGCTTCGTGGCCGAACAGCTCGCTTTCGAGCAGGGTGTCCTGCAGAGCCGCACAATTCAGGTCAATAAATGCCTTATCGCTCCGGCGGCTCATCTTGTGAATTGCCTGGGCGACCAACTCCTTTCCGACGCCTGATTCGCCCGTGATCAATACCGACGTGTCCGACGGGGCAACACGATTGATGAGCCGCAAAGCTTCTTTCATCTGTTGCGATTCGGCGACGATGTCGGGCAGTTTTTCATCGCGTCGTGCTATCTGTGCTCGTAATCGCTGGTTGTCGATCTTGAGTTGTTGTTTTTCATAGGCCGCCGTAACCAATGCGCCAAGCTCGCCGATGCGATATGGTTTGGTCAGGTAATCGTATGCGCCGAGCTTCATTGCTTCGATCGCCGATTCGACGCTGGCCTGGCCCGTCAACATTATGACTTCGGGCGGATTCTGACATTTTTCACGCGTTCGGCGAAGCAGTCCGATGCCGTCGAGACGAGGCATATTGATGTCGCAGAGCAACACGTCAAAATCGTGTTCCTCCATCAGCGTCCACGCCATTTCGCCGTTATCGGCAGTTTCGACCTCGTGTCCCTGTCGTGTCATTTCCTTTTGGACGACAAGCCTTAGGTTCTTTTCATCATCTACTACAAGTAGTTTTGCCATGATCTTTGGGTCGGGAGAATTGAAGCAAGATCGCTATTTCGCGATCGGCAGGAAGATCGAAAATGTAGTTCCTTTTCCTACGTTCGATCGAACGTTTATTCGGCCGCCGTGGTCTGAAATGATGCCATAACAGACTGCGAGGCCGAGGCCGGTGCCTTTGCCGACTTCTTTAGTCGTAAAGAATGGCTCATAGATCTTCGACATATGCTCCGGCGAAATGCCTGAGCCGGTGTCTTTGACCTCGATCACATATCGGTTTCCCGCGGCTACAGTGCGTAGCGTGAGGGTTCCGCCGTCGGGCATCGCGTCGATGCCGTTGGTCGCCAGGGCGATGACGGCCTGTTGTATTTGGCCTGCATCGGCAGTTACGAGAGTTAGCCCTTCCGCAATATCTGTAATGATCTCGACATCATTGCCGCGTTTTTGATGCATCAACAGATTCGCTGCAGAGCGAACTACCTCGCCGAGATCGGTAGGCAAGCGTTCGCCGACGCGAACTCGGCTAAAGTCCAACAAGCCCATCGTGATCGACTTACAGCGAAAGGCTTCGCTTTTTATCAGGCCGAGATATTCGGTTAGGTCATCGACCGAATCTGAGCCATCGAACGAACCTTCGTCGATGCGATGTTCCAGCGATTCCGCACATGCGGCGATCGTCGCGAGCGGGTTGTTTATCTCGTGCACAACACCTGCGGCAAGCCTGCCGACAGCCGCCAGTTTCTCGGCTCGGCCGATCGAATGCATTGCCTCGACGCGTACGGTCACGTCTTCGCCGACCGTGATCACGTGCGTTACTTCGCCTGTCTCGGCGTTTCGCATCGGAACTTTGCTGACGATCCAATGACGGGTCGAACCGTCATCGGCTACCGTTTGCTGTTCGATACGTTCGATCTCGCCGGTGCGGAAAGCTCGTTCGAATTCCTGTCTCAAACGTCCTTGCGGATACTTTGCAAGTACGTTGAAGACATCTCGACCGATCGCCGTGTCTCGCGGAATGCCTTGTTCGCCGACCTCTCGATGCCGATTCCAGGTCACGATACGATAGTCCCGATCTACTACATAGAGCGAGACCGGCAACGAATCCAGAACTGCCTCGGTGAATTTGCGATGCTCGTCCCTTGCACGATCGATCGAATCGCTGAGCGTTGATTCAAAATGAGCAGCCAGATTGACGCTCATCGCCGCCATCTGTGCCGCCGCGTCGATCAGTCCGGCGCGACGCTCGTCGATGTCGGACTCCGAAGCAAATGCGACCGCCAAAAATCCTCGTGTTTCGCCTGCGAACTGCATCGGCGAAACGTACTCCGCGGCGTGTTCAATGTCGGAGATCAGAAATTCTGACTTGTCCGTTTCCGAGTATCCTGCCTGAGGCGGCATAAAAGAATTCCACTTTTCGAGCCTCTTGCGGTCTAGCAGGTCGCGAACGTCGCCTGCGGTTGCCATCGCCGTCGAACTGATCAGACCAATGCTCGGCACCTCTGCCGCAAATACACATGCCTCGGCTCCGAGCTTATGGACCAGAGCGTCGACGATCCGATTTGCGACCTTTTTCGGATGCACCATTGGCAATAGGCTACGGCCGAGATCCGTAATGAATCTCAGATCCGTGCCCGTGTCGTTCACGGTGATCGGGTCGTAATGCCGGCTGCTACCCATTTTGGCCGGCGAAGAAGGTTGCATTTATTGGTAATGTGCCGGAGGCGTCGAACTGGAGGGACGGTGTTCCGGTCGGCTACTGCAATGATCTGAAGAAGTAACAATACTCCCCTTATAATTACAAACTGTTTTAACAAGTTTGTCAACAGTTTTCCACATGGATGTCGGTCGTTCTTCGTTCAGGTTTAGAGCTCGTTTTTGATTGACAGCCACTTCCAAGCAATCGACAATAGATGGTGTGACGCTGGTTTATCGAAAATTGCTCTTGGTTGTGCCTCTCATCGTCGTTTTGACAACGGTCGGTAGATCACAAGAGGTTGTAGATCGCCTTGTCGCAACGGTTAGCGACGGTTCAAGCGTCGAGGTCATCACCCTTTCGGACATCAAGTGGCAGCTTGCTCTCCAGCCAAATGTTCCTCTCGATCCAATGCGAAAAGAGGACATCGAGCGTGCCCGCGACTCGCTGATCGATCAGCGCATTTTTGCTCTTGAATCTAAGCGTTTTCCGAGGCCTGCGCCCGATGCCGGCGTGATCAAGAGCGAGATAGCTCGCATCACCAAATTCTTTCCGTCACTCGCTGATTTCGAGCAGCGTCTTCGCAGCGTCGGATTTTCGTCCGTAATGGACGAGAATTTCGAAGAGCTGATAACCCAGCGAGTCTTGATCGAAAAGTACATCGAGTTTCGATTCAGTTCGTTCGTAGTCGTCACGCCGGACGAGATAAGTCGTTATTACAGAGAAACTTACGTACCTGCCTTCCGCCGCCGCCAGCCCGGTGTCGTCGTCCCCAGCCTTGAGGATAAACGCAGCGAGATCCGCTCGACCTTGATCGAAGAACGCGTCGCCGACCGCATCTCCGAATTCCTCGACGACGCTAAACGCCGTATCGAGATCGACATCATCGCCGAAAATTAGTTCAAGCTGACTGGAAAGGCGGCTCGATTGCCCGAGTCCTGTTCAACCAAAAAAAAACTGCTACACTTTCAACTCAACTTTTGCTATGATCGTAGTCTGTTGCATCACTGCAACAATCACGGCAAAATTGATATGAAACGAGAAAAGCAGTTTCCACAGCAAATGATCGACGAAGCCAAAGAGCTTTATCTACAGAACAACGGCCGCAGATTTCCTGAGATTGAGCGGGAAATGCAGCGGCGAGGCTGGCCATTTTATCGCCAAATGTTCTACACGAGGCGCCATTCACACGGCGTCACGCAGGGTTGGCCCGTTCAATTTGGATGGGACAAGTTGCTCAAGAAAAAGCCCGAGCCTCGAAAGCAGCAACGCAATCGCGACCGGCATCTGTTCGAACGCTGGCTCAACGCAAACTTTCCCGAATGGTGTTGGGCATGGCGATACCAGCGTTACATCTACGAGCGTCTGGCGGACGTCACCAGCGGTAAATGTAAGCGTTTAATGATATTTATGCCGCCGCGTCACGGCAAAAGCGAACTCGTCACCGTCCGTTATACGGCATGGCGAATTCTCCAAGATCCAAAACTCAACGTCATCCTCGGCAGCTACAACCAACGCCTTGCCGACAAATTCTCGCGGAAAATAAAGCGCATCGTACGGAGCGCCGACACTCCTGTCCGCATGAGCGTCGCTTCGACGCGAACCGAAGATGCGGCCCAAGATCTCACCGGAGGAACCGGCGATGCGGACAAGAGTGTCCGCACTCCCATGGACCGACTTCTTTCTTCTGCCGCTGAATGGGAAACATCCGGTGGCGGCGTGATACGCTCGGTCGGTGTTGGCGGCGGAATTGCGGGTTTTGGTGCCGGGCTGATCGTCATCGACGACCCTGTTAAGAGCCGTGCTGAATCCGAAAGTGAGACCTATCGCGAACGCGTGTGGGATTGGTTCAACGACGATATCTACACACGTACCGAACCAAACGCCGCGATAGTGCTGATCCAGACTCGCTGGCACGAAGACGACCTCGCCGGCCGCCTGCTCAAAGAGTCCGAGAACGGCGGCGAGAAATGGACCGTCGTCAGATTGCCCGCTTTGGCGGAGACTGGAACGGCAAGCATCCCTGCTTGCCCGGACGCAAGCAAGATGCTTGCGTCTCCAGTCGATCCGCTGGGGCGCAAGCCTGGCCAGGCACTGTGCCCGCAGCGTTACAACGTAAAGGCTCTTGAACGCTTTCGTAAGAAACTCGGTTCGTATTCATTCGCCGCTCTGTACCAACAAAGCCCCGCACCTGCCGAAGGCGGCCGTTTCAAGCGTGCTTGGTTCACGAACATCGTCGAGCACGCTCCTAAAGGCCTGCGTTGGAAACGCGGCTACGACCTCGCGGTCTCGATCAAAACCTCGGCCGATTACACCGCGAGTTTTCGCTGTGCCAAAGACGCCGAGGGCAATCTATACATCGACGGAGGCTTTCGCAAACGCATCGAATATCCCGACCAGCGGCGTTACATCATCGAGCGTATGCGCGCAGAACCCGACACCGAACACGGCATCGAGGCCGCCATGCACGGACAGGCCGTTGTTCAGGATCTTCGACGTGATGCGGATCTTGGGCGTTTTGCATTTCGTCAGGTGAATGTTCGCGGCGACAAACTGACGCGTGCATTGGCGTGGCTAAACCTCGCTGAAGAAGGGAAGCTGCGTCTCGTTCGCGGCCCTTGGATCGACGGCTTTGTAGACGAGGTCTGCCGCTTTCCACACGGCCGCCACGACGACCAGATCGACGCCATCTCGATCGCCGTAGAAATGCTTTCGGTCAAAAGACCGAGCCTCGTTTCGTTCAGGTAGCGGCGATCGTACGGCGTTTGCGAATTGTGGTTCGCGTCGTCGTCGAGAGATCGAGCCGCAAGATGCCCTCTTCATCAAAGTTGGGAGTCGCAAATTTCTGCGTGCCCACTATCTCGATGCCGTAGTGTTTACAGAGCGGCCGCGCGTGCACGACAAACGACCCATTATGTTCGACCACCGGAAACGCCTCTTTCAGGTCCTTGTCCGCCTTAACGATCCCGATCATCGAATGTCGCTTATTAAAGAACAAAGCGACCGCCACCGGCGACCCCAAAGCCTTATGAACCACACGGTTCATCCTGATCACATTTTTCTTATCAATAGTCACATGCCACCGAACGTCCTTAGCCAAATTCGGCCCCGCCGCAAATTTCTCCCAATAATCAGACCTCATGTCTCACCTCTAGTTCTCTTTGTGTCGTTGCGTATAAAACGCACTGTTGCAAGTATAGCACAGAAAGGATCGAAAGAGGGAGGAAATATTGTTAGTGGATCAAAGGCTCATCTTAGGAAGAGTCGGCCGCAAATGCACGAATGAAAAAGCCGAAGGTCTGCTTGATGAAGTCGAGGTCACCGCCGTCGTTAACGAGGCTGATGAGATTGATGTTGGAGAATGACGCGAAAATTGCGTTGAAAACAACTCTACCACTTTGGGCAAAGTACTCTACCACTTTGCGGGAAGTACTCTACCACTTTGAGGTGTTTCCGGTACCACTTTGGGTGTAGCTGTTACAGATCGGGCGGTGCAGACGGGCGAGCTGTCCTAGGTATTTTATATTGCGTGATCGATTGAAACATTTAGCTAAACCAAAGACAGTAAGGAAGGTGAGCAACGCTCCCGCTCTTTGTTTGGGCCCGAAACTGCCTCGACCGCAACGAAGAGCGGGGGCAATTGCCCCCTTCCTGACTGTCTTTGGCTGACAGGCAAGGCTGCCTCGGAAACCACGCCGTTCTGGCACAA
>JAEUQI010000309.1 GCA_016789145.1 Blastocatellia bacterium | reverse complement strand
ACTCTGGTGGCAGTCAGCAAAACCTTCCCCGTCACCGATGTCGAGGAAGCCATTGCCGCAGGTTTGCGCGTTTTCGGAGAAAACCGCATTCAAGAAGCTGCCGAAAAGATTCCCGCGCTGCAACCGCTCACCGGCAAACACAATGTGCAATGGCATTTGATCGGCCATCTGCAATCGAACAAAGCCCGTCGCGCGGTTGAACTCTTTGACGCGGTGCAAACCGTGGACAGTCTGAAACTGGCGCAGCGGTTGAACGATTTGGCTGGCGAGCTGGGCAAGCGGCTGCCGGTCTTTCTCGAAGTCAACGTCGGCGGCGAAAGCGCCAAAGCAGGCATCGAACCGTCTGCCGCATTGGAGCTTTGCGAACAAGTGGCCAAGCTCTCCCATCTGGAACTCAAAGGCTGGATGACGGTGCCGCCCTTCCTGGCTGATGCCGATGCCGTACGCCCGTATTTTCGGCAACTGCGCGCACTGCGCGACGAAGCATTACGCCTTGGCCTGGCTGACACGCAAGCCAAGGAACTTTCGATGGGAATGAGC
>JAEUQI010000308.1 GCA_016789145.1 Blastocatellia bacterium | reverse complement strand
TATGTTGTTACTTGGCCAATCTCAGCGCAAGGTTTAGTTACAAGTAAGTTACTTGAGTGATAACACTAAGTAGCAGTCAAATTACGGAGAGCTAGCCTAATTGGTAAGGCAGTAGTCTTGAAAACTACCGAGCGATGCTCTTCAGGGTTCGAGTCCCTGGCTCTCCGCTTTGGGATACGTGTGCCGACGTGGCGCAATCGGGAGACGCGCCAGACTCAGACTCTGGTTGTTGTGGGTTCGAATCCCACCGTCGGTATCAGGGTTCTTTGCACTTTTGCATCGGTAGCTCAGCAGGAACAACAGAGCGCAGGCGTCCGAAGCCTGAGGCCGCGAGTTCGAATCTCGCCCGATGCATACGCTTTTGTGCGGACGTGGCGCAATCGGGTAGACGCGCAGCGCTAAGAACGCTGTTATTGGAGGTTCAAGTCCTCTCGTCCGCATCACGCAGGTATGGCGCAATTCGGTAGACGCGGCAGTTTCAAAAACTGTTTGTTGAAGGTTCGAATCCTTCTACCTGCATTGGGTTTTGTGGGTGTAGCTC
>JAEUQI010000307.1:266-542 GCA_016789145.1 Blastocatellia bacterium | reverse complement strand
GCGGTCAGTGGCTAGCATGGCTGTTCCCTCTGGTGGCAAATGCTGAAATTATCGGGCTTGCATCACTTTGAATCACACCCCTGACAGACGATAATACGTGCATGGCTTCGCCTCCACTCAAATTCTACGCATGGCTGTCGATCGCCGCAGCGCTCGCTACGCTCACGCTGAAGGGATTGGCCTGGCTACTGACAGGTTCAGTCGGCCTACTCTCGGATGCCCTCGAATCGGTGGTCAATCTGGCTGGCGCGGTGATGGCGCTGGCGATGCTGACGG
>JAEUQI010000307.1:0-256 GCA_016789145.1 Blastocatellia bacterium | reverse complement strand
AGTGGATTTGAAGGACTGCTGATCCTGCTTGCCGCTGCGACCATCGCCATTGCCGCGGTTGAACGCCTTCTTCATCCGCAGCAACTCGAGCAAATAGGGCTTGGACTGATGGTATCGGTGTCGGCCTCGCTGATCAATCTTGTCGTCGGCCGCATCCTGCTTCTTGCTGGTCGGCGTCGGCGATCGATCACCCTCGAGGCCGACGCACACCACCTGCTGACCGATGTCTGGACATCGGCAGGCGTGATTCTTGGCG
>JAEUQI010000306.1 GCA_016789145.1 Blastocatellia bacterium | reverse complement strand
CACCTCAGTGTTAAGTGCCGCGGATTTACCTACGACACCACCTACATGCTTACACCTGAATCCAATTACAGGCTGAGATAGCCTAATCCGTCATTCCGAAGGCAATCCGAAATTGGTAACGGAATATTAACCGTTCTTCCATCGACTACGCCAATTGGCCTCGTCTTAGGTCTCGACTAACCCTGGGAGGATTATCCTTGCCCAGGAACCCTTGAGTTTTCGGCGCTTGAGTTTTTCACTCAAGTTATACGCTACTTATGTCAGCATGATCACTTCTGCTTCGTCCAGCTGTCCTTACGGTCAACCTTCATCCTAGAGCAGAACGCTCCCCTACCCTAACTTACGTTAGCCATAGCTTCGGTATTACACTTAGCCCCGTTGTATCTTCCGCGCAGGGTCACTAGACTAGTGAGCTATTACGCTTTCTTTAAAGGATTGCTGCTTCTAAGCCAACCTCCTAGTTGTCAAAGTAACCCCACAACGTTCTCCACTTAGTGTAAATTTTGGGACCTTAGCTGATGGTCTGGGCTCTTTCCCTCTCGTCCAC
>JAEUQI010000305.1 GCA_016789145.1 Blastocatellia bacterium | reverse complement strand
AACGCCCGCGAAAAAGGCATTTACATCGACATGATCAACGGCTACGTCGATCATGTTCATTGCCTCATCTCGCTTGGCTCCGATCAGACGATCGAGAAGATAATGCAGTTGATAAAGGGCGAATCGTCCTTTTGGATAAATAAGAATCAGCTCACTAAAACAAAATTCGCTTGGCAGGACGAATATTTCGCAGTGTCGGTGAATCCCGCGGGACTCGACAGCGTTCGTGGCTACATCTCGAAACAAGAAACACATCATAGAAATACCAAGTTTCGCGACGAGTTCGACGATTTCCTGGTTCGCGCAGGTTTCGAGAAGTTCGACGGCTAGTTTTGGCTAAAGCCAGAGAGTTTAGAAAATGCTGCCCACTAGCTAAAGCTAGTGGCAACTTATGAAAACCAAGACACGATTGCCGTCGAGGAGATCTAAGTCAGAACCACCTGTGGTAGCGGGTGGTTGAACGTGAGCAATAAAACGACTCACCATAGCAATAATTCTCGGTTCATTGTAGCCGTGGGTTGTCACCCACGGCTACAATGAACGACCGCG
>JAEUQI010000304.1 GCA_016789145.1 Blastocatellia bacterium | reverse complement strand
CGGCCTTGTCTCATCAGCCTGCGGAGCGCGAGGCGTTTCTACGCACGGCCTGCCCGGAACCGGAACTGCGCGCACAGGTGTTGGCCCTGTTGGCGGCCCATGAAACACCGGGGCATTTCCTTGATGAACCTGTCGTTCCCACGTCAGACCAACTCCCAAGCGAACTAAATATCAACTACGCCGGGCAAACCATCGCCCATTACCGCGTGCAACAATTGCTCGGCAAAGGCGGCATGGGCGAGGTTTATCTGGCGACAGACACACGATTGGGTCGTCAGGCAGCGCTCAAAATTCTGCCCGTGGATTTCGCTCAAACGCCCGACCGGCTACGACGGTTTGCGCGCGAAGCCCGCACTGTTTCCGCGCTCAATCATCCGACCATCGTCACCATTTACGACGTCGGTCAGCACGAACAAACCCATTACATCGCCACGGAATTCGTTGCCGGCAAAACGCTGCGCGAATATCTGGGCGAACGCCGTCTGGAATTATCCCAGGCGCTGGATTTCGCCACGCAAATCTGCGGCGCGTTGGCCGCCGCGCACGAGGCA
>JAEUQI010000303.1 GCA_016789145.1 Blastocatellia bacterium | reverse complement strand
ATTCGTCCGTCAGCAATGACGGACGTGGATTGAAACACCGGACTGACGGTGCATTCCGCCGTGATTATTTTCGGGATTCGTCCGTCAGCAATGACGGACGTGGATTGAAACGGCTGATGGAGTGTTGGCGGGGGTGATGGAGTCGTGATTCGTCCGTCAGCAATGACGGACGTGGATTGAAACAGAGCCTGCCGCCTCGATAGACAGCCCGGCCCGGGATTCGTCCGTCAGCAATGACGGACGTGGATTGAAACGCGCCGATAGTACGGGTCGGGGGTGTCGCCGTAGGGATTCGTCCGTCAGCAATGACGGACGTGGATTGAAACCAACTTGTGCATGCCTCCGAATACGCCTTCTGGCGATTCGTCCGTCAGCAATGACGGACGTGGATTGAAACTTCGCGATTAGGAGCTTGGAAAACCGAAGCCGAAGGGATTCGTCCGTCAGCAATGACGGACGTGGATTGAAACCGCGGTTTCCGAGTCGGAGACGGTTGTGAAGTCGTCGAGATTCGTCCGTCAGCAATGACAGACGTGGATTGAAACCGGTGTTGCGG
>JAEUQI010000302.1 GCA_016789145.1 Blastocatellia bacterium | reverse complement strand
CCTCGGTGCCGAGGAATTCGCTGATCTTCCTCTCAAGCTCTTTATGTATCGCCTGCGTTCCGCAGATAAATCGCACACTCGAAAGCCCATAGCCCCATTCATCAAGCGACCGCCTCGCCGCATCAACTATCGCCGGATGATCGCTCAGCCCGAGATAGTTGTTCGCGCACATGTTGAGGACCTCACGCCCATTCACATCAATATGCGCATCCTGCGGCCCATCGATCACCCGCTCGTTCTTATAAAGCCCCGCCTCGCGGATATCATTGATCGTGCTCTGTAGATGTTCTTTGAAATTTGAATACATACATTAAGAATAGTGCTAGTGCATAAAGCCCGACGCCCCGAGAAGAAAGCTGTTGCACGGTTTCGAAAATATTTCGATCTGGAATGATGATTGACCATTTACCGGAAGCGTATCGGGCTTGGCAATGTCGGAATGGGTAGCGAAAGGTACTCCGTCCGAATCAAAACATGTCATTCGCACTCCAATCGGACCGCGTATCGATTCGGTCGACGTGTTCGTGAGCGTTCCCACTACCTTCTTGCCGACTTG
>JAEUQI010000301.1 GCA_016789145.1 Blastocatellia bacterium | reverse complement strand
GTCGGGAGTCTCCCGACGCTATTGAATTCGTCCCCGTCAGGGACGTTTGCGGCCGGCCGGCGGTAGCGCGCCTCTGAACCTTGGGATTGGGGGTTGAGGTTAAGAGAGTAAAACCACCCGCTACCGCAGGTGGTTCTGACAGAGGCTTAATTTGCATTTGTCCATTCTGCATCGAAGAAACCACCCGCTACCGCAGGTGGTTTTGACAGGGGCTTAATTTGCATTTGTTCATTCTGCATCGAAGAAACCACCCGCTACGGCAGGTGGTCCTGACAGGGACTTCATTTCGAAAGTTGGACCGCGAGTCATTTTCGGCCCTGAAGGGGCGGGACGCTCCGACAATTTTAGTAAACAACTCTGAAATCGCGACTTACGCGCCGGCTGTTCGTCCCCTTCAGGGACAGAATCATTGCTAACACCAACCCAGGGTTTCGCTTCGCTTCATACCGGGCTTTGTTGTATGTCGCCGTTGGCGACAAAATCCGACAAGTTTCACCACCGCTCATAGATGTTTTGACATAGGCTCTCGGAAGGAAGGGAGCCGTCTTTCTCGGAATT
>JAEUQI010000002.1 GCA_016789145.1 Blastocatellia bacterium | reverse complement strand
TCTCGATTTTTGCTCGCAATATACGAAGCTAAATGCGCGGCGTGTTCGCGAGAACGGCGTTTACTGCGAGATACATCCGTACCATTTTTCCGCGGACGCGATAGCGGCGAAGCAACCTAAAGGCGTGATACTTTCGGGCGGGCCGTCGTCTGTTACGGACGAGGACGCACCGCGAGTTGCAGCGGGTTTTTACGGCAAGATTAACGCTCCGATACTTGGAATTTGCTATGGAATGCAAATGGTCGCGGTCGATCTTGGCGGGCGAAACGAACCGGCGATGCGTCGCGAATATGGGCATGCGAAACTGAAAGTTCTGAGCGGTTCGACGGCGTTGTTTAACGAATTGCCGTTCGAACTAGACGTTTGGATGAGCCATGGTGACCACGTAACTGAAGTGCCTGCTGGCTTTACGACGACGGCGACGACCGGCGACGTCATCACCGCGATCGAGAACGCGTCACGCGGCATCTATTGTGTGCAGTTCCATCCTGAGGTTTCGCACACGCCTTTGGGCAAAGAGATTCTTCGGAATTTTGTGTTCAACGTCTGCGGCTGCAAAGGCGATTGGACGCCGGCGAGCTTTATCGCCGAAGAAGTTGAGCGTATTCGCTCTATCGTCGGGCCGGACGATCACGTAGTCTGCGGGCTGTCCGGCGGCGTCGATTCGACAGTCGCGGCGGCTCTTGTTCACGAAGCGATCGGCGAGCGTCAGCATTGTATTTTCGTGAACAACGGACTGCTCCGTTATCGAGAGTTCGAAGACACGCTCGACGCTTATCGCGACACGATGCACCTGAATGTGACGGGCGTCAATGCGTCGGCAGATTTCTATTCCGTTCTCGCAGGTCTCGTTGACCCTGAACAAAAACGCAAAGCGATCGGCGGAAAATTCATTGACGTTTTTGACACAGAGGCAAAGCGTATCGGCAATGTGAAATGGCTCGTTCAGGGAACTTTGTATCCCGACGTGATCGAATCGGTTTCGGTTCGCGGGGCTTCGGTGACGATCAAGACGCACCACAACGTCGGCGGTTTGCCGGAGAAAATGAACCTCAAGCTGATCGAACCTTTGCGTGAATTGTTCAAGGACGAAGTTCGTCTGATCGGCCGCGATCTCGGAATTCCCGAAATGATACTAGAACGCCATCCGTTCCCGGGGCCAGGACTTGGCGTCAGAATTCTTGGCGACATCACTGCGGAAAAGGTCGAACTTCTACAGAAAGCCGACAAGATATTTATCGAGGAACTGCACAATTTCGGCATCTACAACGACGTCTGGCAAGCTTTCGCCGTACTACTGCCGATCCAAAGCGTCGGCGTAATGGGCGATTTTCGCACCTATGAAAAAACCGTCGCCCTTCGTGCCGTCACATCAACCGACGGCATGACCGCCGACTGGGCACGCCTGCCCCACGATTTCCTCGCCGCCGTCTCCTCACGCATTACCAGCGAAGTCCGCGGCATAAACCGCGTCGTCTATGACATCTCCAGCAAGCCACCGAGCACGATTGAGTGGGAATAGTGGAACAACTTGACGTGTTTCGGTGTCTATCAAAGAAGTGAAAGTCTCTTTCTATATTCTATTTCTGCTTGTTTCGCTTAGCTCGATCGAATCTGTGTCGCAAAGTTTGGGTCGTGAGCAGAAGTTGGAGTTATTTGCTGCATTGGCAGACGACGAAAAGGCAGTTGCCGAGTGTCAAAAGATCACCGATG
The DNA here is from genome assembly GCA_016789145.1 of Blastocatellia bacterium. Lineage (GTDB taxonomy): Bacteria > Acidobacteriota > Blastocatellia > Pyrinomonadales > Pyrinomonadaceae > OLB17. The sequence goes on along the minus strand of JAEUQI010000002.1, from coordinate 81,429 downwards.
CAAACCAAATGAAGGAGTTTGGACGGAAGCTCCCGAAAGTCTCAGGTCATTGCTGGAGTGGTTGCCCAACAAGCATTCCAAAGCCCCATTATCCTGAAAACGCACGCCGAAATGGGACTAAAGGTGAAGTCATTGTAAACGCGATCGTTGATCAGGATGGAAAGGTGATCTTTGCAGAAGCCGCCAAAGGAAATCGTTTCTTACGACGCTTTGCGATCGAAGCTGCTTATAAGGCGACCTATCAACCAAAGATCACGTGCGGAAATCGTCGCATCAAGTTCCGTTGGCGTATTCGTTACTATTTCAATCCTGCTGACTGATCTAAGTCTTACTCAGTGCCGGGCGACACGTCAGTAATCCGTTCCAAAGCCTTTCGGCTCAGTATCGCGATGACGACGATCGAGACTATCGATGCAATGACGCCGATAATGAACACCGTTGTATCTTCGGCGTTACTTAGGTCGAGTTCGTAGAGGCCTGAACCGATATAGCTTGTTGCGATGGCTCGCGGGAGCATACCAATTGCGGTACCGGTGATAAATGAGGGAAAAGGAACGCGGCTGGCGGCGAGCAGTAGGTTAGTGAACGCAAACGGCATCACGACCGACAACCGTAAGAGCATAACGATTATCGTCGCCTTGAGTTTGCTTTCGTGAAGTAGAGCACTATGAATTGCCTTGGAGCGCGGATGGCGTTCGAGTTGAGCGATAAGCCTGTCGCCGCTTATTCGAGTGCAAAGCAAAAACGAAACATACGAAGCTCCGACAACCCCTAACGCAAGCACCATGAGACCAAGCGGGAACCCGAATGCCCAACCGCTGACAACACCAACGACGTTTGTCGGCAGTAGCGAGAGTCCACAGAAGAGAATGATGCCGCTCCACATTATCACAGCACCGACCTGCCAATGATCTCGCAACCAGCCTCCAATAGGTGAAATAAAAAAGATAAGCAAACTGCTGCCCAAGATCGGCAAAAAAAGGGCGGCCAGCCCTAATGGTGCCAGCCGTCCTAATTCAGTAATTCGTTGTCGAATTCTCTCGATCACTTGGCGGTTAGTTTATCACGCCGGCATCCATGGCGATGCCATCGACCTCAACAAGCGAACATCTTCTATGTTATAAGGTAGGCTCAATTGAGTTGATAAATTAACGGTGCAACACTATCATTGCGCTGATTTCTCAGATCAGGTTCAGAGGTGAAACGATGAAACGCTTTGGCGTGATGGCTGTGTTGCTGCTGGGCGTTGTTGTAACTAATGCACAAATGCAGGTTGCGATCGACAAGTTTAAGACGACGTACGAGAGCGAGCTGAAACGTTCGGGCGTTGTCGGCAGTGCGTTTGCAATTGTTGCAGATGGTAAGGTTACGCGATTTAACTATGGCTCCGCGAATGTCGCTAAGAACCAGGCTGTTGACGACGATACGATCTGGCATTGGGCTTCCAACACCAAACCATTCACCGGAATCGCGATCATGCAGCTTCGCGATCGCGGGCTGTTAAAACTCGATGACGCTGTCACAAAGTACCTTCCCGAACTGCGAAAGGTGCATAATTCGCATGGTTCGATGGACGAGATCACGATACGGCATTTGATGACGCATTCGGCAGGTTTTCGCGGGGGAACATGGCCTTGGGGTTCGGGAGCGGAGTGGGAACCGTTTGAGCCGACGGAGTATTCGCAGCTTGTGGCAATGTTTCCATATACAGAGATCCGATTTAAGCCGGGGAGCAAGTTCAGTTACTCGAATCCGGGGATCATCTTCCTCGGCAAGATCATCGAGAAACTCTCGGGCGAAGATTACGAAGTTTACATCGACAAGAATATCTTTCGCCCGCTCGGTATGAATCGCAGCTATTTCGACACCACGCCGCCACATCTCTTGAAACATCGCTCGCATTCGTATTACATCAAGGACGGCAAACGCACCGAGGGCCGTTTTGACGCAGACACTGGCATTACCGTCTCAAACAGCGGCCTGAATTCGCCGATGGGTGACATGTTGAAATATGTGCAGTTCCTGATCAGCGGCAACGACATTGTCCTGAAACGATCGTCGCTTGAAGAAATGTGGAAACCGCAGTTGCCGGTCGAGGTTGATGCAAATGGAAATCGTGGGTTTACTACCGACATTGGACTGATCTATTTTCTCGACACCACTCTCGGCAAGCGGCATTTCGGCCACGGCGGCGATCAGAATGGCTTTATAAGTTACATCGATGTCGACCCAGATAAGCGAATGGCGACAGTCTTAGTTGTGAATACTGATGTTGCGGCAAATGAGGCTAGTGCAATAACACCGCTAAGACACGCGATTCGTGCATTATACTAATGGCGAACCGTGTATTGGCATTTGTTATAAATATCATAACTATTTTCGATTGCAGGCAACTGTTTGACATTGCGCACGTTCTAACAGCAGAATCACGGAGTTAGTCAATAGAATCAATATGAACTTAAATAAACGAACAGCAGTTTTGATTTCCGCTCTAGCGGTCGTTTTCACGTTTGCTTCGGCAGGCTTTGCTCAGATGGTCGGCGGCTACAAAGTGGTTGCGAAAACCGACGCCGGAGCCGTAGCGGCGGCGGAATTTGCAGTCGAGGCTCAGTCGGAAAAGTCCGGAAGCGAGATCTCGCTCGAGGACATTGTTAAGGCAGAACGTCAGGTCGTGCAAGGTTCGAATTATCGGCTTTGTTTAGAAGTCAGCACCGATGGCGGCGACACGACATTTGTTCAAGCGATCGTTTACGTCGATCTGAAGAACAATCGAAGGCTGTCAAAATGGGAAGATTCGACCTGCGGCGAAACGGCCGCGGTACCTGCGAACAAGCCGATCATGGTCGGCGGTTATGGTTCGGTTGCTAAGACCGATGCAACTGTCATTGCGGCCGCAAAGTTTGCGGTTGCTAAACAGTCGGAATCGTCAAACAGCGAACTTTCGCTAGGCGATATCGTCAAGGCCGAGCGTCAGGTCGTTGCGGGCATGAACTACCGCATTTGCATGAACGTCAATGTCGAAGGTGACGAGCCGATGTCGGTCGTTGCCGTCGTCTATCAAGACCTTAAGCGAAACTACAGCCTGTCTAGCTGGAAAGCAGCAGACTGTGGTTAGTATTACCAATTAACATCACGAAGTTTCTCCCGAGGCAGCATGTAAGAATGCGAGGTAAGTTATGAAATCGAAAGCTTTAGTCACTCTTTTTTCCTTATTTTCGATAGTATTTGCGGTTGCTGCTAACGCGTCGGCACAGGGCTGGAAAGCGACGGAGATCGATGCCGGCGTTGACCTTGCCGCGGATTTCGCGGTCAAAGAACAGGCCTCGCGAGCCAAGACCACGATCACGCTTAACAAAGTCGTCAAGGCTTCGGATAAGATGCCGAAGCTCGGTGCTCGCGATTTCATGCTTTGTCTCGATACAAATGTGAAGAACGTGCAGACATTTGTCCAAGCGATCGTGACGGTGGATCAGTATTCGAACCATAAGCTCATGGGCTGGTCGAAATCAACCTGTGGCAAGGACGTTTCCGGTGGCGGAGCCGCAGTGGGCGACGCCTACACAACGCTAGAAAAGGGCCATGCCGGTGCCGGCCTCGCAGCCGATTTCGCGGTTGGTGAAAGAGCGAAACAGTTAAAATCGACCGGCAAGCTGGTCAGGATCGTTAAAGCTGAAATGGCCGAGGGCAAATTACGGGGTACAGGAACATTTCGCCTTTGTCTCGTAACAACCGGCCTCAGCGTCGGCCCGGGCTCGCAGGCACTTGTTTCGATGGATAAATATAACAACCTAAAGCTGGTCAGTTGGAACGATTCGGATTGTAATGAAACAGACGGTGAATTCGAATTGGTCGAAAGATCCCACGCTGGCGTCGGCCTCGCAGCGGATTTTGCCGTCGGCAAACATTCGCAAGAAAAGAAAATCGAACACAAGCTCGTCGAGATCCTGAAAGGTGAGATCAAGGGAATGTTCTCGCCAACCTATCGCGTATGTATGAAAGTCAGCGAGAAGGGCAAAACTGAGGTCATCCAGGCGGTTGTGTCAATGGACCAATATTCGAATATGAAACTGCTGAGTTGGGAACACGCCGAATGCGGAAAATAGTCGGTTAACTGACGCCCTGTGTTCGATCCCAATCACCGAGCGCTTTGCGTAGCAACATTATCTGCCCGGCATGATATGCGTTATGAGCGGCGACGTTGAGTATCAGCGTCGCCCATTTTGTTTGGTTCTCGGCGGAAACTGGCTCGGCAAATTTGCCGTCGTGGGCGTCAGCGATAAGGCCTCGCCATTCGGTCATAACTGCCGAATATCGTTCGATCTCGGCCTGCCAATCTACGTCGCTGTATTCGCCTGTGCTGAATGATTCGTCGTTCGTCGAGATGTCGTATTGGTGATCGATGCCTTTGAATCGCTGTAGATACGCGTTGTTGTAATACGTCAGATGCGAGAGCGTTCCCCAGATGCAGTTGACCTCGTCGCGCGGTTTCCACACTGCCTGTTCGACCGAGACGCCGTCGAGGGCGTTTTTCACGGCAACGAACCAGCCGTTCGTATCGAAGCCCTGATCGAATTGTTCGAGTATTAGCTCTTTCATCATCAATCAATTACCAACCTGTATGAATCTTCCAACGATCAACGATCTCGCCATTCTCGAGAACATTGTAATGTGTGTGTTGAGCGGCTGTCATACATGAATGATTGGCTAGAATTCGAAGACGGTCGCCGACCTTGAAGCGATCGAAGATGTCGCTGCCGCCCGCCTCGATCTGGCCGTGTTCCTGCGACAGTTTCGTAAGTCGCATCTCTGTATCAACCCCTTCGAGATCGAGCACGCGGCCGTAGCCGCATTCGGCATCAAGTTCGATCGGCCCGCGGTCTTTTGACATCGCGATGCCGCCGGCGTCGATGACCAATTTTCGCCGATGTTCGTCGCGATGAACAACAGCCGCGAGTACGGTCAGTGCCGTATCTTCAAACGAACAACTACCCAGCGTTGCTTGAAAATTATCGTAGAAAATATAATTGCCCGGCCGTATCTCATCGATGCCTGTCAGATCGTCAACCAGCGACATCGTCGGTGTTGAGCCGATACTCACGGTCGGAACTTCAATGCCAAGATCACGCAATTTCTCAGAATGCTTGACCATTACATCGCGTTCGAGACGAGCGACGGACTTTATCTCATCGACGGTCTGTACATCATATGAATGCCCCGCGTGCGTGAGAATTCCGGCGAACTCAAGATGAGCGGCGTCGGAAATAAGTCTAGGGATCATGATCGCCGCTTCGCTCATCGGCTCGACTCCGACGCGATGATATCCGCAATCGATCTTAACGAAAACACCAGGACGAACTCCCGCATTTCCCGCCGCGACATCTAATTCGCGCACTGTCGCGAAATCATCGGACAGCAAATTCAGCGTGACGTCCTCCTGCATTAGCGCGAACGCCGCAGCAAACTTTCCTCGCTCGATCGGAACAGCGTAAGTAATGTTGCGGAAGCCATTTGCCGCAAACGCCCTCGCCTCCGCCAACGTAGAAACCGTCACCGCACCGTCATGCCCAGCCGTCTGCAGCCTCGCGACCTCGACACACTTATGCGTCTTAATATGAGGCCGTAGACGCACACCAAGCTGAGTCGCCTTCGCCGCCATATGCTCCGCATTCCGTTGAACGCGTGCGAGGTCGAGGATCAAAGATGGAGTGTTAAGTGAATCTAAATTGGCCATACGACAACCTTTTTCCGCTTCTCGGCGTCTCACAATGCTTTCCCAAAATCCGCCATGAGCAGATCGAGACGAAAAACGCCGGTAATTGGAAATACCTCAGCGGAAAGCGAGAAGGAAGACAAGCAGATGTACAACCGTCGCTTTCGTCATGCATTCAAGCAGTTTCTGATCATCGCAGACGACTCAAAACCCGAACCGTCGCTCCGAGAACTCAGCAACCCGTGGAGCATGGACAAGGACGGGAAGAATCGATTCGACCCAAGCGAATTCCCTTATCTACTTTGGAAATAAAGTTTACTTCAAGCCGTTCGCTTTCGCGATCACATTCTCGACCGTAAATCCATATGCTCGAAAGACATCGTCCGCCGGGGCTGAGGTGCCGAATTTATCGACGGCGATGATGTCGCCTTGGGGGCCGATGTATTTGTGCCAGCCTTGTGAGACGCCGGCTTCAATAGCGAGGCGAGCTGTGATCTTAGGCGGCAGGACCTCGTCGCGGTATTTTTGCGGCTGCGCGTCAAAGAATTCCCAGCACGGCATCGAGACGACGCGGGTTGGTCTGCCTGCGGCGTTTAGCTGCTCGCGAGCTTCCATCGCGAGACCGACTTCGGAGCCTGTGGCGATGATGATAAGCTTTGGTGTTGTTGCTTTGCCGACTTTGGTTTCGGCTTCGGCTAGGATGTAAGCACCTTTGTGCAGGCCCTTGGCATCGGCGAATTTTTTGCGATCAACGAGAGCGACCTTTTGTCGTGACAACGCGAAAGCCGTTGGAGCCTCGGTACGTTTTAATGCGGCACGCCACGCTTCGCGCACCTCGTGAGCGTCGCATGGGCGTATGACGGCGAGGTTCGGGATCGCACGCATCGCGGCGATGTGCTCGACGGATTGATGCGTCGGGCCGTCCTCGCCGAGGCCGATCGAATCGTGTGTGAAAACAAAAACGACCTGAATATGCGACAACGCCGCCAGCCGAATCGCCGGCCGCATATAGTCGCTGAATGTCTGAAACGTCCCGCCAAACGGAATGACGCCGCCGTACAATGCCATGCCATTCATGAGCGAGCCCATCGCGTGTTCGCGGATGCCGTAGTGAATATTGCGGTTCTGAAACTTGCCAGCCTGAATGTCGCCGGACGATTTGATCGTCGTATTGTTTGACGGAGCAAGGTCAGCACTGCCGCCGATCAATTGCGGCACTGCGTCAGCGATCGCGTTGATCACATCGCCGCTGTAGGCACGCGTCGCCTTTGCCTCGACACCGTCAAATTTTGGCAAAGCTTTCTCCCAATCAGTACCGATACCGGAACGCATTGCTGCAAATTCGGCTCCGAGCTCGGGATTCGCTTTCTCGTATTTGGCAACAAGTTTGTCCCAATCGCGATGCAACGCGGCACCGTTTTTGACAGCAGAACGCATGTGCGTGGCGACTTCTTTAGGAACGTAGAAACTCTTGTCCTCAGGCATTCCGAGATTGCGTTTGGTCTCACGAACGGCTTCCTCGCCCGGAGCGTCGGAGTGTGCCTTCGACGTTCCTTGCTTCGGCATACCAAAACCAATGATCGTGTGAACGCGAATTATTGATGGCTTGTTCTTAACTTTCTGTGCGGCCTTGATCGCAGCCTCGATCGCCTTGAGGTCGTTGCCGTCGGCGACATCCAGCACGTGCCAGCCGCACGCCTCGAACCGCTTCGTCGCGTCCTCAGTGAACGCGAGATCGGTCGAACCATCGATCGTGATGCGGTTGTCGTCGTAGAGATAAATGAGGTTGCCGAGCTTGAGATGGCCCGCGACTGAGGCGGCCTCGTAGGCGACGCCTTCCATCAGGTCGCCGTCCGAACAGATGCAGTAAATGTAATTGTCAGCGACCGCAAAGCCCTTCTTATTGAACCTCGCCGCCATATGAGCCTGAGCGATGCCCATTCCGACACCGTTCGCAAACCCTTGTCCCAACGGCCCAGTTGTCACCTCGACGCCCGGCGTCAAGATGTTTTCAGGGTGCCCCGCCGTCTTTGATCCCAACTGTCGAAACCGCTTGATCTCGTCCATCGACAGATCGTAGCCCGTCAGATGAAGCAGCGAATACAACAGCATCGAACCATGCCCGCCGCTCAGCAAAAACCGATCGCGACCAAACCATTTCGGGTCCTTCGGATCATGCCGCAAAAACTTCGTCCACAAAACATAAGCCGCCGGAGCCATCCCCAACGGCAGCCCGGGATGCCCTGAATTCGCTTTCTGAATAGCATCCAGCGATAGCGTACGAATTGTGTTGATACAGAGTTGGTCGAGGTTAAGTTTCGTAGTGGACATTTGTTAATTGGTTTTTAGGATAGTAGGCAATTCGGCTTTGATCTGTCTGGCACTGACGACGGTGCCGCGTTCATTTGGTAATTTGAATACTTCTTCTGAAAGCATCATCCAGAGCATAGTTCGGCTAGTTTCCATTTTCGGAGATATCAGGAAGAAGACTTGGTCAGTTTCTTGCTTACGAAACCGAAATGCTCGTAGTATCTGATCGACGCGATGAATGTGTTGCCGGTTTGTATCGTTCATTCCAAACTGCAATTCAAACACCACGCTGAAGCCCGGCATGTTCTGCATTCGAATGATGAGGTCGTCAATACGAGCCTGTAATTCTTCCCGAGATAAAGCATTAAACTCATCTAATGGAGAACCGCAGACAGGTCTTGAAATGAACTCAAAAGACGCCTCAACCTTGTTGTTGCAGACACTCGAAATTCCGGAAACGCTCACGCTTGCTGTGAATGCCTGACCGGAAGGATCTTTTGAAGTGGAAAGGGTAATGGACTTAGTCCCTTGACCACTAATGATCTGACCAAGACTTGTAGTCCATTCATACTTCAACCCATCGATTCCTGTCGAGCCCTTAGCATCAACGCGAAGTGTGTAGCTTTCACCTGCATTCAATAGACCTTCCGGACCGCTTATCTCAAACGTCGGACATGCCTGACCCAAAACTGACACAACCGCGCATGACAATACGATCAGAAACAGTAACTTTACACTGAGTTTTCGTAAGTGCATGGTCAGAGACCTCGTTGTCGATTGCTGCAATCTACATTTTGCCAGTAGTTTCGAGTGCAAGCAAAGACTACTTCTTCATTGGGTCGATGATTTTGACGTGATCGGAAAATCGTCGAAAATCTTTGTCGCAGCTCGCGACGGAAGCTTTATGTTCGATGGCGATAGCGGCGATGTGTGCGTCCATTACATTGTCGCCCACAAGATTAAACTCGCGGAGTAGATCGGAATAGATCGTCCAATGCCTGACGGTCGGCCCGATGACCTGAACATTTGGGTGAGCGAGCAAAGAATCGATGCGACTTGAGATGTCGGCAATTGTCCAAGGCTTGTCGAAGATTCGACCGCCCGAAGCGATCCGCAAAAACGCAGTAATGCTTATCCACGGCATGCCGATAGATTCGTTACCATTGGAAATCTGCTTAGAAAGCCATGACGATACGGTTGGAAACTGCGGCATCTCTTGTACGTGAGCGTACAAGAGAACGTTCGCGTCGAGAAGTATCATTTGTACGCTGGTCCCTCAACCTCAGAGAGAAGTTTCCAAACATTATCGAAATTTAGACCAGGTTTTGGCTTAGAATTTTTCAACGGACGAATTTTGAAAGGAACATTGATTGTTTCGCCCTCTGCCGCCAAACCCTTTTTCATCACAGAATTCACCACTTGCTTGAAAGATGCATCGGGCCGCTTTTTCTGCAGGCGTTTGATACCCAGAATTACTTCGTCATCCAATGTAAGTGTCGTTCTCATAATAATTACATCATAGCATCAAAAGTTTTAGGCATCAAGGCATCATTTGTTGCCCATAAACAGCGGCACCGCAAAGAGATGATTCATCGGTGTCATTTAAGGTCAAACTGTGGCCGAGTGTGTCGGCGATGATCTGTGTCCATGTGGGCGATTGGTGAAGGGCGCCGCCGGAGGCGACGATCTCGGTGATATCGGTTAGGGAACTCAGGCGTTCGTAGATGTCGGCAAGGCGGAATGCGACGCCTTCCATGGCGGCTCGGAGGACGTCGATGCCGTCGTGTTCGGCAATCAAGCCAATGATGGCACCGCGTGCGTTTTCGTCGTAGCCTGTTGAGCGTTCGCCGTGGAAGAATGGAATTACGACTAGGCCGTCAGGCGTTTCTCGGCGAGAAAGCTCGTTTTCCAGATCGCCTTTCAAACCGAACCGTTTCTTGATCAACGCATACAAATTGCCGCCGTCCGACAATGCTCCGCCGACGATAACTCGTGTGCTGTCAATACGATAGCACCACAGGCCTTCGGGAATTCGACGCGGCACTTTACCCACGAATGCGACACGCATTGCCGCCGAGGTCCCGACCATCAATGCGGCTTTGTTCTTAGTCGAGCAGTCGGAACCGAGATTATCGGCCGCGCCATCGCCGACCGCAGGGAACCAGGCCGAATTCGCAAGCGTTGGCCAGCGTCGTGCATATTTCCGAGATAATCGATACGTTTCACCGTCGGTCGCGACTCGCGGCAGTTGGCTGCGTTTTACTTTTAGGTATCGTAGCAGCTCCATGTCCCAGTCGCATTTCCGCTGATCAAAAACGCCGGTTGCCGATGCCATCGAGATGCTTGTGACGCATTCGCCAAATAGTCGCTCGGCGACGAGATCGCTGAATGAAAGCCATCGCGCGGTACGTTTCCAAACGTCGGGCTGCTCGTTTCGCAGCCACAACAGCTTCGCCGGCCAAAAGCTCGAGTGAAAATGCGCGCCGGTTCGGTTATGAACTACGCGTTCGTTGAATCGCTCCTTGAGCAGCGTCGTGTATTCACGGCTTCGCGTATCTGCCCACGTCAGCACGGGCGTGGTCGGTTTGCCTTTGCCATCAACGCCGACAAGCCCATGCCAAAACGCACACATCGCGACGGCATCGATCGCGAATTTCGTTTTCGCCGTGACCTTGTTGATCACGTCTTCGACACGCGACAACAATTCGACGGCATCAAATTCGACCGAACCATCACTCGCCATCGTCGGCGAATGCACGATCTTGACCAGCGTTCGAGGCAACATCTCGCCGTCGCCGTCAAACAAACAAGCGCGTACGCTCGACGTGCCGATGTCTATCGATAGGATTTTCTTGAAATAGCTGATATTAGCCAAAGGTCTTCTTAATCCACCAGCGGGCGCCGACGAAGAGGAAGCGGTAATCTTTCATGAATTCAGGCGGTTTGCCTTCGAAATAATGACCTATGAATTGAAGTATCCAACCAACGACGAACAGCCCAAGAGCGAAACGCCACATTCCCGAGACAAAGAACGACGGAATGACCAACAGGATCGACAAGATGATCATTGGGATGCCGAATTGATGCGTCAGTTTGTTGATCGGATGCTGATGCGCCTGCGAGTATTCCTCGATCCAATCGTCCCAAGTTCGTCCGCCCATCATAAGCTCTTGCCTCCAGATGCGAACATCATACATCAATCTCGTCGGCGATGCAGTATCCGCACTCGTAAGTTATCGTCGAGATCTATCGCGTCTTCGCCATCGAATTCATCAAGAAAATCTCGCGGCATAAATGTGTCGGCATCTTCGATAGTCTCAGGGATCTCTGTCACTATCCAGCGATCGATCACGTCAGCGAATGCATGATAAACGCTTGCTCCGCCGATAACAAAAATGTCACGGCCGTCTTGCTCATCAAATTCGATAACGTCGTTCACGCTTGACAACACCGTAACACCGTCCGGCACCTCAATGTTCTTCGAACGGCTCAAAACGATATTCTCACGCCCAGGCAATGCCTTGCCGATCGAACGCCAAGTCGTCGAGCCCATAACGACAACGTTACCTACGGTCGTTCGCTTAAAGAATTTTAGGTCTTCGCTGTAATGCCACGGCAGCTTACCACCACGGCCTATGGCGAAATTTTTAGATATGGCGACTATTCCGATGATCATTAGTGTTGTTTTAACGCAGAGGCGCAAGGGCCTCAAAGTTAAAGTATAAATCTAGTTCGAGATCTTTGCTCCTTTGTAAACCGATATCTCCGAGCCTTTTGCCAGCAATACTGAATGCGGTTTTTCATTTGCTAGGAAGCCAAATTCTTTGCCGTAAGTTCCTGCGAAATCGACGTCGATCGTTTCTTTCTTGACCGAGAACAATTCCCATTTTGGATGCTCGACTTTGTACTCATCTACGCGGCCGTTACCGCGTGAGGTGTAGCCCCAGTAGTGTTCAATGATGAATTCGCCGTGCGAACCTTCGTCGGGAACTCCAATATTCTCGTCGATCTCTACGCTGATGTTGTTACAGCAACTGCCGCGTGACCAAGTGTAACCGACAGTCGTTTCGGTTCGCTCGTGGCCCATCGACCAGCACTCGTATGGCTCACCGTAAAGCACTCTTGCGACGGTTGCGATCGCGAATCGCGGCACTATCTCTTTGACAAAACAGACGGCTCGGCGAGTCTCGTCGGGCAATTCGCGTTTGACATAATAGCGAAGATTTACCTCTTCGAAATTCACATGAAACGGCACAGGGATCCCGAGCACGCGTGTATCGAGGAACATAAATCCGACGAGGCTTACGAAGCATTTCCCGTCGAACAGATCGAGCTCCGTGCCTGCGGGAACTCGCGGCAAGAGCAACGCCGGATCGACCTCGTAGTTCGCCATGATCAGGTCTTGCCACCTCGCTGTTAGAAATTTTTTCATTACAATATGATGCGTCTTTCGCCGTAGCGGCGTGTAATGTTCATGCGGTCAAAATACTCGAGCAGCGGAATCGAATATTTGCGCGACAGGCCCGTTAGTTCCTTGAAACGCGATACATCGATCGTACGGTCGCCACTTGCCGAATCTCGTAAGAGTTGGGCGATCTCGTTCACAACGTCCGTTGAGAAGATGAACTCATCATTGACCCATGCAATTACACCGTCTTCGGCAAACAAACGTAACAACTCGTTTACTCGACTTTCCGGCAGAGATGGATCTTGTGAAACTTCTGCAATGACCGCAGTCGATCTTGGCGGTTCCTTTCCGACACTCTTGAGCAACTCGATGAGTCGAGTTCTAAAATCCGATTCGGCGGGCGATAGCTCGATGCCGATCCGCTCTTTAGTAACGGTTTTCGTTGGAGCGAACTTAGTCAAATAATATCGCGATTCCACGACTGTTACCTCGCCGCCTTCAATTAATTCGGAAAGACACTGCCGTAATGTCGGGGCGTTCACGCCGGTTTGATAGCGGAGGTCTTCTGCAGTGGCTCCGTATAATGCGGATGCTGCGATCAACAACGCAGTGCGTTCGGGATCACTTCGAGCGTTCGCAATAGCTCCTAGGCTTTCTATGATCCGAGCGAGATCCTTACGTCGATGCCTGGCGGCAAATGCGTCTACGATCACACCGCCGGCGACGGTTCGTTGCGGCGAATACGTGCGGACGATGAATCTGTCCCCTATTACGCCGATGGCTTCGGTTTCGACGCGAAACTGTGCGAAGCCGATCTCACCAGTAGCGATCTCGCCCGCGTCGTTAAGCACCTTGACGCGAGCCATAACTTCGGCTGTTCCAATGTGGACGCGAACGCGTTGACGTGATCTCAATGGCCGCGATGCATCGGGAAGCATCGTTATCTTTGCGTCAAACGCCCGTGTTGGCCGAAATGCTCCTGCCTCCGCTAATACCATTCCACGGTTAACTTCGTCGTGGTCGACACCACCTAAATTAACGGCGGTTCGGCGGCCTGCGGCCGATTCGTCAGCTTGTTTTCCATAAGACCGGAGCCCACGAATGCGAACGCTTTTAGCTTCTGGGAGCAGTTCGACGTCGTCACCGACCTTTAATGTACCATCGAGCAGTGTTCCTGTGACTACGGTGCCAAAGCCCTTTACAGTAAAGCTGCGGTCGATCGGCAAACGAGCAGAACGAGCGGATTTCGGCCTTACAAACCTTGCGGAGACAGATTCTAAATGGTTCTTAAGCTCATCGATACCTTGACCGCTGATCGAGCTGGTCTCGATGATCTCAGCGTTTTCAAGGAATGTGTCTGCGACCAAGTCGGCAATGTCTAGTTTTGCGAGTTCTCGAGTTTCTTCGTCGGCTAAATCGCACTTAGTTAAGACGATCGTGCCGCTTGCGATATTGAGCAGGCGGCAGATGTCGAAATGCTCGCGGGTTTGCGGCATTACGCCTTCGGTCGCGGCAACGACAAGCAAGATGTGGTCAATGCCGTGGGCACCGGCGAGCATATTTCGGACAAAACGTTCGTGTCCGGGAACATCGACGAAGCCGATCTTCGCATCACCGATCGACATTTCGGCAAAGCCGATATCGATCGTAATTCCGCGCTTCTTTTCCTCGGGCAAACGATCGGCATCAACCCCTGTCAAAGCGCGGATGAGAGCCGTTTTTCCGTGATCTATATGTCCTGCGGTGCCGATGATAATGTCCATTTGGGTGATCGTCAGCGTTCGGTTCCGAACTGCTCGAGCTTGCGGTAGAGCGTTTTGCGGCCGATGTTGAGCAGGCGAGCGGCTTGGGATTTATCTCCGTCGGTGTACTTGAGCGTTTCCTCGATCACACGCTTCTCTATCTCATCCATAGACGATGGCAAAGGCACGAACACACCTGTTTCGTTACCATTGTTCACCGTCATAGCTCGATGATGCCGTGCAGCGGCGCCTTCGGCGTCGGCAGAATTTGCGATCGCTTCGGGTAGGTCGCCGAGTTCGATCTGGCGGCCTGAGGCAATGATTATCGCTCTTTCGATGGCATTCTCTAGTTCTCGAACATTGCCCGGCCACGAATAATTCACCATCGCCTTGAGTGCGTCATCCGAGATTCCTGAGACGAAACGGCCGCTCTTTTGTTTGTAGCTTTCGAGAAAATGAAACACGAGTAAGTGTATGTCTTCGTAACGCTCACGAAGCGGCGGCAGGCTGATCGGAAAGACCGAAAGGCGATAATATAGGTCCTTGCGGAATGTGCCCTCTTCGATCGAACGTTCTAGATCGACATTAGTAGCTGCAATTACGCGAACATCTGTCTTTACGACACTTCGGCCGCCGACGCGTGTAAGTTCGCCATCCTGTAATACGCGTAGCAGCCGAACCTGAGCCTGCGGCGACATTTCGCCGATCTCGTCAAGGAAGAGCGTGCCGCCATCAGCTTCTTCGAAGCGTCCGATCCGCTGCGTTCGTGCATCGGTGAATGCACCTTTTTCATGACCGAACAATTCGCTTTCGAGCAGCGTCTCCGGAATTGCGCCGCAGTTTATCTTAATAAATGGTTTACCTTCACGCGGCGAGTTGTAATGAATGAGATTGGCGATCAACTCTTTGCCGGTGCCCGATTCGCCGGTAACGAGGACAGTCGTGCTCGTATCGGCGACGTTGAGGCCAAGCTCGATCGCTCGGCGAACGCCCGGAGCCTGACCGACGATCTCGCTGTGCCGTTGGTGCAGCGCACTCTTAAGTCGCATTACCTCGGCGGACAATTGATCGCGTTCTAGGGCAGTTCCGATCTGGTCGGCAATGCCCTCGACAAGGGCAACGTCGTGGTCGGCAAATTCACTTTGCTTGCTCCAAACGAATCCGAGCAGTCCAAAGGCCTTGCCTGCAACATTTACGGGCGTGACCAAAGCTGCACGCCCGCCAAGCTGCGTATTGAAGAATAAACGGATCGCAAAGGGCAATTGCGAATCTACAAGCCGCAGCGTCTTTCCGTCACGCAACAATTCGCCTAGGGCCGAGAAAGTATCAACATCGAGCGACTTGTTGTGCTGCTCGATCATCTTCAGGATCTTGCCAAGCTTGATGCCGGGAGCCGACTTGAACGACGCCAGCGAAATTCGTTTCCCGCTGCTGTCGAGTACACCGAGCGCACCATAATCAGCTCCGACCAATCCAATCGCACGCTCAAGAACGTCAGCTGAAACCTCGTTAAAATCCGAATGTGAGTTGAGCGTATTTGCGATCTCAAGTAGAGCGTTCGTGCGTCGCGTTTCTTTCTCTTGAGTGACGTAAAGGCTCGTATACTGGTAGCCGATGGCGAGTTGCTGAGCGATAGATTCGAGAAAGGCAACCTCTTCGTCGAGCCACACACGCGGCTTTTTTGTATCGTGCAGTCCTAGCAGACCAAGCACGTCACCGCGAAGCATGATCGGGATTATCAAGAGTGATCGCGTCTCAAGAGCCTTGGTAAAGAACTTGAGCGTAGCGTCCTTTGACTTGTGAGTGTCGTTGATCCGAACAGGTTTCGTAATGTCGAAGCGTTCCGCGAGCTTGGTCACGTCGAACGGTATCGTGGTGCCTTCGCTTTTTGGAACAGTGCGGTCGCGGCGCCATTCGTGGCTGATCTTGAGTTCGGTCGTAGAGTTGAGTTGCAACAGATCGCAACGGTCGGCGTCGAGCATGCGGCCGATCTCGGAGACGACGACGTTGAGAAAGCGTTCAAGGTCGATCTGCGTCGGCAGATCGCGAGCAAGGCGATAGATTATACCGTCGCGCGCCTCGTTCATCTTGGCTCGCTGTTCGGGTGTCAGTGAGATAGACTCCTCAAATTCGATCTGCATTCTATGTCAGAATGTGCGATTTTGATACACCAAAGTCAAGTTGACACATAAACGCGATGAAAACGAGGTCTAATTGCGTTTTGGTGTCGGCTTCGGAGTCTGTTTGGGGTCCTTGCCGGGCTTAGGAGGTTCGACCTTTGTGTTCGACGGCGGCTTGGTCGCGGAATTCGAGTTTGATGCCGTGTTAGCGTTCACATTCGCATTCGCGTTCGTACGCTTTGCGGTATTTGTGTTGTCGGGATTGTTATAGTCAAGACGGCGTGCACCGGCAGTCGCTTCTTCCAGAGCCTCTTCGGTTTCGGCATTTTCAGGGTCGAGTTCCTGAGCCTTCTTTAGAACTTTGACGGCCTCGTGATACTTAGCCAGCTTGATCTGGATCAGACCGAGCTCGTTCAAGTACTCGACATCATCGGGCTTGAGCTTAACTGCCTTTTCCAGAGCCTTTTCAGCATCTTCATCCTTATTCAATTTGTTTAACGAGCGGCCGAGATTAAAGTTGGCAACCGGATCGTCAGGCGTTTTTGCTAGCAGCTTTTTGTAGGCGACGACGGCCTTTTCGAACATCTTGGTCGAGTCCGTTTTTACCAGTTTGTTTCCGACGACTTCGCCCGGAACAACAGTACTCGTTCCGGTTCGGATGGCCTCGGTTTCGATCAGTGCGTACGCCACGCCCATTTTGAAATAGGCATCGGCGAGGTCGGGATCCAGCTCTACCGCTCGCTTATACGCTTCGATCGCAAGTTCTGTCTGATTATCGTCGAATAGCCTATCGCCTTCGGCAACGGCCGCCGCAGGGTCGGTGATCGAGGCGAACTGCGAGGGTGCCGCCGGCTCAGCCGAAGTTTCAACATTAGCGTTTGCGACTTCTGCCCTTTTACAGCCAAAGCCTCCAACAACGGCACAAATGATGATCAATATGAGAAAAGCTCTGTACATAAACTAGCCCGGCGGAAATATGAATTGCCTGCCCGCAAGCAGATGCAGATGCAGGTGAAACACGGTCTGTCCGCCATCCGAATTAGTATTTGCGACCACGCGATAGCCGTTCTCCGCAAAGCCTTTCGCTCGTGCAATGTCGGCTGCAGTCAATAATAAGTGCCCAAGTACCGAACTGTGAGATTCTTTTGCCTTGTCGAGGGATGCAATGTGCTTTCGCGGAATGATGAGAATATGCGTAGGTGCCTGCGGCTCGATATCGTTGAAGGCGAGGCAATGCTCATCTTCAAAAACCTTTGCCGCAGGAATATCACCGCTTGCGATCTTACAAAAAATACAGTCTTTATCGCTCATTCTTCTTTGATGATATTAAATCACAGGCGTTGCCGTAATGTTAATTCACGCCGAAGCGGCAGATTCCGAAATTCGCTCGATATTGGCTCCTAGGCTGCGGAGTTTACGTACGATCGTCTCGTAGCCGCGGTCGATGTGGTAAACACGGTCGATCAGCGTCTCACCGTCAGCACACAACGCGGCAAGCACAAGGGATGCCGATGCACGCAGATCAGACGCGATGATCTTGGCTCCCATCAGTTTCGTCGGTCCCGTAACGGTGGCGGTATTGCCGTGAATAGCAATGTTCGCGCCCATTCGGATCAGTTCGGAAGCGTGCATGAATCGATTTTCAAAAATCGTTTCGACGACATTCGACACGCCTTCTGCCTGGGTCATCAACGCCATATATTGAGCCTGCATATCGGTCGGGAACAGCGGATGCGGCTCGGTCGTGACATCGACAGCCTTGAGCCCTGACGCCGAACGACTTACCTTGAGCGTGCTTTGATTTAGCAACTCGATGTCGACGCCTGCTTCGCGAAGCTTATCGATAACGGCGACAAGATGCTCGGGACGGCAGCTTTTTATCTCGAGTTCGCCGCCTGTGATCGCGGCTGCGACGATGAACGTGCCGGTTTCGATACGGTCGGGAATGATCGTATGCTCTGCCGAACCAAGTGCTTCGACACCATCGATCTCGATCGTCGGAGTTCCGGCACCGCGAATGCGAGCTCCCATTTTGTTGAGCAATTCCGCGAGGTCGTCGATCTCAGGTTCTTGTGCTGCGTTGTGGATAGTCGTTCGTCCCTCAGCCAATGACGCCGCCATCATTACGTTTTCAGTGCCCGTAACGGTGACTTTCTCAAAATCAACATCGGCTCCAACGAGGCGGCCTTTTGGTGCTCGGGCTACGACGTCGCCGGATTCGAGCGAAACTACGGCACCGAGTTGTTCGAACGCCTTAAGATGCAGGTCGATCGGCCGCGTACCGATCGCACAGCCGCCGGGCAGGCTAACCTTTGCTTGGCCGAAACGTGCGAGCAAAGGCCCCAGAGCCAAGACGCTCGCACGCATTGTCTTTACGAGCTCGTATGGAGCTTCGTAGATCTGCACATTCGATGCATTTATCTTATGAGTCCGCAACTCGGGCGTCAGCGCCGTTGCTCCGAGGTCTTCGAGCAAGCGGCGAAACGTGATCAGGTCCTTAACATAAGGAACATTGTGCAGCGTGACCGTTTCAGCCGACAGTAGCGTCGCAGCGAGACACGGCAATGCCGAATTCTTCGCACCGCTTATCTCGATCTTTCCATTCAGAGGCGTGCCGCCTCGCACTAAAAACTTATCCATAGTGTAAGCAACCGTTATAGATGCAAGAATGAAATCTTATCACAAGGCCTTAAAAACCTAGGCACTAACCAGCCGTTTTGAATTGCGAAATTTCGCACATTGTCTCACTATCAATGTCTGGTGTCCGATAATAACGACGACAAGATCAGCCTATTAGACGACGCAGTCGGCCGCGACGATGCGGCAATCGTTGCGCGTTGCCGCCGCGGCGAACATGCGGCGTGGGACGAGCTTGTCGATCGTTATCAGCGGTTGATATACGCAATTCCACGACGTGCGGGCCTTACCGACGAACAGGCGGCGGACGTGTTTCAGGAAGTATTCGTGACATTAGTCGAGAAGCTGGACAAGATCGAACAGCCCGAACGCATTCGTTCGTGGATCGTGACGACCGCGAAGTTCAAGACATGGGCCGTGATCCGCGGGCGTAAGGGCCATTATTCTCCGGCAACTGACGAAGAGCTTGAAAACGAACTCAACTCTATTCCCGACGCCGCACCATTGTCCGATGATCTGCTGATCGAACTAGAAGAACAACATCTGATCCGAACTGCGGTAAATGAACTCGACGAGCGCTGCCGTGAGATCGTGTCGATGATATATCTTCAGGACACGGCCGCAAGCTATGCAGAGGTGGCCGCGCAGATCGGCGTTGGCGAGACAAGCATTAGTCCGCTGCGCTCCCGGTGTTTGAAAAAATTGCAGAAACTAATCGGATGATGATGTCTTTTTGCGCTGAACGGCCGCACTGTCTCAATGAAGGCAAAACGGCCTGACCTAAACGATGAGGAACGAAGATAGAAAACTAGAGCACGTCATCAAGCGGATGCAAACCGACAATTCCGTCGATGCGCCTGCTGATCTGATCAAGTTTGCTCGAAACGCATTTTTGCAGCGATCGACCGCAAAAGCTCCGTCGATGCTCGAACGCATCGTCGCCGTGCTCAAGCTCGACCTGGCACCAAACCGTGCCGCATTCGGCGAGCGTTCGGCGGGCGGTTCGGCGGCTCGACAGATGTTGTTTGACGCGGGCAGCTCTGCGATCGACCTGCGTGTAACGGCGAATGCCGATGCATACGATATTCGCGGCCAACATATTGGCGATATCTCTGCTGAAACTGTTCGCCTCGAATCTGCTGGTACTAAGTTCCTCTCGCAGAACGATGAGCTGAAGGGATTTGAATTCACCAGCGTTCCGGCCGGCAATTACAGTCTTACGATCACCTTCGCAACGAGCGAGATCGTGATCGACGAGATCGTGCTTGACTAGATTTCGCCCTCCGGTGACTAACACTTGGCCGTTCGATCTGAGTCGAACGGCCCTTTTTTCGCTATAATCTCAGCACACATGCAGCTTAAGCGTCTCGCAAAACTAATGATCGACGCCGACACAGGCGACGAGCGCCGGGCTTTGCTGGTTAAACACAAAAAGTTCGTCGACAGCTCGCTCTCGATCGAGATCCGCGAAGCATGCATCGCGGCATGGTCGGCCGATCCGACTAGAGTTCGAAGGTGTGTTGAGGCCGCAGACATCTTGGCGATGGTCGAAAAAAGTGAAGAGACTCGTGCGAACGGCGAATGGACACGAGGCATTGCTGCGATCACTCAAGGCCGATTTGCAAAGGCTGTAAATGCTCTAAGTAAAGCAGATAGGCTGTTTGCAAAGCTCAGTCTCAACATCGAGCATGCTCGCGTCAACGTCGCGAAACTACTGGCCCTCGCGATGAAAGGCGACTATGACGAGGCGATCGCGGCAGGCGAACTGGCGTTGCCGGTGCTTGTAAGAAACAACGACCATCTCGGCGCCGGCAAGATCGAGATGAACCTGAGCAACATCGTCTCGCGTCGTTCGGAGCATGAGCGAGCGATCGAATACTGTGCGTCGGCTCGCCGCAGGTTTATCAAAGCTAAAGCTGTCGATTGGCAAGCAATGGCCGAGAATGGCCTTGCGAACAGCTACGCGGAGCTAAACAATTTCGACCTCGCGGCCAAATATTACGAACGGGCGATGACGACGGCAAAGTCTGCCAAGATGCACGTCACCGTTGCCGAGATCGAGGCGAGCATGGGCAATCTCGCGTTGCTTCGGGGCCGCTATGCCGAGGCATTGCGTGATCTCGAATTGTCACGCCGCAAGTTCGACAAGCTTTCGATGCCGCATCAATCGGCGATCGCCGATCTTGAGATAGCTGATATTTATCGCGAATTGAACCTCACAAGGGAAGCCGCCGAGATTTACGAACGCACTATTCCCGAATTTGCACGCCTCAAGATGCGAGCCGAACAAGCAAGAGCAACTCACGGCCTCGGCCAAGTTCAGTTTGCTCTTGGTGAAACAGAGCTAACCGTCAATACGCTTAAACAGAGCACCCGACTTTACGCCGCCGAACGAAACTTCGCGGCAGTTATCGAATCGCGGCTATCGTATTCGAACGGTTTGCTCACGCTGGGAAAGCCGTCGGCAGCGATCAAGGAGGCGGAAAAACTGAAGCAACTCGTAGACCGCAGATCGTCACCGCGAACGATCGCATTACTCGAACACTTGATCGGTAAGGCAAACTTGCAACTGAATAACACAGATCTTGCCGCTGATGCCGCTCGACGTTCGCTTGCCGAAGCACGAAAATATCGTCAGCCGTCAGCCGAGGTTCAAGCTCATTTGCTACTAGGGAAATGCCATTTGCATCGCGATACAAGCAATGCCGAGGCTGAATTTCGGCGTGCAATTTGTCTTATTGAAAGTCTGCGGGCTCCTCTGGCTTCGGAGCAATTCAGCGTCGCCTATATGGCGGCACAGATCGAGCCGTACGACCAACTTTCGCGGATCTACATCGAAAAGAACCATGCTGCAAAGGCGTTTCAGATGATCGAAGCAAGCCGTTCGCGGTTTCTCGGCGATGTTGTCGCTGACAAGAAAACGCAGCGCAACGATGCGGCGTTCGTGCTTCGCGAACAGCTCAATTCCGTCTATCAGCGACTCGCACGAGGCGACGGCGAAGCCGCTCAACTCAATTTCGAGATCTCAGATCTCGAATTTCAAATTGCAAAGATCGACCGCGAACAGGCGAGTACAAAAGTAGGTTCCGCACTCAAAAACGCGCTTGATCTTGCCGAACTTCGACGCGAACTCGGCGCCGAAATGATGCTTATCGAATACGCGATCTTTAACGGCAAAGTCTCAGCATTTGTGGTTTCGAACAAGGGAATTCGATTGTTCCGAGACATCACAACAACCGCCGATGTCGCCGAATTTGCAGACGCATTTCGATTTCAGATCGAAGCGATGCGTGTGACCGATTCGATGTCGCCGCAGATAATTGGCGTGCTGAAACGGCGAACGGACGACATTCTTGAGCGGCTTTACGATGAATTGATCTCGCCTATCGAAAAGTACGTTCGCGGCAAACGCCTTGTCATCGTTCCGGGCGGCGTGCTCAGTTCGTTGCCATTCCATGCGTTCCGTTCACACGGAAAATATCTAATCGAATCCTACGAGATCAGCTACGCTCCGAGTGCAAAGGTCTGGCTGCAGTTGCGGCAAAAACGTTCTCGGCGGATCACGAGTTCGCTGCTGGTTGGCTTTGCGGATGAGAAGATTCCGTTCGTTGAGAACGAAGTCAGAGCGTTAAAGAAACTAGCTCCGCAGCCGACGACACTAACGGGCAGAACGGCGACGTTCGATGCCTTCAAACAGGCGGCAACAAGTTCGCGGCTGATCCATATGGCGTGTCACGGCATGTTTCGCAGCGACAATGCGATGTTCTCGAGCCTGCATCTCGCCGATGGCTGGATAACTGCACGCGACATCGCAGCGATGCGGCTGGCGGCCGAGCTAGTCGTTCTTAGTGCATGCGAAACAGCATCGAGCGAAACAGTTGCGGGCGACGAACTGATGGGTCTTGCTCGCGGATTTTTGATGGCTGGTGCGAGGTCGCTCATCGTAAGTCTTTGGAATGTAAACGATGCAGCAACGCGCAGGCTAATGGAAAGCTTTTATCGGCAGATACAACTGCCGGGCGGCGCCGCCGCATCTCTTAGAAAAGCACAGATCGACGCTATCAAACGCGATGAACACCCATATTTTTGGGCTCCATTCATTTTGATCGGAAAATAATCTCGTCGAGTGTCTTTTTAGGTTGATGTAATACACTGTTCCTACGGGCAATGCTTTTGCTGAGCGAGGAAATGTAGATGAAGTTCAAGGTAATATTGTTGAACATTTTGGCGGTTATTATGATCGCCGGTTTTGCTGCGACCTCGGTTCGGGCTCAGGCTGATTACGTTTCCGATCAAGTTATCATCCAACTGACCGCATCGACTAACGTCGGGCAATTCGCCAATCAATACGGCCTGGAACCGACACCGATCGAGCAGGTCGGCACGCCGACGGTCTATCTTTTCCGCACGCTCAACGGCGTCACGCCCGTACAGGTAATTACATCAATACAACAGCAGAACGACACTCGCGTTTTGTTCGCGGAGGTCAATCGCAAGCTGTCGCAGGTCGAACGAACAGGTTTGCCGTGGACGCAAGGGCGTTCGTGGGCAGTTGGGCGCTCGTGGGCTGTCGGCGGCAGTAAGAAAGGCTACGATAATCAGTATTTCCCCGACAGGATTCGCCTCGAAGAAGCTTGGGCGGCCGCCGGAACCAGAGGGCTTCGCGTAGATAACGGCCAGCCGATCGTCGTCGCGGTTCTCGATACGGGCATTGATCGCAATCATCCTGCATTTGCCGGACGACTAGTGCCACAGGCTGACATGTGGGACTTCGTTGATGGTGACAACGATCCGACCGAGGTTGGAACGCTGCTAACGCATCCTGCTTACGGCCATGGCACGCATGTCGCAGGAATTGTCGCCTTGACGGCACCTGACGTCAAAATAATGCCGCTTCGCATTCTTGACCAAAATGGCGAGGGCGAGTTGTGGCGTATCACTGCGGCCCTGATCTGGGCGGCTAACCGCGGTGCAAATATCGCAAATCTCAGTGTCGGCTACCCCGATCGCGTCCGCTTGTTGAAAGACTTGCTCGACGACCTCGATTGCGGCACTCTCGGCACGCAGTTCCCGATCACACAATGCTTGCAGGTCGCAGTTTCGGCAGGAAATGGCGGCAGCACCACGCCGATCTATCCTGCAGCAGAGATCGCCGACGGTATGCTTTCGGTTGCCGCGAGCACAAAATACGATACGTTAGCGAGTTTTACTACATATAAACGCGAGTTCATCGACATCTCGGCTCCGGGTGTAGATATTATAAGTGCTTTGCCCGGCGGACGTTACGGCTCTTGGTCCGGCACGTCGATGGCAGCACCGATCGTCGCCGGAGTCGCCGCTATTGTTAAGGCTCGATATCCCGCTGCGTGTCCGACGCCGCATGATTATCTCGACCACATTGCCGAACGTGCAATCGATATCCGCTGGGACAATTTGCCGCCCTGGGGCGAGGTTCGGCTCTATCGTGTCGATGCTCTGAACGCGGTCTCGACCGCTCCAGTTTGTAATATGCCAGCTAAAAGATTCGATCGTTCGCGTTAATGGATAGTCGTCGATCCGACGAGAATGACCGATGATAAAAGGCCGCGTGACCAGCGCGGCCTTTTTTGCATCGATTCACAGCCACTTTGAGTGGCCTCATTATTCAACCAGCTCCACGAAAAAAATGATTGTAATCTGTGCAATTATGTGCTATCATTGATACGGTGTGGTTCTTTGACATCGCTGTAAGACATATTCTTACATTTTTTTAAAAAGCAGCGAAATATGGTGTTAGCAGCGTCTTAAGTGTAATAGATACAGTTACTTAGGCGTTCCACGAAGTCTTGGAACGATGCTGGAACGCCGTGGAACGTTTCGTCTTGGTGTTCTTCCTAAGTTGTTGTTATACAACGGCTTATGGCGATCGGTGAAATGAAACGTTTCACATGCACGTCGCCGGTGGTTCAGACAGAACGGCCGTATCGGAACGCATCGTGATCCCTAAAGTACGATTTTTTTTCCTCTAACTTGTCTTTTTCAAGATTTCCTCCGCACTGTTCAATTGACGACACCTCTGAGCAATCGAGGTAAACCAGAAAATCGGTAGGAAATTGAAATGAAAAAGTTGAATAGAAATCATGTCTCTTTATTGGCTCTCGTTGCATTGGTTGCTGCGTGGGTCTCGCTGCCGCTGATCAAAAGCGGAGCACAGAGCGGCGGCGATAGTATTCCTATCGTTGTTCGCACGGCGAATTTGGTGTCGCCTACAGGCTCGATCAATCCGCACGGAGCCGCCGAATGGCAGCTTTATCAAAGCGGCCACAAAGAGATCGAGGTCGAGGCGGAAGACCTCAGCTTCCCGGTAGGAACGGTGCTGACCGCTTGGGTCGATGGCGCGAACATCGGTTCGATGGCCGTCGATAGCCAGGCAAAGGCACGGTTGAAACTGCGGACTCAAGACGGCCAGACAGTGCCGTCAACGAATGATGGTTCGACGGTTCAGGTCAAGAATGGCGACACGATCGTCGTTGCAGGCGTGTTTGGCGGAGGCGGACCAACGCCAAGCCCGACCGTTACACCAACGGGAACGCCGACCGGCACGCCGACCGGAACACCTACGGGAACGCCGAGTCCATCGCCTTCGCCTACAGGATCGCCAAATGAAAGCGAGTTGTACGCTGGCCTCACCGGACCAACGCTCAACGGCGTCCTGCCGACCGGTTATGCTGAATATGAGATCCACAGCAGCCGCACTGAACTCGAAGTTCGTGTTCGTCAGGTAAATCTGCCGATCGGCACTTCGTTGAATGTTTCGGTGAACGGCACCGTTGCCGGCAGCATGTCGGTCGAGAGTGGCGGCGAGGCTCGTCTGCGTCTTCGTAGCGACAACGGTCAAACAGTTCCTGTGATCGTAGCAGGCAGCACCATCAGCGTCAGCAATGGCGGCAACGCTATCCTGAACGGCACCTTCTCCGGAATGACCGGCCCAAGCCCAACGCCGACGCCGACCGGAACACCCGGACCAACGCCGAGCCCAAGCCCTGCGAATGGACGCTTTTTCGAAGCGAACATGACAGGTGCACAGATGTCGCCGCCGGTGACAACTAACGCAAGGGGCGAGTTCAAGGTCGCACTGAATGCAACCGAAACACAGGCTACGATCTTCGGCGAATTTCACGATCTGTCGAGTAGCCAAACAGGTGCTCGTATCGAAACGACGGTCGGCACAACGCAGGTGATCAAGAACTTCGGTGTGGTCGGCGGCTTGAACGGCAACTTTGCCTCGGTCACGGTCGATGTCACAGCGGCTCAAGTTCAGATGCTGCGTGCAGGCGGCTGGGCAGCGATCATCACCAGTACGAACAATCCTAACGGCGAGCTCTATGCAGCATTCCGTCCGCGATCGAGTTCGAGCGATTTCAATGGTGATGGTTCGAATGAGCTTTCCGTATTCCGTCCGTCAACGAACACGTGGTTCGTGCAAACGGCAGATGGCTACAGCGAACAAGTGTTCGGTTCGGCAACTGACCAACTCGTCACGGGCGACTACGACGGCGACGGACGCACAGACATCGCGATGTTCCGCAATATGAACGGTGCGGGTATCTGGGAGATCGTTCGCAGCTCAGACGGCGGCACCACAGCGTCGCAGTTCGGCATCGCGACCGACACGCCTGTTCGGGGTGACTTCGACGGCGACGGTAGGCTTGACTATGCTGTATATCGCTCATCGACGGGCACGTGGTATGTGCAGAAGAGCAACAATACCGGCTACATCATCGTCAAATACGGTCTGCCAAATGACAAGCCAATGGCTGCCGACATTGATGGCGACGGTAAAGACGACATCGTTGTGTTCCGGCCCGAGTTGGGAGATTGGTATTGGATAGAAAGCTCAACGGGCAGTGCTCGCGGAACACACTTTGGTACCACAGGCGACGTACCGACGATCGCTGACTTTGACGGCGACGGCAGGGCAGACCTTACGGTCTATCGTCCATCGACAGGCATCTGGTATTCATGGAGATCGACCGATCTTGGTTACACGATCCTGCGATTCGGCCTCGAAGGTGATGTGCCTGTGGTAGCTGATTACGATGGCGACGGACGTGTCGATATCGCTCTGTTCCGACCGGCGGACGGCAACTGGTATGTGATGCGTAGTTCGGATGGCCAGTTTATGGCTGTTCACTTCGGAGTCAATGGCGATCGTCCATTGGCCGCTCAATAATCAAGTTTCGGGAGCAAGTATATTTACGATACTTGCTCCCGAGATCTGACAACCGCTGAAACCTGCAATTCATCATAGCAATGGTTTCGGTCATACGATGTTATGGGACGCTATGATAACCACCCCGAAACCAAAGCCCCGACCGGAAACCCTCCTCCGGTCGGGGCAACCTTGGTTTCTAACCGCGAAGTTTTGCCAGCATCAGCTGACCTTGTTTCATATGTCGAGCCTCGTGGCCGCCTAAAACAAGAAGCCACTCGGCAGGCGTTAGGTCGCCGAAATATGGATGCGGGAATGTTATGCCTGCGAAATCGTAGCTTTCGAGGTCGCTCTGCATCGCTTTGAAAGCCGCGGTCGATGCTGCGAGATTCGCTAATGATTCGTTGATGGCAATGCCGCCGGTTGGTTTGACGCGTTCGGGGGCTTCGAATTTGGCACCGGCAAGCTCGCGGAACTTTGCCGCCAATGCATCGGACATCTGAAAGCTTCCGTCTGATGATTTGCCCGCTTCTTTGGCGGCGGCGATCAATTTGGCGGCGATGCGTGAGATGCCTGATTCGACGATTGCGACGTGTTCTATGAGAGCCGCCAACGTCCATGATTCACCGTCGATGACGGCGTTGGCTTCGCTGTCTGATATGCTCTCGGCAAACTCTGTGAACGATTCGCGGACGTGAGCGTTCGCGTCGAAGATCTCGGCAATTGTGGTGTAGTTCATATCTATCTTACGGGCGTCAGCGGCTGAGCCGAGAACACAAGTCTATGCCAACGAGCAAAGCTGGTGACATTCTCGGTCTCGAGTTTCATACGTTTGAGATACGCAGTTTTGGCGTAAAGCAGATCGTCGCTGGTCCAGCCCAATTCGACGATCGGATTGTATGAAACGAGCAGTTTCTCGTCGGGCAAAGTTGTCAGCGGCTCGATCGGTGAAGCGGAAGGAGCGGCATTCGGATCGGTCGAGTTCGCCGCGATCTGTTGCTGTTGACGGTCGTACGCTTGCGAGGAAATGAGCAGCTGATTCTTAAGCGGAATTGCGGCTTGAGTCGGATTAACGCCGCCCGCGTCATAGATGCGGATCTGTGTTTCGAACGCCGCCGCGACCTTTGCCGAATCGGGCGACCAGACGGGGCGAACCGCGGTAAGATTGTCGTCCAATCGACGTTCTCTACCGTTCTTTTCGACGACACGTGGACGACCAAGCGGCACCATCATCTCGCCTTTCTGCTCAGCGAGAACGGTTAGATAACGCCATTCGCGTTCGGTCGTTGCCAGAGCCGCGAGCATTGTGCTGTCGGGCGACCAGACGTAATAGAAATAGATAAGGCCTTCGTTTTGAGTAAGCGGCTTTAGTCCGGCACCGTCGGCATTGCAAATGTAGAGTTGCTCGGTGCGAAACGTCAGCACTCCGGTCGGAGATGCAGGCGTCGCGGCAGGAGCCGGCGTTGGTTCGACCGGACTTGCAGGCTCAGCGTCCAGAGGTGTAGTCGAAGTTGCAGTTGAAGGAGTCGGTGTGGTCGAGAGCGGCGTCAAGGCCCTCACCATCGCAACAAAGGCGACTGATGACGAATCAGGCGACCAGAGGATCGTATCGGGAAAATGCACCGCCATCGTGTCTGCCGTCACCTTTCGCAACAGCTTGCCCTCCGGCGTGTACATATCTAGACGAACCTCGGACGTGAGGTCGGTGACGCTTCGATAGACCGCTAGAACGCGCTTCTTGTCCGGCGAAGTGATCGTGCGGTCGAGCTGTTCTTGAGTTCGGTTGGTATCAAAATCGGCCTGGACCGCAGGGTTTCGCTCTTCGACAGTAACGCCCGGCAGCGTCGGTGCTGGCACGTCCGCTTCGTAACGGTAGTTCAGACGCACGGCCGGAACCTGTGACAGCGATGTGGGCCCGGTCGAATTCGTCGCAGGCGGACGCGAGCCGCACGACGCCATTAGGCAGGCGAAGCTAACTAATATAGATGCGGAGATCGCTCCGTTTTTACTGAAGATCTGCATTCAAAAGCTGTTTGTAAAGTCGCTGTTGAGCCTCGGTCGGCGTCGCCACGGGGCCAAAGAAATAGTCCTTGCGATCGTTCGATCCAAGCGTGAAATTAATGTCTCGCATCTTGTCGAAACGGAATATCGACAAACGGATCTTGTCGCCGGGCTTTCGCTCGTTGATATACGACTGCAAGAACGCCTGACTCGCACGATAGCCGTCGATAGCCACGATCTGATCGCCTGTGTTTAGACCTTGATCGTACGCCGGAGTTCCAGCAGGTATTGACCGAATGGTCAAACGGCCAGCTTCCTCCGCGAGGTCAGCACCGATATACGGACGCCCGGCGTTTGTCGCACGCTCGACTAGGTTAAGGCCAACGACGGATGCAAACGAGTTGTAATCGATCTCGTCCCGGCCTCGCACATATTTTGAAAAGAAATCGTCGAGGCTCTTTCCCGCGGCTTTTTCGCATTCACGCTGAAAATCGGCGTCGGAGAAATTCTTGTTTGTCTTGTAATAATCGTTGTACAACGCACGCATTACGTCATCGAGCGATTTCGCACCGTCGGTCGCTCCTCTTATGGCGAGGTCTAGCATCAACGTGACGATCTCGCCTTTATCGTAGTACGAGATCTGGTTGTTGATCGAATTTTCATCCTGGCGATAATACTTGATCCAGGCATCAAAACTCGATTCCTCAAGGCTCGTTTCAAAACGTCCGGGGCGATTCTGCAACGCCTGAATTCCTGCCGCACGCTGGCTAAGGTACTCCTTGTCAGACATCAAACCGGCACGAACGAGCAGCAGATTCGAGTAATATTCTGTGCTGCCTTCGGCCACCCAAAGCAGCCTTGTATAGTTCTCGTTCTCGTAATCGAAGGGCCCAAGAACATCGGGTCGCATACGCTTTACGTTATAGGCGTGGAAAAATTCGTGGGCGACAAGGCTCAGAAATCCGACATAACGCGAGTTTGGTTTGAACCCGAATCGGTTGATCTGCAACGCTGTCGAATTGAGATGCTCGAGGCCGCCTCCGCCCCGTGTGTTTACAATGAATGTGTAATCGTCGTATGAAACATCGCCGAATATCTTGACGGTTTCGTCGATGATCTTGATCGTATCAGCGACGAGTTTGGGGGCGTCGTAATTGCCATCGCCCGAAATTACGTATCGGTGGGGTTTGCCCGCTGCAGTGAATTTGAACTCTTTGAAATCGCTGACCTCGAACGGCGAATCATACAAAACGTCGAAATCTGGAGCACGAAACGTGTTTGGCCGATCGGGAACGGCAGGCAAACCGGTCGCTACACGCCAGTTGCCGAAGGGTTTGACCTCAACGGTCGATGGCATCTTTAGCTGGCCTTTGACAAAGAAAAGCAGAGCCGTGTTGTTCCAGAAAGCATGGTCATCGTTGAGCTCGTTTGTACGAACGGTCAGCTCGTTCGAATAGACCTTGTAGGTCGCAACAAGTTCGGTAATTCCGGTTGTATCGACCTGCCACGTGTTCTTGCTTGTCTTTCGCCACGGCAATGCCTTGCCCGTGCCGTCCTTGACCGCAAAGTTCTGCACGTGGCGTGCGTATTCGCGAACCAAATAGCTGCCCGGCGTCCAGACCGGCATCTTTAGTTCCGTTTTTGGTGCGACCTTGTTCGGAGCCGACCATTTGACACGCATCTCGACCTCGAGCAGGTGAGTCCACGGCTGCGACATTCCGACCGTGTAGCTGATGTCGGATGGTGCCGGATTCGCTTCGGCAACGGGTGTAGGCTTTGGCGTTGGCTTTTTTCGTTGGGCTTCGGTTTCCTGATACATCGCAAAAACCGCGATAGCGGCAAACATTAGTATAGCGTTCGAACGTAGCAAATTTCGCATTTCAATCACCTTTACATTCGCCTCTTTAGGCTTAAGTATCTTGTTATCTTACAATAAAAGGTCGCTGCTATCCGACAAGGCACCGCAAAGAAATCAGAGAATGACCGACAAACCACAGATCGATGGAAAAACAGCGGCCGCAAGTGAAAAATTTTTCACCACGCCGTTGATCATCATTTTCGTCACGATCTTTATCGATCTGATCGGTTTCGGAATGGTCATTCCGATACTGCCATTTTACGCAGAGACGGCTCCGTACAATGCCACGCCGCTTGAGATCGGGATCTTGTTTTCGATCTATTCGTGGATGCAGTTCTTCTTTTCGCCAATACTCGGCCGGCTTTCAGATCGATACGGCCGCAGGCCGATATTGTTCATTAGCTTGCTTGGCTCTGCCGTCGGATATTTTTGCATCGGCTGGGCCGGTTCGCTGGCGATGGTATTTCTGGGTCGCATCATCGGCGGCATCACAGGTGGAAACATCTCGACAGCTCAGGCATACATCGCCGATGTCACGACAAAGGAAAATCGCGCGAAAGGTATGGGCTTGTTCGGCGCAGCGTTCGGTTTGGGATTTATACTCGGTCCTGCGATCGCCGGTGTTTTAAGCAAGTACGGCATTCACGTACCGTTCTATTTCGCCGCGGCACTTTCATTAGTAAATGCGATCGCACTTTATTTCGTACTTCCGGAATCTGTCACGGAGGAGATGCGATCGAATATGCCTGAGCGGCAAGGCCGAGTTGCCGAGATGCTTAAATCTTTTGGCGAGCGACAATTCGCTCTCATCAATCTCGTATACTTTTTGCTCGTAACGTCATTTTCAATATTGACCTACGCATTTGTACTGTTCACGGCATTCAGGTTTGGATTGAATGCTGAGCAGAATGGCTATCTCTTCTTCTTTGTCGGGATCATCAGCGTGATCGCACAAGGCGTTGTATTCGGGCCGCTAGTCCGGCGATTTGGAGAGCCGGCGTTAGTTGTTTCCGGTTGTATTGTGATGGCACTGAGTCTTTTCGCCTATCCATTCGTCGGGCCTGCGACCGGAGGTATTGCTCTTTTGTTGCTTGTAACGGCGACATTGTCGTTCGGAAATTCGATGGCGTCGCCGTCGCTCACGAGTTTGGCGTCAAAGATCTCGGACGAAAGCGAACAGGGCAAGGCTCTTGGGATCGTTCAATCGGTAGCTAGCCTTGCAAGAGCGATCGGGCCATTGATCGGCGGCGTTCTGCTCAATAATCAGATCAACAAAGTTGATGACATGACGGTATTTCGCACGTTTGCTATGGCGTCAGCGATAATGCTCGTCGCCCTAGTTGCGGCTATCTACTTTAGTAGATTTTACAGAACGCAGGTCGCGGCCTAGCTTACGGCGCGTTGGCGAATTGCACTTGCGGCAGGAAATGTGATTCGGAAGGTGGTGCCTGTCCGGCCGTCGCTAATGGCTTCGATCGAACCGGCGTGTTCTTGTACGATGCCGTAAGTTACAGCAAGTCCAAGTCCGGTGCCGTTGCCGACGCCCTTTGTTGTAAAGAAGGGATCGAATATCTTAGATAGATTCTCGTCCGGAATTCCTTCGCCCGAATCGACAACTTCGACAACGACCGTGTTCTCATCAGCAGCAGATGTCCGTAACTTGATAGAGCCGCCGCCGAACATCGCATCGCGTGCATTTAAGATCAAATTGGTGAAGACTTGCTGAAGTTTGCCTGCGTTCCCCGTGATGTCCGGAAGCTCATCGTCGTAGTCTTTGGTGATCTCAACATTCGATTTGCGAAGCTGCGGTTCGAGGAGTTGAAGCGTGTCGTTGAGCAATTTATTTACGTTGCAATCAATAAAATCGGCAGAACTGCCGGCACGCGAGAAGTTCAGTAGATTTCCAACGATGTTAGTCGCACGATCGGTCTGTCGCTGCATCTTTTCGAGCAAAGCATGCTTAGGATCGGTCTCAGGGATCATACCCAAAAGCATCTGTGTATAGCTCGAGACGCCTGTTAGCGGGGTATTTACTTCATGCGCCACACCCGCTGCGAGTAGACCGATGCTAGATAGTTTTTCACTTTGCTGCAAGGTTTCTTCGAGCTTTACCCTCGACGAAACGTCCTCGAGAACGATGATCGCACCAGTATGCTGTTTGCCCTCAGACCGAAGTGGCGCGATGGCGACGTTCAAGATCAAGGAACCGCCCTTTACATCGTAGGTATGTAGCTTATAGGCGTTTCTGATCTCGGTCAGATGCCATCGCGTCTTTCCAAGTATATTTTCAAGATTTAATGCGAACGCTTCGTCGAAAACATCCTCAACGCGTTTTCCGACCACGTCGTCGCGAACACGTCCTGTTATCTGCTCAAACGGCGAATTACACCGAATAATGCGACCATCTTCATCAACAGCGAGCAAGCCGACGTTTACGGATTCGACGATAGATTCGTTAAACTCCTTTAGTAACGCAAGTTCCTCTGTGTGTCGCTGTTGTTCTTCGTAGAGGCGGCTGTTTTCTATAGCGACGGCGATGTATCCGGACACAGTTCGTAAGATCTCGAGATCTTCGCTCGACAAAAGTGAACCATCACTCGCCCGTCCCAATCCGATTACCGAAACCATCTTGCCCCGAGCAAGACACGGAACAAAATAATGAAGCTCCTGTCGTATAACGGGCACCGACAAAGATCCGGAATCGGATATCTCGATATCGGTCGTTTCAAACTCGTCAGCCCGAACGATGCCTTTCTCGGCAGATTTCAGACGAATCATCGTTCGGAAGTCCGATGGAATTCTGTATTCTTCGTCGAGTCCGACCGCTTTGGCGAGGCGATAATGTGATTCCGAGCGATGATCTTCAATAAATATTGCCACCTTCTCGACATCAAGCACCTGCCGCAGACGTTCGATCAACGCATTTAGTAGCGGCTCAAGAGCGGTAGTGGCTGAAAGTGTCTTGCCAAAATCGAGCAGGCCTTGACGCATGTCGTAGCGTTCTCCGTAGAAGAATCGGTCGGCTCGTTCTTGTAAGAATTTCTTAAGCGGTTCGCTAATAAGAACGATCGCCGCCATCGCAACAACTGCGATCAACGCTCGTAAAGTGATCTCGGTCGATGAAAGATCTTTACCAACCACGATAAATATCAAGCCGAGAGCAACCGCTCCTATCATCATGGCGATCGCCATTGTGGTCATCGCGTAAACGAGGGCACGACGCACAACGACATCGACATCCATCAAGCGATAGCGAACGACGGAATGGCCAAAGCTAAGCGGAATGAGTGCGAGCGGCAACGTCGTGATCGCGGCACTATAACTATCATCAGGCAACTCAACGCCAAAGCGTTTCACAGCTTCGAACATCACGATCGGAACGATCGCGGCCAGAGTACCCCACATCGCCCATTTTAGGCGCTGGCGAACAACAGGTTGATGATTCTTGAAGAATCGCCATATTAGGAATACAGAACCTGCTGATACACCGACGATAAAATGATAAAACGAGGCTTGGTAAAGATTTCGGAATACGTTGAATGAATTATCGAGGCTCGCAAAAAACTCAGCCAAACCGCTTCGGATCTCGATCTGCGGAGCGAGCGAAAACAAAGTAAGCAAAACGGCGATTACAGTGGCCGGAGCATAAAGAATCAAGGTCCGCCATTTCTCGGCATCAAAAATGTCATTCCGAACTGGATAACGTATGCAAAAGTGCAGGAAAAGCGGGACAAACAACAAGAACGCGAAGTCATCGACAAGCGTGACCGCAAGATCGAAGTCCTGCCCGGTGCCGATCGGTCGATAAGTGTGAAAAACGAACGCTGTCAGACAAACAGTCGCGAAGTGAATGACAAATGGCGAGTGTCCGCCCTGTTTGAACAAAACAAAGACGCCAACAGCAAGCCAGATCAGGCCGACGGCCGCAAGGAATAGCATCGACGGCGTCCAACGTGGTACTTCGTCGAGATTGCGCAGGTCTGCAAAGTAGTAATTATCCGAGAATGAGTAGCTCGGTTTTTGGTAAAAATATGTAAGGCTCCCTCCGACGCCTACCGTGTCGAGATACATCTGGACATCGGAAACTGCCACGATCTCATCGCCCTTATCGCCAGAAGTTCCGATAGATATCAGCCTGTCGCCTTCAGAAATGCCTGCTCGCGAACCAGCCAAACCTGGCTTAACTCGTTCCGCATAGATACCGTCTGCACGTTGCGTCCAAACCACGCCGTCCGTCGGAGGGAGTTTCTGAAAGCCGCGCTGCATAAGATTGAGCGAGCCGCCTGCGACCAGCAGGATCGCGGACAGCATCCAGATCAAACTCCAGCTTGTAAGGAACTTACCCTTCATCGTAAGCGGCGACTCTGCCTAAACTGTTCAAAGACGCAATTGACGTACCAACAGCCCGAACGCGGAAGACTCAATACGGCCTAAGAAAAACGTTATAAATAAAGGCCTTTTCGCTATCGTTCGTCGAGCTATGCATCGATGTAAATAACGGATAGCCCCGATAATCCAAGATTTTGGAGAATGTCGAAAAATCGAAAGACCCGAAAGACGAGCCGAAAATCGGCTATGCGTCTGACGGGCCAAAAACCTAGCTCGAAATTCCCTAAAAACGAACCAAAATACTGCCACGAAATGCTCGGCCCGCGGCAGCTGAACGAAGGGTTCCTTCCTCGCCGGTCACAAAGATGTGGTTGTCAAGAATGTTCCGGGCATCGACCATTGCCTGCGCTCGGAACGGCATTCCAAACGTTGGCAGACGTTGCGTTACGAGTACACTCAGACCTGGATCATAGATCGCAAGTCGCCCGCTAAATGGGTCGATCGCGAAAACGGTCGCCTTCGGCGAGAGTCGGAAAACGGTCTCTACACTTGTCCCAGAATCAAGATCGACGCCGATCTTACCAAATACGGTTTGAAAGACAGATCGTTCAAATAGCTTCGTCGGATCGGAGATACCGTCGCCAGACAATCTCTGTCCTACGCCGTAAGAATATCCGGCAGAAGCATTGACTATCCCTGAGATTCGGCGATTGTATATCACGCGAAGCCCTTGAGCCCCACCTTGTTGATTACCGACCAATTCGCCAAACTCGCCACTACCGAGTACATCGAACGGCAATGCGTTCAGCCCAACGCCTCGGCCTAATGTCGTGTCAAAGAAAGCTCCGGCCTCGACCGTCGAACTACCGTCAATAACGCGTTCGACCGCGAATTCGAATCGTCGGCTCTTGTTCATCTGCGGTTTCGAATTCGCGACGACAAGGTCCTCAATAAAGACAGGTTCGCGGAACAATACACTTGTGCCCTCAAGGTCGATAGCACGCGACCAGGTCGGCGTTTCGGTCTTTGTCGTAAATGCGGTGGTCAACCGAGTTCGCTCGTTGACATCAAACGACATGCCCAATCGAGGAGTAAGTGACGAATCGTTCCCGGCTCCAAAAAACTTTGAATAATCGACTCCGTAAACAAGGATCAGCCCTTCACGAACACGCCATTCGTCGGTCGCCTGGAATGATAGCTGCCCTAAACGACGGTCTAATAAAGAAGAGCGTCGTGCTCCCAGCTTCGAGATCGACGTGTTGATGCGGAGCTTATGGTTATTAGACGGACGGAAAGTTAACTTCGTCTCAAAACGTTGCGGAGCGTTGTCAGCTATAGAAGTCTGGCCAATGAGAACAACTTCGGCATTCGAACCGACCGGCACCGCAGTAGCAAAATTCAATGTCGGAAATACCCCATTGGCACCTGCTGAAACGCCTGTCTCAACTACACTGCGAACGTTTCCATTCGCCGTTCGTTTTTCGTCTTCGGTTTCTGCTGAATCGTCCTGATCAGCGGTAACGGGCACCTTGCCCTCCGAATTCTGATATATCGAACGCTGCATCTGAGCAGCACGAACGTGCCATTTTGAGCTGTTTCGATCAGGACGCTTCTCCGGCAAAGTGTTCCCGCCGCCAGCTCTTTCAAGCTTGAAGCCGTAATTCAACGAGGCTGATCTATTCACCGCGACATTGTTGACCGTCACAGGATTAAATCCCTGAGCAACGGCAAGAACCGAATACCGCCCAGGTAAAATACGAGCAACAAAACTGCCGTCCGCTGCAGATGATACTTGCTTTAATAACTTAGAGGTTCCGAGTTTGAAGATCGCGACCGTCGCATCGGCAATCGGATTGCCTCCGTCATCTCGAACGACGCCTTTGATTATGCCAAAGTTGCTATTGACATTAGCAGTAACGGCCACATTGGAATTGCTTGCGTTAGCAGGTATGGCAAGCGCCGTAAACCCGACTGCGATAACAGCAGCCATCCAGAATTTACTTTTGCCAATAAAACCCATCAACAGAAAACCGGCAATCTTCGTATTTTGTTCGTTAATGTCAACAGTGTCAACTGTTCCAAGTGCCAATTTGATGACATTATGCTTGACAAAGTTTGCCGGTCGGCTAAAATCAGAGATTACCTTTCGAGGTAATCTGGAGACGTGGCTGAGCGGCTGAAAGCGGCGGTTTGCTAAATCGTTGTACCTCAAAAGGGTACCACAGGTTCGAATCCTGTCGTCTCCGCCATTTTTTAGACGCCGTCAAGCCGTTGGTTTGACGGCGTTTTGCTTTTAGTGATCAAATGCGACGAACAATAGTCATATATGGCATAACAATGGCCGCACTTGTCGGCTTTCTCAAGTTCGTCGAGTACAAATACGTCGTCCGCGACATACCGCTCGAATTCTATATCGGGCTTATCGCCGTCATGTTCACTGCGATCGGAATTTGGGCAGGACTTAAGCTAACACGTCCAAAGGTGGTTGAGGTCTCAGGGCCGTTCGCTATGAATGAGGCGAATCTCAAATCGACCGGCATCAGTAAGCGGGAATATGAAGTTCTCGAATTACTCGCCGCCGGAATGTCTAATCAGGAAATTTCCGAAAAACTCTTCGTATCGAATTCCACTGTCAAGACTCACGTCTCCAGCGTCCTAGCCAAACTTGACGCCAGTCGCCGGACCGAAGCAATAGCGAAAGCCAAGAATTTGCGTATAATTCCCTAGTACTTTCGACGGAAAAGCTGTAAATTGCCGAAATTCATACTTTTGGCTGATGTGCGCATTCTCGCAAAATGCGTATATTCGTCGTGCTTGCAGGAGAAAATTATGAAAAAGGTCGTTATCGTGTTTGGTCTCATTTCAGGCCTCATCTCAGGTTTCCTTATGTGGCTGCTGATGGCAGCAGTCAACAGCGGAGCACTCAATTTCGACAACGGAATGTTCGTCGGCTACGCGACGATGATCATCGCTCTTTCCTTGGTGTTTTTCGGCATCAAGTCATACCGCGACAACCACGGCGGGAAGATCTCATTTCTGAAAGGCCTACAGGTAGGAATGCTTATAACGATGATCTCGGCATTATGCTACGCAGTTAGCTGGGAATTGTATTATCCACAGATCGGCGACGAATTCATCGCGAAATATACCGAATACAATCTCGACAAGATGAAAACCGAGGGAGCTCCAGCAGCGGAGATAGAAACTGCTCGGGTCGAAGGCGAACAGTTTGCCGAAATGTATAAGAAACTGCCGATCAGATTTGCGTTCTCGATCATCGAGATACTGCCGGTCGGTATTATTGTTACGCTCATCAGCGCATTGCTGCTGCGAAAGCGAGAACTCTTGCCAATGGAGGCGACGGAATGAATAAGGAAAGGTCAAGGCTGTGGCTTGCCTTGCCGACGGCAATTATTGTCGGCATATGCAATGTATTCGCGTTCTTCTTGTTCATGGTGCTATATGGCCACGTGATAAACCCAGGCCACGAGGAACAGTTTTACCAAGACGCGGCAAGCCGATTCGGCCCATATGCAAGCATCGTTGCCGGCATTCCGATAATGTACATCGCTGGTCTCATTCTGCGTCGGCATCTTGGTTCGCGTGCTCTAAAGATCGGTATCGCCGCTTGGTGCATATATCTCGCCGTTGATGTCGCGATCGTGACGGCAATGGGGCAAGTTTTGAATTTCTTACCGCACATCGTGGTGTCGTTCGCAACGAAACTCGCCGCGATCTATTTTGGAGCTAAGACAAAAGGAGAATTGAAATGAATATAGTTAGAAACATTCTGGCCGTGATCTTGGGTACGCTTATCGGCAGTCTCATCAATGGAGCAATAATTGCCATCGGTCCAAGCATCATTCCAACGCCCGCTGGTTATGACGGATCGACTACTGAAGGTTTTGTAAAAACCGCCCATTTGCTTCAGCCTATCAACTTCATCGCCCCTTTCTTTGCTCATGCTCTCGGAACGTTCGTAGGCTCGCTCGTCTCGATGTTTATCGCGGCCAGTCACAGACTCGTTATCGCCGTGATCATTGGCGTACTCTTTTTAGCAGGCGGCATCGCCGTATGCTTTATGGTTCCTATTCCTATTTGGTTCATAATTGTCGATCTGCTTCTCGCCTACATTCCGATGGCCTTTCTCGGCTACAAGCTTAGCGGCAAAGAATAGTGTGGCTATGAACAGCAAAAAAGGCCGTCCGTAAACGCATTTCGGATGGCTTTTTTATGTAAGGCTAAACTTATTTCTTGTGTCGAGTCTTATCTATGATACACTAGTTAATAAATGTGACACACTGTCACATTTGGGTATTTGATAATTGATAATTTCTCGACCGGAATTATATTTTTAAAAAGGCCAAAATTTGGCGACCTTATCGCTGTAAGTGCAATGGAGACTATAGCTTAAGCGTTCCACAGAGTCGTGGAACGCCTCTGGAACATTTTTTCTCGTAAAAATGCCGTTTCAGAAGCAACCGAATCCGCTAAACCCCAATTACACAGTAACTTGCATGTCCGGTAACACGTCCGGACAGCCGTCGGACACGGCCAGAACGTTCCGGATGATTTTCGGAAAGTTTGCGACCATTTCTGGTAACGTGCGGCTAGCAGAAGGTAATCAGAGACAACATTTTAGTTGTTCTCTACTATTTTGAGTCTTGGAACACTAAACTCGTACTATCGAGGTTTCCAAATATGTTTATCGAACTGCTATCGTTTGCTGATCCTAACTCATGGACGAATATGTTCACGCTCGGCGAGGGCGTTTCTTGGTTGGAGAAGATCGTTCGGCCGATGATCATTTACATATCGTTGGTAGTGCTGCTGCGTCTGGTCGGCAAACGCGAGTTGGCGCAGCTAAATCCGCTCGATTTAGTCGTAATTCTGTCGCTATCGAACACTGTTCAGAACGCGATAATTGGTAACGACACTTCCCTTATCGGCGGCATCGTCGGAGCCTGTGCACTGCTCGCGATCAACTATGCGGTTGCTTATGTGAAATTCCGTTGGCCGAAAGTCGAAGTCGTTACTGAGGGCAAACCAATAACACTCATTGACGATGGAAAGATCGATCATTCGCTGTTGAAGCACGAACTTATGACTGAAAATGACCTAGATATTGTCGCCCACGAAAATGGTCTGGAGGACGCCAAAGACATCAAGAAACTCGTACTGAATCCGAACGGTAGCTTTCTCGTTGAGGGCAAAGACGACATTCGTGATGACAAATTCAAACACGACGTTCTGCGAAAGATCGACGAGCTGTCGCGGGAGTTGAAAGTTCTGAATTCGTCGCTCGCCAAGACGACGTGATTGCACTAACGGCGGCAGTCGGGCAAACTATTCCGTTATGACTACTCGCGTTCGTTTTGCACCTTCGCCCACAGGTTATTTGCACATCGGCTCGGCACGCACCGCGCTGTTCAACTATTTGTATGCTCGGAATACAGGCGGCAAGTTCTTGCTTCGTATCGAAGACACGGACCTTGCTCGTTCGACCGAAGAATCGACACAGTCGATCCTGCAAGGGCTCGAATGGCTCGGCTTCGCACCCGACGAAGAGATCGTTTTCCAATCGAACAACGCTGACAAGCACCGCGAAACTGCTAAAAAGCTGCTCGCCGAAGGGAAAGCCTATCGCGATTTTACTCCGAAGACCGAACCGACCGACGCTAACGTCAAAGACGCGATCAAGGAACGTGCTCGAGCAAATCAAGGCGAGAAGAATATGCGGGACAATCCGTTTCGCGAATTGTCAGCGGAAGAATCGGAAGCACGAGCGGCTGCAGGTGAGCCGTTTGCCATACGATTGAAAGTTCCGGTTGAGGGCAAGACATCCTTCGAAGATCAAGTTTATGGTCTACAAGAACGCGAATATGCGGAGACCGAAGACCTCGTCTTACTTCGTAGCGACGGTCATCCGCTGTACAATCTCGCGGTCGTCTGCGACGACATCGAGATGGCGATCACGCACGTGATTCGCGGCCAAGATCATCTGACGAACACGCACAAACAGATCCTGATCTACGAAGCTCTCGGAGTAGCGCCGCCGACTTTTGCACATCTGCCGCTCATCATGGCGCCGAGCAAAGGCAAGCTGTCGAAACGCAAACATGGCGAGGTCGTTTCGATGACAACGTATCGCGATGCTGGCTTTTTGGCAGAAGCTTTTCGAAACTTTCTCGCCCTATTGGGCTGGTCGGCGGGCGAAGAGCAAGAGATCTACTCTCTCGACGAACTCGTCGCAAAATTCTCGCTCGAAGGCATTCATCGTTCGAACGCCGTCTTCAATTTCAGTCCTGACGATCCGCGAAAATGGACCGACGACAAAGCCCAATGGATGAACGCCGAATACATCCGAACAATGCCTCTCGACAAGCTGATCGAGCACGTAAAACCTGAGCTAAAATCGGCAAAACTCTGGCGTGACGAATACGAGGACGACGATAGAGCTTGGTTTGAACGCACGATCGACGTCATCCGTGCAAGATTCTTTACGCTCAAAGATTTCTCGAACCAAGGCCGTGCATATTTCAGCGAAGATTTCGATTTCGACCCTGCCGCGATCGAGAAGAATCTGAATAAGTTTCCTGATC
This sequence comes from Blastocatellia bacterium, assembly GCA_016789145.1. GTDB lineage: Bacteria > Acidobacteriota > Blastocatellia > Pyrinomonadales > Pyrinomonadaceae > OLB17. The sequence goes on along the minus strand of JAEUQI010000002.1, from coordinate 39,521 downwards.
TCAAAACATGGCTGCCGGAGCTTGCGGACCGTTTCGAAACTGAATTCGAAACGCTGCCATACACCGAAGAAAACATCGAAACCGTCGTCAAAGCATTCACCGAAGAAAAAGGCACCAAACTCGGCGTCATTATGAACGGCTCCCGTACATTGCTAACCGGCGTCGCCGTCGGACCATCGATGCTATCGGTTTTTGAGGTCATTGGCCTTGAAAAAACCTGTCTTCGCCTGCGCAGCCAGATAGTCTGGAATACGGCGTCTGATCAAAAGAACGGAACGGATTGAACCTAAAAGGCGTATTTCTCGAAACAAGGTACTCAATTCAATATGACGAATAGCGAATTAGAACTCTGGAATAGGATCAAAGCCTTTCAGTTTGATAAACCGGACGTTCAGCTGACATTTGCGAAAAGGCTCGCGAGAGAAAATCGCATTTCCGAGAATTTTGCTAACGAGATCATCGACGAATACAGGAAATTCCTCTTCCTGTGTTGCGTTTCGCGGGAACCGGTTAGCCCATCGCCCTTGGTCGATCAGGCTTGGCATCTGCATTTGACCTACACCCGATCGTACTGGACCGACCTTTGCGGAAATACCCTCGGTCGGAGCTTGCACCATGACCCGACCGAAGGCGGTGCAGCAGAAGACAAGAAATTCAAGGTTCTCTATTTACGAACGCTTCAGCTTTACGAGTCATATTTTTCATCACCAGCTCCTGATGACATCTGGCCCTCGAGGGACGCGGGACCCGAAACGAACGAGATTGAGAAGGGCGGGTTTTGGACATTTTCAAAGCCTGCTTTTAGTTCTGGCCGAAGGAAAAACCGTGCTTCGCTTCTTGCCCTGATCCTTGCCAGCCTCTTATTCGGATGTAGTGCCAGTGCGAGTTCCGGTCTCTTGATATTGATCATTCTGCTGGTACTCGGGGTAGTTATCTACCTTATCTGGAGACAAAATCGGAACTCGACCGGTTACGGAGGTTCGTGTTGCGGCTCTGCAGGTTGTGGTGGCGGCGGAAGTCACGATAACTCCGACGGCAGCGACGGGGGCGATGGCGGAGGCAGTGGCTGTTCGTCAGGATGCTCCAGCGGGTGCGGCGGCGGCGGAGACTGATATAAAAGTGTATACTCAAGTCTATGAAAGGTTATAAATCAAACATTGAGAAAGACACTCTCAAAAATAAGAATTTTCGCAAGGTTATCTATTCAGGTCAGCATCTGCAGCTTGTGCTGATGAGCTTGAAACCGAAGGAAGAGATCGGGCTTGAGACGCATTGGGAGAACGATCAGTTTCTTCGATTTGAGGGCGGCAAGGGGCGTGTGATCATCGACAAGACGACCTATAACGTCAAAGATGGCGACGCGGTGATCGTTCCCGCAGGTGCTAAGCACAACGTGATCAACGTTTCGGCGACCGAAGACCTCAAGCTTTACACCATCTACGGTCCGTCGCATCACAAAGACCAGATCGTTCGCAAAACCAAGGAAGAAGCAGAGGCGAACGACGAGGAATTTGACGGCAAAACGACCGAAAAGCCGAAAAAGAAAAAGTAACGGCAACTGTGCATTTTCTGTGGCGGCAATTCGTTCTAATATCGTAACGCGATGTGATGAACCGATTCGCCGCCATTTTTGTGTCTGCATTTGTCTCGCTGATATTCGTTTCGGCGAGCATATACGCGCAAACACCGACACCGCGGCCACTGCCGCCGGAATTCGTGAAACGTCGAGACGCGGCCGCAGCTTTCGATCTCGGACGGCATCTTCTTCGTCAGCCTAAACCTGGTTCCATTAAACTTGCTACGGAACGATTTGAAGTTTCAGAACGATTGTTCCATGAGATCGGCGATCGAGCGAATTCTGCGGCCGCTCGTCTTGGCATCGGTGCCGCTTCTGCTTTGGAAGGCAAGGTTTCAGAAGCGGCTATCTCCTACGAACGCGCATTTAGTGTTTTGAGGTCTGAGCCTAAGCCTGGCGAATCCGCCCTTTCCAGATTGGGCTTTTTGTATGACCATTTGGTAACTCGCCGACTGATGTTCAGTTATGACCGATTGGAGATCGAAAGACCTCAGAAGGGATATGATCTCGATGGGAACAGGCTCGACCCTAGATTTTCGCGGCTTAGCGAACGTGTGAGTGTCCGCTATTTCAACCAGCCGTTCGTAGTCTACATCGAACCCGAACGCGAGTCGGTGCAGGACGATCCACGGTTTGCCGGTTCCGATCGTAAGCCTGAGCCGGTCAGCTTTTATCGCGATGTCCTGAAGATATGGCAGCGAAACGGCGTACGTAGCCTAGAGATAGCTGCTGATATTTCGCTGATGGATGCGTGGAGCGTGAAAGACGCTAAGGTCGCGGCGTTCTACGGAAAGCGTGCCATAAATCAGTACCAACAAATTCGGCGCGAGCTCCAAAGTGAAAAGCCATACGACCCGCGCGTTTTTCAAAATCTTCTTGCAGACAAATACCGAACACTGGCCGATCTGCTGATCGGACTTGGCAGATTTGCTGAGGCTGACGATGTGCTGCGGATGCTCAAGGAGGAAGAATTCTTCGATTTCACCGAACGCGACGCGACCGAGATCGAACGCCTGAAACAACGTGTTCGCCTTACGCCGAAAGAACGCGAACTGATCGACCGCTATTTGGCTCTTGCGAGCCGTGCGACCGAGATCGGCGAAGAATATCGCAAGCTTAATGACGCCAAAGCCAAATCAGAGAAAGCCGGTATCACTCTCGATGGTGCGGATAATAAGAAGCACAAGGAGCTCTCATCTCAGGTAGCCGACATCAATGCAGCGTTCGATCTGTTCCTGCGTAAAGAACTCGCCAACGAGATCGGAAGTGACAATCAACTCGCGATCCGATCAAATCGCGAACTGCAACGTGCCGTTATAAATTGGGGGCCTGCGACGGCGACACTATACACGGTTGTGACCGAGAATCGCTATCGCGTGATCCTGACCACCCCGACCGTTCAGATCGATGGCAAAACGGATATTTCAGCATTGGAGCTAAACAAGAAGATCTATGCGTTTCGCGAAGCTTTGCAGAACCCACGAATCGATCCGAGACCGCTCGCTAAACAGCTCTACGACATACTTCTCAAGCCGATCGAGCAGGAAATTGCCGCAGCTAAGATCGACACGTTAATTTGGTCGCTAGACGGGAATCTGCGCTACATTCCTATGGCAGCACTCTCGCCGGACGGCAAGAAATACCTCGTTGAAACGTTTCAGAACGTGACTATCACGCCGCGTACTCGTGAACAATTAGTGTCACCATCAAATCAATGGAAAGTTCTCGGAATGGGAACTTCGGCAGAGCAAACCGTAATTTTTCCCGATCAACCCGGCGTAACAACAAAGCTCGATGCCTTGCCGGGAGCTAGGCAAGAACTGCTATCGATCGTCCGAGACGAAACCATGTCGAACGATACCGGCTTGCTTGCCGGACGGCGATTTCTTGACGATCAATTTACACGACAGAACCTGACAGATTCGCTCTCAACGCGGAGATTCACCGTCGTACATTTCGCCAGCCATTTTCGCTTGGGCAAGAGCTGGACTACATCCTATTTGCTAATGGGCAATGGGAAACTATTGTCGCTGGCAGATATAGCGACGTCGCCAGAGATCGATTTCCGAGATGTCGAGCTCGTGACTCTATCAGCGTGCAACACTGCATTGACGACCTCATCGAGCGGCATCGAAGTCGATTCTTTGGCAGAGGCAGTCGTCGCTAAGAACGGAAAGGCTGTGCTTGCAACGCTCTGGAACGCTTACGACGAAAGTACTTTGCAGCTAATGACCGAATTCTACAAACGACGTTCTGCCGACTCGACTCTAGCCAAATCCGCTGCACTAAAAAACGCCCAACTTAGCTTGGTCGGCTCAACCGATTTCAGCCATCCTTTTTACTGGTCGGCAGTGACGCTGATCGGTAACTGGCGTTAGGTAGTCGCTATAGGGATCGTCATTCCATATTTGATACGGCGGATCACGAGGCTTGATTTGTAGCGACGGACGTTTGGGTTATCCATAAACAGCCTTCGCGATATTTCTTCGTAATCGGTCATATCTTTGGCACTGACGATAACAATAAAGTCGGCCTCGCCAGTCACGTCGTAAACCTGCATTACTTCAGGCGATGCAAGCATTAGGTCGCGGAATTCCTTGAGAGCTTTCGCGAGCGGTCGTTCATTGTCAATGATCACGCCAACGATGGACAATATCATTCGGCCCGCAGCCTCTGGTTTGACAACTGCGACCTCAGCGTGGATGACACCGTCTTTTCGCATCTGTCTGATACGGCGCTGAACTGCAGAAGGCGAGAGCCCAACTTTTTCCGCGATCTTTTCGGTCGAGATGCGATTGTTGCGTTGTATTAGATCGAGGATCTTTGAGTCGAATGTGTCCATTTTTCGTTTTGGTGGCCATTTTCCGCATTTTTCGATCAAAAATCGCGGTTTTTCGGCCTGCCAATAATGCTATTCTCCGAGAATTATGAACAAGATCATTCTCGGCATCATAACCTTTACTCTCGCTTTTACGATCTCGGCTCAGCAATCAGACGACTGGCAAACGGCAAATCCGGACAGCGTCGGAATGTCGGCGGCCAAGCTTAAAGCCGCAGATGAATCGATCCGAAAGGGCGATTTCAAACAAGTCACGAGTCTTCTAGTTGCAAGCAAAGGCAAGCTGGTCTTTGAATCCTATTACGACGATGGGGGTGTATCCGTTCTGCGAAATACTCGTTCTGCAACCAAAAGTGTCACGGGCTTGTTGATCGGTTCCGCGATCGCCAATAGGTATATTTCCGGCGTAGATGCCCGAGTCATGTCTTACTTTCCAAATAGACGCTTCGAAAACTCCGATCCACGAAAGGACAAGATCACGATCGAGGATCTGCTGACGATGAGTTCGCTGCTCGAATGCGACGATGAGAATCAATTTTCACGCGGCAACGAAGAGCGTATGTACCTGATCGAGAACTATGTGAAATTTACACTTGATCTGCCGATACGCGGCTTTCCGGCATGGTCGCAAAAACCGAAAGATTCGCCGTTTGGCCGCAGTTTTAGCTACTGTACCGCCGGTGTTGCTACGCTCGGCGGCGTGATAGAGAAAGCCGCGCGAATGAAAGTATCCGATTTTGCTAACCGACATTTATTCGGTCCGCTCGGAATTGAGAGGGCCGACTGGCAAATTACACCCTCGGGCCTCGCGATGACTGGCGGCGGACTGGGCCTGCGTAGCCGTGATTATCTAAAACTGGGACAATTGGTAGCAAACCGCGGCATGTGGCACGGCAAACGAGTCCTTCCCGAATCTTGGATCAACGAATCGATAAGTCCAAAAGCGAAGGTCAATGACACCAACAATTACGGTTATCTGTTTTGGTTACGGACAATAGTTTCCGCCGGTGGAAGATTTCCAGCCGTGCTGATGCAAGGCGCCGGCGGAAACAAGGTTGCGATCTTTCCGGAACAAGATATCGTCATTGTTATCACGACGACGAACTACAACATTCGAGGCGCTCATGAGCTGACCGACAAGCTGCTTGCGGATCACGTATTGGCGGCCAATCTACAGAACTAAACAATGACCGTGCGCTGCTTCACCGGTGATGACAGCACGATCGCGGTTGTCGTGATTCCATAAGGCGTTAGTTTGTCGATAACCTGTTGTAGATGCTCGACCGACGAGACGGCGACTTTCATTATGAAACTGTCGCCCCCGGTGCCTCGGTGGCATTCGAGGATCTCATTCGATTCTACGGCGACCTCGATAATGTGGCTGTAATCGACGCCCGTGATGCTCATTCGCAGGAATGCGAGTATGGGCAGACCAACCTTCGCCGTGTCGATCATTGCGTGATAGCCCGTTATGATCTCAGCGTCCTCGAGTTTGCGAACACGCTCGATGACAGCAGGCGTGGTCAAGCCAACACGACGGCCAAGCTCAGCGTAGCTGATTCGTGCATCGTCTTGTAATTCTCGTAATATCTTTCTGTCTATTTCATCGATCATGACTGGAACGGCAAGCATCCCTGCTTGCCCGCTTACTAATTTAAGTCAGTGAGGTTTGAAAAACTAATAATCTTTAGCAATAGCCTCCAACTAACTCACAATTCCCATTCAATCACTTAATGACATCTATTACAATCTGTTATTCGCAGATAACTAGCACTTCCCGAGCTACATCGAAACTATGAACGGAGCCGCCGCCACGATGCTTAACGATACCGCCACATTCACAGCCGACGCAGCCGACTTTGCGATCGAGAATTTTACTGTCTCGGACGCCGACTTGCCGGAATTTAAAGATATGAAGTTCGAGAATATCAACGAACTTCACCTAGATCATCCCGGCGCAAATGATGCGGATTATCGTGCAAGACGCGACGTGATCGCCGGCCACGCCAAGCATTTTCGCGAAACCGGCGAGATCGTCGATGTCGATTACAGTCCGCGAGAACAGCGTGTTTGGCGATATGTGGCTGAGGAATTGGAGGAGCTGCAGCAGAAATACGCTTCGCCATTCTATTTGCGTGCCAAGAAAGACCTTGGCATCACCACCGACCGGATCCCGCAGCTTTCGGAGATGAATCGTCGCCTCAAAGAACTCACGGGTTTCCGTCTCGCACCGATAGAGGGCCTGGTTGAAACTCGCGGATTTCTGTCGTGGTTGTCGTACCGTGTCATGCTTTCGACACAGTACATTCGCCATCATTCGCAGCCTGCATACACGCCCGAGCCTGATATAGTCCACGAAGCCATCGGCCACATTCCGATGTTTACAAACCCGAATTTCGCCGACTATTCTCAGTTCATCGGCCACGGTGCCCGCAAAGCTAACGATAAGCAACTAGAGGAGTTAGGCCGCCTGTATTGGTTCACCATCGAATTCGGCCTGGTCGAACACGAGGGCGACGTCAAAGCCTACGGAGCAGGGCTATTATCATCATTCGGCGAACTAGAACACGCGTTTTCAGATCAGGTCGAGCGACGTCCGTTCGATCTCGAGCAGGTCATAAATCACGAATATACCTACAGCGACATGCAGACGACCCTTTACGTCATACCGTCATACGCCGAGCTAAAAGAGGTGACGCGAAAGTACATTGAGAGCTTCTAGTCAGAACCGGGAGCTGTAGCGACTGGGTTCTTGGAGCGTTAGAATAGAAGAATGATCACAGAAACAAACACAGCACTAGATACGAACACGGCGGTGCAGAATCCGCTTGGGCTGAAGAAGATACACCACGTTGAGTTTTACGTCGGGAATGCGAAGCAGGCGGAGTTCTATTATCGCAAGGCTTTCGGGTTTTCGCGGGCTGCATATTCGGGGCTTGAGACTGGGAATCGGGAGACGACTTCGTACCTGATGCGGCAGACGAACATCAATTTCGTATTGACAACGCCGCTTAATCCCGAGCATCCGGCCGCTGAGCATATCAAGCAGCACGGCGATGGCGTGCGCGATATCGCTTTCTATGTCGAAGACGCCGATCACGCGTTTAACGAAGCCGTAAGACGAGGTGCAACGCCGGTAACCGAGCCGCATGACCTCGCGGATGAGAACGGCTCGGTTCGCCACGCCGCGATCGCGACATATGGCGACACGATCCATTCGTTCATCTCTTACAACACCAACAACGGCCACAATTACAACAGCGTTTTTCTTCCGGGATTTACGGCCCAGGATGTTGCAGGGGAACCGACCGGAATCATGATGGTCGATCATATCGTGGGAAACGTCGAGCTTGGCAAGATGAACGTTTGGTGCGATTTTTATCGCGATGTGATGGGCTTTTTCCGTTACATTACGTTCGATGACAATGACATCTCGACCGAGTATTCGTCGCTGATGTCGATCGTAATGTCTGACGGTCAGCACAATATCAAGTTCCCAATCAACGAACCCGCCGCAGGCAAAGCCGGCAAATCGCAGATTCAGGAATACATTGATTTTTACCGATCAGCGGGAGCACAGCATATAGCTTTGTTATGCCGAGACGTGCGCGCGACCGTTTCTAAGCTCAAAGAGAATGGCGTCGAATTCCTTACCATTCCCGATACCTATTACGACGATCTGCTCGACCGCGTCGGCCCGATAGACGAGGATATCGCCTCGCTCAAGGAACTTGGCATCCTTGTCGATCGCGACGACGAAGGCTATCTATTGCAGATATTCACCAAACCAGTCGAAGATCGCCCGACCGTTTTCTACGAGATACTGCAACGCAAAGGCTGTAAAGGATTCGGCAAGGGTAATTTCAAAGCGCTGTTCGTCTCAATTGAAGAAGAGCAGCGTCGGCGCGGAAATTTATAGTGAATGAACATCGTTTACGAAAGAGCGGACGTCTTGCGGATGCTTGAACTTAACGAAGTCTTTTCGGAAGCTTTCGAAGATCCAGAGCATTACCAGAGTGCCGTTCCGTCGGATGAATATCTGTCGAGACTTATCGCAAGGCAGGATTTCATTCCGCTTGTTGCGATTGATAGTGGCAAGGTAGTCGGTGGACTGGCTGCGTATGTGCTTAGCAAATTTGAACAAGAACGAAGTGAGGTCTACATTTATGATCTTGCAGTTTTGGAAAGCCATCGGCGACAGGGTATTGCGACCGGTCTGATAAACACCTTGCGAGAGTTCGCTCGTGAGATCGGGGCATATGTGATCTACGTACAGGCCGATCCGCCGGACGAGCCTGCGGTTAAGCTGTACGAATCGCTAGGTGTTCGCGAAGATGTTTACCATTTTGATATCGAGCCATGAAAATTAGGGACTACCTATCAGATGATATCGAACAAGTCGTCGAGCTGTTCCGTTCGAATATCCCTAAGTACTTCGTCCCCGACGAAGAGCAGGGATTGCGTGATTATTTGGCTGAGTATCCTGACAATTACTACGTGATCGAGCTTGATGGCGATATCGTTGGAGCTGGCGGCATTGCATTGAATGACGACGACACGGTGTCACTGTGCTGGGGAATGGTTCACAATGACCATTTAGGAACCGGCCTCGGAAAGATGTTGACGGAATACCGAATCGAACGTTCGCGCGAGATATTTGGCAACAAACCAATGGTTAACAGCACCTCGCAGCTTACTGAGGGTTTCTATCATAAGCTTGGATTTGTAACGGTCGAGCACACGCCCAATGGTTTTGGCCCGGGTATCGACATTTGCAAGATGCGGCTTGGGTAGATCGTTTGGTGTCGCGATATTCTCATGCCAAGGCTGATCATTGATAAACTATCGAAATTGCATCCTTTGGAGGTATTGTTTCGCGGGATGGTGCTAAGCCTTGGCGGTATATTTTTTTCGTTTGCCGCCTGGCAGACGATCAAGTCGGTCGGGATAATTCAGTCGTATGACAAGTTTACGGCAGAAGTTATACGATGTGATGCTGACGGAGCCCCAAACTCGCGGTTCAGTTTTTATCAGTGTGACGTCAAGTACCGATCGGCTCTAGGAAGCCATTCTGCATCTATCGACAAACTGCTTTCGAAATACTCAGTAGGCGAGCAGGTCGATATCTACATCAGCAGAGGCGAGCAATACAGCGTTCATGCCGGTGGCTTTATAGGGCTGTGGGCGATTCCATCACTTCTGACTATTATCGGATCTGTGTTCGCCGGAGTTGGTGCATGGCCAATTAGTGATCCAAAGGTCAGATCTAAGTAGTTTGTGAATATCATGGAAACAAAATATCAAACAGGTTTTGGAAATGAATTTGCGACCGAGGCCGTTGCCGGTGCATTGCCGGTCGGGCGAAATTCGCCGCAGAAAGCTCCGCTTGGGCTGTACGCCGAGCAGCTTTCGGGAACGGCGTTCACTGTACCTCGTGACCATAATAAACGCACATGGACCTATCGTATACGGCCGTCGGTAACTCACAGACCGTTTGAGCGACGTGATAATGGGCGTTGGTTGAGCAAGCCTGATGATATTGACGTTACGCCAAATCAGCTTCGTTGGGATCCGCTGCCTGCGCCGACCGAGCCGACGGATTTTGTCGAAGGCATGACCACGATCGCTTTGAACGGCGATGTTCTGTCTCAAGTCGGCATTGGCATTCACATCTATACACTCAATCGCGGCATGGGCGACCGTTATTTTTACAATGCCGACGGCGAAATGCTGATCGTTCCCGAAATGGGAAGGCTCGGTTTCCTGACCGAGCTCGGTGCATTGCAAGCTGGCCCCGGCGAGGTCGTTGTGATCCCGCGTGGCGTTCGTTTCAAAGTTGAACCGCATCCCGACGACGCGAATTGTCGCGGCTACGTCTGCGAGAATTACGGTGCCCATTTCAAGTTGCCCGACCTCGGCCCGATCGGTGCCAATGGCCTCGCGAATCCGCGTGATTTCGAAACGCCGGTTGCTTGGTACGAAGACAGCGAAGGTGCTTTCGAGCAAGTCGCGAAATTTGGCGGCAACCTGTGGCGATGTGACATCGATCATTCCCCGCTTGATGTCGTCGCATGGCATGGCAACTATGCTCCGTATCGCTACGATCTGCGACGATTTAACTCCATCGGCTCGATCTCGTTCGATCATCCTGATCCGTCGATATTTACGGTTCTGACCTCACCATCTGGCGAAGCTGGGGTCGCGAATTGCGACTTCGTTATCTTTCCCGACCGCTGGCTGGTCGGTGAGGATACATTTCGCCCGCCGTGGTATCACCGCAACTACATGTCAGAGTACATGGGCCTCATCTACGGCCAGTACGACGCCAAAGAAGAAGGTTTTGTTCCCGGCGGCGGCTCGTTACACAACCAAATGTCTGCCCACGGCCCGGATCTCGATGCGTTTGAAAAGGCATCGAACTCTGAACTAAAGCCTCAAAAGCTCGAAGGCACGATGGCGTTCATGTTCGAATCACGCTATATCATCCGTCCGACGCGCTTTGCAGTGGAATGTTCACAACTCCAACACCAATACAGCGATGTTTGGCAGGGGTTGAAGAAGAATTTCAAACCGTGATGTTTGCGCGTGAGCTCAAATTCACCGCAACTCCCGACAAGGGCGACGTGTCTGCAGTCTTGATCCGGCCTAGCGCCGCGCGTTACCTTTTGGTGCTTGGCCACGGGGCGTCGACTTCAATGCAGCATGCGACTATGGTCGCGATTACGGAGGCTCTTGCACGGCATGGTATTGCGACGTTTCGGTATAACTTCCCATATTCTGAGAATGGGCGTGGGCGAGATTCGGCAGCGGTTTGTGTTGAGACGGTCCGAAGTGCGTGCCGGGCGGCGCGTGAGGCGGCTCCTGATCTGACGCTGCTGGCCGGCGGGCATTCGTTTGGCGGGCGAATGACGACGACGGCACAGTCTGAATCGCTGCTTGAGAGTGTTGTGGGCCTCGTTCTGTTCTCATTTCCGCTGCATCTCGCCGGACGGCCTGATACCAAACGTGCTGAGCATTTAAGAGACATCAACATACCGATGCTCTTTCTCACTGGCACTCGTGATGAGCTTGCCACGCTCGACTTACTTGAGCGGACGATCGCCAGCCTCGGTAAACGCGCTTCACTTCACCTTATCTACACTGCAGATCATAGCTATAAAATTCTCAAAAGGACTCGTACTTCCGACGAAGATGTCTTCGACGAAATGGCTCGCGTCACTAGTGACTGGTCGAAAAATCTCGCATAGACGGCGTATACTCGCAGTATGTGTCGCAATATCAAAACTCTGTTCAATTTCGATCCGCCGGCGACGACCGATGAGGTCAATGCATCGGCGTTGCAGTTCGTGCGTAAGCTCTCCGGAATGAATAAGCCTTCGCGAGCGAACGAAGCGGCGTTCATGCTTGCCTACGAACGTATTGCCGCCGCGGCCCAGGAGATGCTGAATTCGCTGGAAACAAGCGCACCCGCGAAAAACCGAGAGAGTGAGGCAGCAAAGGCAAGGGAACGTTCGTTGTTACGATTTCGTACAGGCTAGAAATGGACAAACTAATCCTTCAAGATCGCATTTCTCGCGGACGAACTGACTTGGTCTTTGACCTGTTGAAGTTGCCCGATTGGCAATCTGTTCTGCATGAGGGCGATTTCAAGCCGCTTCAGTGGTTCGTTTATTACAACGACACTACCGCGCTCAAGGCAGTGCTCGATGCAGGCGGCGATCTGTCGAGTATCGATCTCGATCAAGAGCTTGGCAACGCATCGTTCTTTGGCCACTGGAAAGTTGTCGATTTTCTCATTTCGCACGGTGCGAATGTGAATTGGAAAGTTTCCGATACAGGCGAGACGCCGTTGCACAATGCACTTGCCAAAGCAGGACGACCTTATTTTCTCTACGTTATCAAGCTGCTCGTCGAAAATGGTGCTGACGTGAATGCAAAGACAATTCCCGGCGCCGAATCCGGAGCGTTCATGCGTGACGTTCGAACGAAGGGAGAGACGCCACTCCATCGTGCTGCAGCTTACGGCGACGAAGCAATGATCGAGTATTTGCTCGCGAACGGTGCCGACCTACAAGCTCGAGATGCCTATGGCACCACACCGATCGGCTGGGCGAGCGAACACCTTCGGCCGGGCTCGATACTTCATTTACTTTCATACGAAGGCCAATACATCGGCGAGAATCAAAAGACCATGATCACCTCAGACCACGGCTGCGGCTGGGGAAATGGCATGGAACGTAAGTTCGTCGGCGATTATTTACCGGAAAGCTATGAGCCTTAAGATCGAATATCTGACAGCTCTAATGCTGGTGTTCAATATGCCCCGTTCACTCGCTTTCTATCGCGATATGCTAGGATTTGCGGTCGTGAGCGATTCAGGAGATGGTGATGATTCAAGTTGGGTCTGGATACAGAAAGACGGATGCCATTTGATGCTCAATGACCAATATGAACCAGGCAATGTTCCCGCCGAATGCCCACCTGATCGAATTCGATGGCACAAAGACACTTGTTTGTATCTTGGCTGTCAGGATGTCGAAAGCGCATACGAATTCTTACGTGATCGCGGAATGGCCGTCGTACCGCCGACAACTGCTCCTTACGGCATGAAGCAGCTGTACCTTAGCGATCCGGATGGTTATAGTATCTGTTTCCAGCATCCAGTCGAAAATGTTCAAAACTGAATATGGATAGAAAAGTAGTTCACACACGACATGTACTCGCTGTAAAGGACCTCGCTATCGAGGCAGCCTACTACAAAGACAAGCTCGGCTTCGATCTAGATTTCACAGTTCCGGGCTGGGAATTTTTGTCGTTTGGCGATCTTAAGGTAATGCTCGGCGAATGCGGTGACGCTCTGTGGGCACACGAGACGGGCGACCATTCATACTTCGCACATTGCTTGGTCGAGAATATTGACGAGGTCTACGAAGAACTACAGACGCGCGGTGCCGAGATCATTCATAGGATCGGGAACAAGCCTTGGGGCTTGCGCGAGTTTAGTGTCAAGACTCCAGACGGGCACCGGATCACGTACGGCCAAATTATCGAAAACTGACCGTTCACGCCGCCTCACAGCCGGAAGTACAACTGGAACGCTCCAAATCGCAGATCGCTGTAAGCTATTGGATAAAAACAACTTACACGAATGCTCGATAGACGTCGTTCCATGCCGTTCCACTAGCGTTCCAACATCTCGTGGAACGCTTAACACATTGCATTCATTGCACTTACAAGGACGAAGCGGCTAGATTTTGCCACTTTTTAAAAAAATGTAAGATTATGTCTTACAAGATATCAAAGATCAAAAGCCGTTGCAAGTATAACACACAATTACCGCAAAACGTACAACTTTTTTCGCAAATTCTCAATATTCTCGGAATTTTTTTCTAGGCGAAGAGTAACCGGGCATCGCATTCAAAGATAGCAGGGAAGGTCTCGGAGGAATACAAAAACGGCGTGCCCCGCAGAACACGCCGTTCGATCTTTTGGCCCAAAGGCCAGTTAAATTGTACTGTCTCCAGTTTTATTAATTTTCATAATATCACCCCCAGTGACGATAGTATCTCACAGTTGAGGGCAATCCAGTCAAGTACTTTTACTCGCCTAAGGATACGAAGGCCGATTTTTTTTGCGAGATTGAGAAATGTCCTTAGCCTGATTTAGATTAGTTTCTATGATTGATGGAGATAGACCAGCCGTGAACTCAGAGGGACGAAAGGTGGCGAATCAACACGCAAGGACTATTGCGGAGCTGACGGAGTCTAAATTTGTCTCTTACAATCGTAATCACTTAAACGAACCGACCTGGTATTATCGAGTACCGATTCACAAGCATCATTTTTGGTTCTCGATTTTGGTTTCAGACGGCCACTTCATGCTAAAAGGCTGTCACAACAGATATCGAGCCTTTGCGGATTCGTTCGCTTTCTCATTCAAATATCCATGGACAAATCTAGCTACGACAACGTTCTTACCCAAGGTTTCTGACGAGCTAAATATTCACACATTTTCTTCAGAAATCTCTTATGATTCTGAGTTTAGTGGCTCGGCAATTTTGCGGACAATTGCCGAATCTCTTAGAGAAATAGACATTGACTTAGTGCATTTGTTCTTTTTGAATTCGACTCAAATCTACTTCGTATCGGAATTCAAAGATGCGGCGGCGTGCGTTGAAACGTGCGCGTCGCTTCAAGCATTAGCCTTGTCTTGTTTTGAAACTTTACATGCGACCGAAGGACCGTGATAGGGGCTATTCCATCTCACTTTCGTCTATATCAAAATTGGCATAGACCTTTTGGACGTCGTCGTTGTCGTCCAGGGCGTCGTAGAGTTTCATCATCGTCTTGGCGTCTTGGCCGGTGAGAGCGATGTAGTTTTGTGGAATTTGCGAGATCTCGGCGGCTTGAGGTTCGATGCCTGCGGCCTTGATGGCTTCGTGGACAGCGTCAAAACTCTCAACGGACGTTAGAATTTCGAACACATCGCCCTCGTCTTGCATATCGTCGGCTCCGGCTTCAATGGCGATCTCGAACAGCTCGTCTTCGCTCTTGGCGGCTTTATCAACAACGATGTAGCCTTTCTTATCGAACATCCAAGCGACCGAACCGGCCTCGCCCATGTTGCCGCCGTTCTTTGAGAAGAGATGACGAATTTCGGCGACCGTACGGTTGCGGTTGTCGGTCATTGTCTCAACCAGAACAGCAACACCGTTAGGGCCGTAGCCTTCGTATGTGATCTCGTCGTAATTGACGCCCTCGAGCTCGCCGGTGCCGCGTTTGATCGCCCGGTCGATGGTGTCGTTCGGCATGTTCTGCGCTTTCGCGTCAGTTACTGCTTTACGGAGACGTGCATTCGCATCAACGTCGCCGCTGCCGCCTGTGCGAGCTGCGACCGTGATCTCTTTGATCAGCTTGGTAAATATCTTGCCGCGTTTTGCGTCGAGAGCACCTTTCTTGTGCTTAATTGTGTGCCACTTGGAATGTCCTGACATGTAGTAAAAACCTTTGTTTTATTGACCTAAATTCGAATAAACGAATATAACACGCCTATTTTTGCGGCGCAAAAATCTAGCAAAGATTAAACCCATTGTAATTCGCGAATTTGGCGTTCGTCGCGAAGAACGTTGTAAACATGGTCGCATAGCCGCGAACGTCCCGGCGTTCCAGCGGATCTTGAACCATTCCAGCCATTTCCGCCACCGATGGTAACGTGCCATTCAGAATAGTCAGGCCGAGTGTCTTTGCCAAGCGAAAATCCGAGGCGAAAGCTCTCGTTGCCTACCGTGACCGTTTCCGACCAGCCAGACTCAGTCTTCTCGGCAACACCAAATGTGAACTCACTGTCCTTGGACCTCAATGCCATCCATTTTGCAAGGTCTTCGCCAAATCGGTGGCCTTCCGTGGCTTCGGTCGTTGTCGATGCAAACTTGCCGGTCATAAACGAAATTTCTTCTTTCATAGTATTTTCTCGTCGAACTTCGATTGTGACAGGTTTGTGAACTTTATTCTCTTATTGCGCGAAGTCTCGCCCGAAATGATGGCGATGTCAGACTTTGCGATTCCAAATGTTTTGGAAAAAAGCTTGATGATCTCTGAATTTGCAGCACCATCAACCGGCGGAGCTGCGATTCGAACCTTGAGCGTTCCGTCGACCATTCCAACGATCTCGCTCCTCGAAGCTCGCGGAATGACTCGAATCGAAATTGTCAGATCCTCGCTCATTGTCCGCGAACAAATACATTAAGTACAACAGATTGCAGCAGCGAAATTCCGATCAGCACGAGCATCGCCGAGATGTCGAACATTCCGATCGGCGGTATCAGACGCTGAACCGGCAACATTATCGGGTCGGTGACCTTAACGACGAATGCAAGGAACGTCTTTCGCGTAAATACAAACCAAGATGCCAGAAAGCGAATAAAGATAAACAACACCAAAACACTGAGCAGGCCGTAGAGTACAAAGCCAATAATCACGCTCACACTGCCGCGAACGATGCCCGCCGTCAGTCCATCGATCACAAAGAATGTGTTCCCTATGATCTGAGTAAAAAAGTATGTGATGACCAGCCCGATAAGCAGTGTCAGCAGCGGCCCTAGACGTGTATCTACGTTGTACATCGCAAGGAATCTCGAGGCGGGATAGACCCATCGCTCGGTCGCTTTGCGGATCTTGTAGCCAAACCTGCCGACCTTGCCAAACGGATTTGGGTCGGTGTAATTAAATATCAACCGCAGCACAAGCATCCCCATAAAAACGCCAAACAGCGACCAAACCACAAGAAAGAACCAAGGATAAACGAAAGTCGTCAACATACAGATCGTCAGAAAAACTAACGCCAATCAGGCGGCTCATTTGGCGGAACATAGGTGCCCGCACGGAAATCTTGGGCATGATCAACACTCGCGGGCGGCGGCGGCAGATGGTTCGGCCCGGACATTTCCGGAGGATCTTTCCAAACCTCGAGATAATAGTAGATCGGCTCTGCGATAATTCCGGCAAAAAAGAACAACACGATCCAGACGATCCGCATGTTCGATTCCAGCCGCTCATTCTTAACAGCATGTATTACGTGAAACACCGTCATGCCAAGTGACAGCAAGACCGTGAACATGTGCACGAGAAACAAAACGCCAAATCCAACTCCAAACAGCGGATTCAGATCGCCTCCGCGACCCGGTTCTAACGCCGATCCAAAGATCATCGCAAATATAAAGATCATGAAGATCGGTATGTACAAGATAGGCCAAAACGTCCCGATGCCGACAAGTATCTTTTGTTTCTTCGTAAGTTTCATCGTTACCTATCTCCAAAGATCGCAGTTCCTACTCGAACCAAAGTCGCGCCTTCTTCGATCGCAACCTCAAAATCATGGCTCATTCCCATAGAAAGCTCACCGCCGGGCAATAGTTCATCTCGTATTTCGCGAAGCCGTTTGAAATACGGTCGAGTTTGATCCGAATCATCAAAAAACGGCGGCAACAGCATGAATCCTAGTAGATGTAGGTGCTTGCAAGCTTTCAAGTAGTTAACGAGTTCGACCAACTCGCTTTCCGCAACACCTGATTTTGTCGCTTCACCGGCTAGATCGACCTGAACGAACACATCGAGCTGATCGCGGCCCTCTTCACCACAAATACGTTCAAGCCGCTGTGCCAGCTCGAGCGAATCGACTGATTGAATGACGTCGAACAGCTGGACAGCTCGCCGGGCTTTGTTCGATTGCAGATGCCCGATCAAATGCCATTCGGCCGCGTCACGACCGAGTTCGGTGATCTTTGATTCGCCTTCCTGAACCTTGTTCTCGCCGAACACATTAAGACCGAGATCGATCGCCAGACGGAGCGTTTCTGTCGGATGAGTCTTGCTGACGGCGACGAGTTTTATCTCGCTCACGTCACGACCTACACGCTCAGCAGCTCCTTCGATGCGTTCCCGAGTTTGGTCAATGCGATCCTTCAATTCGTCAGCCATTGCCATAATTGTAACACCGTGAGACAAGGCTTTGTTGAATGGAAAGTAGCGAGCCGCAATCTTGCGAATTATTTCGCGAATTAGTATCCTCAATAGTTCGACGCGTGCGGACGTGGCGGAACTGGTAGACGCGCAGGTCTCAGAAGCCTGTGGCCGCAAGGCCGTGATGGTTCGATTCCATTCGTCCGCACCAAAATTTCAAACTACAATTTAGCTGGAGATCATTGTGAAGAAACACGTACTTTTCTGCTCGGTTCTTTTCGTTTTGGTTCTAGGAATTTTCGCCTCCGAATCGCGTGTGTCCGCTCAAGACGACATCGCGGGCGGCTATGGCGATACCTCAGTTCGTGATAAGAATGTTAGGAAGGCCGCGGCTTTTGCGGTCAATCAGCAATCCAAACGCGTTCGCCCTGATTATAGGCTGATCAGTATCCGCAAGGCGGAGATCCAGGTTGTCGCTGGTCTCAATTACCGCATTTGTATGAACGTGCGGAACGATCGCGGCCGCGTTTCGACGGTTACCGCTGTTGTTTACAAGAGCCTGAAAAATCGTATGTCGCTCACACGTTGGCGCGCGGGCGGCTGTCGCGAGCTTTAGTTTCATAGACAATTTCGTGGCAAGATATCGCCATGCCTGAATTGCCCGAAGAGATCGAGCTTTATCGCGACCGCAAATGGCGGCGTGAGGATAGCCTCAAGATCGACACTGCCGAGCAAGCCGAAGCGATGATCGAGGATCTTGGGTTTTGCCTCGGGCTGACCGATGTTCGTAAACTGATGCCGTCGATCTATATCGCCGTCTGCGGCCGTCGCGATGCGCACATGCCGCGAAATGTGCAAAAAGACGAGGAAGCGAGTCGTGCTTGGGTCTTGAAAGACGAGCTAATGGCTCGCGGCAACGTCTATTACGGCAAACTGCTCAAAGGCAAATCGTGGTTTCTCGCACGGCGAATGATACCTGTTTTCAACGCGATCTGGGGCTGTTCAAAAGCGGGCGAATCCGGCGTGCTGTCCAAAGAAGCTCAGATCGTACTTAAAGTTCTTCGCAAGGAATGGGAAATGGCAACGTCAGATCTGCGTGACGCGTGCGGCTTCAAAGACAAGACGATCCTAACTAACGCCCTCGACGAACTGCAACGCCGAATGAAGGTCGTCCCGCAAGAGGCTCTTTACACACCAAAATTCACCTACATCTGGACGCTCGCCGAGCCGCGTTTTCCCGATGAATTCAAGAAAAAAATGAAACGCGAAGACGCCGTTCGCGAACTCGCCCGCACATACCTAAAAATGTGCGGCCAAACCGGCCTCGGCGAACTAAGCGGCAAATTCGGCTTCTACCGCTGGGAATCCGGCAAGGCGAATCATGAGTTAGTTGATGAAGGATTTGCCGAGAGATTAGCGACGGGCATTTATCGCTTAAAAGAAAATTAACCGCAGATGGACGCGGATGGACACAGATATTTAGGAGATGTTTTTCAGGAAGTGTGACTGGTAGACTCGCTTGATTTCGACACGCGGCTTACCGAAGTTTATTAACAGACATAACGGCAACTTTGTTGAATTTAGGTAGTTGATACACTGAGCTTTGTGGTTGTCGCTGAAACCATTAGATACTTTCAGTTCAATAATCAAGACGTTTTCGACCAGAATATCTGCAAAATATTCCCCTACAACTACGCCATCGTATGTTACGTGAATTGGCTTTTGAACTTCAGCTTTCAGCCCAAGCTTGCGAATCTCATGAGCAAGAGCATTTTCATAAACCTTTTCAAGGAATCCACAGCTTAGAGCATTGCCAACTACGTACGCGCAACCTATGACTTTCTCAGATAACGAATTCAACTCGCTTTCATTCATATCTGTGTCTATCTGCGTCCATCTGCGGTTAATTTCTTCTTAATACTTCATCAACTCAACCACCGCTGCTTCGACGTCTTCGCTTTGCGGCAGGATGAAGTCTTCTACCTGCGGGGCGTAGGCGACGAAGGTGTCGGTGGCACCTACCCGTCTTACGGGAGCGTCGAGGTATTCGAATAGCTCGTTCGAGATACGAGCAGCGATCTCGGCACCGTAGCCGTATGAGACGGGGTCTTCGTGAGCGACGATGACTCGTGATGTTTTCTTGACCGATTCAGCGATCGCTTCCCAATCGTATGGGACGAGCGTTCGGAGGTCGATAAGATCGACGGTGATGCCTTGTGCTTCGAGGCGTTTGCAGGCTTGGTTCGAGCGTTCGACGAGCGCACCGTAGGTCACGATCGTGACGTGCTCGCCCTCGCGGACCTTTTTCGCTTTGCCAAACGGAATTAGGAAATCACTCGATGGATACTGCGATTTGTTATAGACCTGACGATACAGATGCTTGTGCTCAAGGAACAAAACAGGGTCGTCACAGCGAATTGCGGTACGCAACAGACCGTTCGCATCAAGTGCGTTCGACGGATAAACGATCATCAATCCGGGCGTATGTGCAAAGATCGTCGTGCCTGATTGCGAGTGATAAACGGCACCGCCTTTCAAATAGCCACCGACCGGAACACGCATCACCATCGGGCATTTCGTGTCGCCATCCGAACGCCAACGCGTCACAGCTACTTCGTTTCGAATCTGCTGCATCGCCGGGAATATGTAATCGAAGAACTGAATTTCGACGACCGGCTTTAGATCGCGTATCGCCATGCCGACAGCACGGCCGATGATGTTTGCCTCAGCAAGCGGCGAGTTGAAAACGCGAGCGCCGCCAAATTTTCGCTGCAGATTCGCAGTGACCTTGAACACGCCGCCCTTGCCTTTGACGGTTTCAAGATATTCTTCGCGAGAGCAATCGGCCACGTCTTCGCCAAAGACAACAATACGCGGATCGCGTTCCATCTCCTCGTGCATGCAGCGGTTGATGAGATCGACCATCGTTCCGGCGTTGCCTGAAAGTTCGGCGCCGTCTTCGGTATCAAAAAGCTGGCGATCAGTTGGATCAACGTCGGGCGAGAACACATTTCTTAGCGCCGTTTCCGGAGCCGGTTGCGGCGTTTCGACGGCGATATCGGCGGCGGTATTTACCTCATCATCGACTTCCTTTCGCAATGCTTCGAGCTGCTCGCTCGTGGCGATGCCTTCATTCATCAAAAACTCAGCAAATGTCTTGATCGGATCGATCGCAGCATCAGCGTCACGCTCTTCGTCAGGCCGATACAGCTTTTCGTCATCTGACAGAGAATGCGAATACGGGCGAATGACCTTTCCGCGAATGAACGCAGGGCCCTTTCTTTGACGGCAATATTCGACAGCGCTCTTAAACGCCGCATAGCTCGCGAGCGGATCGGTACCGTCAACATTTTGGATATAGAGATCGGGAAAGCCGACGACGAGTTTCGAGACATCGCCACCTGCGGTACCGACCTCGACAGGTGTGGAAATTGCGTAGCCGTTGTCTTCGACGACGAAGATGACCGGTAGTTTTAGATTAGATGCTGTGTTCAGCGCTTCCCACCATTCGCCTTCGCTGGTGGTGCCGTCACCAACGGACATGTAGACGACCTCGTCGCCTTTGAACCCAACGACCTTGTCTTGTAGTTCTTTTACTAGCGAAGCGCGATACGACGCCTCAGCAGCACCGACAGCGTGCAATGCCTGCGTTCCCGTACACGACGACTGTGACGGTACATTGAGATCTTTGTGCCCCCAGTGCGAAGGCATCTGCCGCCCGTGCGAATTTGGATCTGATTCAGCACCGACCGCCGACCACAGCATTTCCTGAGCGGTCATTCCGAGCCCGAGCATCAATGCGCGGTCGCGATAATAGGGAAAGAACCAATCATATGCCGGCTTCATCGCTAGCGCCGCACCGACTAGCATCGCCTCGTGGCCGGCACCTGATATCTGGAAAAAGATCTTGTTCTGGCCCTTGAGCTGGATCTCTTTGTCGTCGATACGCCGCGACAGGTACATCGTTCGATATAGCCCGACCAATGTATCGGCATCGAGGCCGTGATATTTGTCGCTAGTTGCGTTCTTTCCGTTAGCTTTTGTTGCAGTCGCCATTATGTAAATCCTTCAGGTCCAAAAACCTGTAATAAAAGCAATTTTTTAAGATATCAAATAGCCTGGAAGCGGGCAATTTGGCGCTTAGAGAGTTGGGTTCTCTTCGACAAAGTCGAGCAAGTGCCCAACATAGTCGGGAAATCGCGGACAGACTATGCCGTGCTTGTTCAAAAGCTCGTTCGCTACGCTAGTGTCGTATAGTTGCGAGAGGAAAAAGTATGGCACGCCAGAATGCGGCAAGCCTGTGATCGGCGGCGAGATCGGCGTGTTCAGGAACCAATTCGCAAGCTTTACCGGCGGATGAAATTCGCTTCTGCGGCCCGTTAGGTCTTCGGCAATAACGTCGAAAAGCTCTTCGGTCGTCAGTGGCGAAGGATCTGCGATAGCGACGGTTTTGCCAACGGCCTTAGCATCACGAGACAGTGCTACGATAGCCTCGACAACAAAATCTACTGGTACGAGATTCAACCTAACCTTCTCATTTCCAACATTTAGCAGCCGTAGCACGCTCGGTGCTTTCATTAGATATTTGATCAGATAATAAATGCCATCGTACTTTGCCGTTTCGCCTGTCTTCGAATCTCCAACCACAACTGACGGCCGATGAATGGTAATAGCTAGCTCCTTCTTGAGCCGCTCGACTTCCATTTCGGCCAGATATTTTGTCTCTTCGTAGTAGTTGCGAAAGCCAGCGTCGTGCTCCAGTTCGGTCTCGAGGATAGTGCCCTCGCGTTTACCGGCGACGTAGCAAGTGGAAATGTAATTGTAGCGTTTGAGGTCGGTGACCGTGCGAGCAAATTCGTTGACGTTCTTTGTACCTTCGAGATTTACCGAGAAAGCGACATCTTTTGCCACAGCCAGATCATAGGCCGCCGCGAGATGAAAAATATCAGTTGTCTCGTATCTGATCGTCTCGAAATCGTCCGGTTCGATGCCAAGCCGCGGCTGCGTGATGTCTCCCTCGACGATCACATAGTTTTCGAGCGGCGTGTCGGTGACCTCGGAAATACTCTCGATCTCGTCCATTGCTCGCTCAACGAAATGCGGCTGAACCAGTAGAAAGAACTGCGTCTCAGTCGAAGCAAGCCGCTCAACCAAGCGGCTGGCGATAAAACCGGGAAAGCCCGTAACAAAGATCGATTCGCGAAACAACATAACAACTACCAGTATTTTACCAATTCCCGTGTAACAAATTCAGACTCGTTTCGCGAAAAAAGTATTTACATCGAATTTACCGATGTGATAGCCTCACAAGGCGCTAGGAAAGTGTTAAACAATGCGGATCCAAGAGATGAGATCGGGGCTCGAATACCTGCGGAAACGTCCGCAGTCCGAATTTGTGCGCATCGACCTCGGTATGGAACTATTTGGTGAGATGTCAGTTGAACCGTTCGAAACAGAACGAACCTTGATGAGCGAACTGGAAGAGCCGCGTTGGTCGGTCGTTTCATTCGACCGTATCGAAGCCGGAGGCCTCACCTATCGCCAAGCCGCCGAACTGATGATATTGCTCGATTCTCACAAGCTCACAGGCCTCTGTGTCGTCTCGGACGAAGCGGCGGCACGCATGAATCGTTAGAATTCTAAGATCACCTTTCCGAAACTCTCATTCGAAGCCAAGTATCGATATGCCCCGGCGACATCACTAGCCGGAAACACACGATCCACTGTCGGAACCACAGCTCCAGAAACCAGAAGCGGCAGTACTTCATTCGCAAATCGCTGCGTTACAACAGCCTTTTCTTCCGTGCTTCTTGCTCGTAGCGAGGTGCCGATCACGCTGGCTCGCTTAAAGAGCATCGCTCCGAGATCGATGTTAGCCGTGCGTCCGCCGGTCAATCCGACGAGTATAAGGCGGCCTTGATACGCGATGCTGCGGATGTTTTCTTCGAAATACGAGGCACCGACGAGGTCTAGAATGACGTTCGCTCCTTTGCCTTCTGTTATGCGAGAGACTTCGTCTGCGAACATTGCATCTGTCGTAACGATGCTGTGTTCGAGACCGAATTCGCGTGCACGTTCGAGCTTGTCAGCGGTTCGCGATGTACCGATAACTCGTGCGTTTGCCGCATTTGCGAGCTGTATGGCAGCCAACCCGACGCCCGAACCGACAGCATGGACCAGTAACGTATCACCTGCCGACAGTTCGCCGAGCGTAAAGATCGCGTCGTGTGCGGTGATGAAAACCTCGGGAACAGCAGCGGCCTGCGAGTACGTTAAGTTTTCGGGAATTCTCGCGATGCAGCGTGAATCGGTTCGAACAAACTCAGCTTGGCCTTCGCCTGCGACAATGCCGAAAACTCGATCACCTACAGCAAAACCATCGACATCATCGCCGCATTCAACGATCTCACCTGCGAACTCGAGACCAGGAATTTTTGGGTCGTAGCCTGCCGGCGGCGGATAATTTCCGGCGGCTTGAACGAGGTCGGCTCGGTTCAATCCTGCGGCATGGACACGTACGAGAACGTCGCTTCGCGAAGCTAATTCTTTGTCAGCTACATCGCTGAGGGACAATGAATCGATATCACCAAATTCGCCGATAGTTACCGCTTTCATTTTGTTTGAATATTATTGGCCTTGAGCGACGTGCCGGTCGCACGTTCGAATTCGGCGATAGCTTTGTTGAGTTCAGTTCGCGCGCGAAGCTCGGCACTGCGAGCGGCCGTGTAAGCTGTTTGACGTTCGAGAACCTTATAGACGTCAGACTGTCCCGCATCGAGTTTTCGTTGCTCCGATTCATATTGTCTGCCCGAATTCTCACGTGCAACGGCAGCCGCCCTAAGCCGTGCCTCCGACGTGCGAATAGCCTGTATCGCATTGCGAACCTCGACCTGGATCGCCTGCTCGATCTGTTCACGCTGCGTGTCGATCTTTTCAGCATCGACCCGAGCCTTGCCAAGCTGTGCCTCCGCAGTTTTGTCGCCAAATAGCGGAATGTTGATGTTTAGACCCACGCGATACGTCGGATAGCGATTTGTGAAAACGCCTCGATACGGGCTTCCGGTGAGTAAAGCTAAGTTTGCTTGCTGCTGTGCACAGGCGGGCGATGCCGGGTCAAGCGAGCAGGCCGTTGGAAATGTCGGGCTAAAATCCGGATTCTGGCTACCACCGATACCTGCAGACGAATAGCCTGCCGTCAGGTCGATCTGCGGCTTTTTCTGGTCTTTGTATAGACGCTGGTCGAGCAGATTGATGTCTTTCTGCGTTTTGTTTATAGCGAGTTCTGCTCGATTATCCATCGCCGTGTCCATCGCTTCCGTCAGAGTAATCGTTGGAATATCAACTTCGACCGAATCGACAGGCGTGATCGCTTGTGACCACAGTCGGTCGTTGCGATTTGGCGACACTAGCAGCTTAAGTCCGTTTTCTGCAAGGTTTACATTATTTAGTGCCTCGTACACGGCTTGCTCGAAATTCGCAACTTGCGTTTCAGATGCGACGATGTCGATCGGCGCAAGCTGGCCTTCTTCGACAAGGCGGCGATTATGTTCGAGCTGCGATTTCGCGTCCCGCAAAGATTCGCGCTGAACCTGCAGGTTTCTCAGGGCGAAGGTCAGATCCCAGTACGCTTTCTCGACGGCGGCGACGGTTTCGGTCGTTCGTTGTCGAAATTGGGTATCGGTCAGAGAGATATTCTTCTTCGCTATCTCGATGCCCCGGCGAGCAGCATCGAACGAGCGTCCGCGAAACAACGGCTGCACGAGCGAAAACCCGAGACTCGAATTGTATTGCGGACTCAAAATGCTGATCGGATTATCCGTCGTCAGCCGCGAATTATTAAAATTCGCGGACAACTGGGTGCCCCAATTCGGCAAGCTCGCCGTGACAGCCGCGTTTGCGAGAAACGAACCTTGATTCGTCTTCTGATTATTGCTAAAGATACTGACGTTTGGCGTCGTCGTTTGTTCGTACGCAGTCTGTGCCGTAAATCGCGGCTGGTAAAGCCCGCGCGATGCTCGCAGGTCGAATTCTGCCGAGGTGATCGTCTTACGAGCGACCTCAATGTCGCGATTATTCTGTAGCGCCAGCTCAAGCGCCTCCGCCAACGTCAATGGACGCTGATCGAGCATATCTACACCAATACGGCCGAGGTCCGGCAATGCACGCTCATCCGAACGATATTTTTCCGCGATCGGCGGCACGCCCTTTATATCTTCGGGCGCGACCTTTTGCACATCGTTGCCTGTCGGCGTAGGCGTAGGATCCTGTGCAAAACCAACGCCTGCGGTCAAGATCAGTATGACAAATGTCAGTATTTGTCTATTCATAAAAAACTCGTTAGACCCAACGCCTGACGCGTGACTTATAGTCGATATAACTGCTGCCGAACTTTGCCTCGAGATACTTTTCCTCAGGCAAGATCTGCAAAAAATGAATAAATAGTATGCACAGCGGCAAAATAGCCAGGCTCCAAACCAGCCCGAACATCGCCGCAACACCGATATAAATGATCGCCATTCCGACATAGATCGGATTGCGAGAATAGCCATAAAATCCGGTTTTGATGATCGTCGTCGTCGGTTTCCAAGGCTCGATATTTGTCTTGGCTTTCTTCATCGTCAGATGTATCGACAAGATCATTCCCACGCCTGAAACCACTAAGACGCCGCCGATCACGTAACCAACTAACGCCGGCAATGCCGCGACCGGAAACAGCCAAGTCAACAAGCCGCCCGCGATCAACCCGCTCGCAAATACGAGCGGCGGCGGTGCGACTACGCCCGGGCTGTCATTGGTGCCGAACATCTTCATTTGCCCATTAAGCCGCTTGTCGCTCCGGCGACACGTCGTTTGAGGCCGCCAAACAGCCATTCTGAGAACCGCGTGACGTATCGGAAAACATGCATCTCTGCGATATCGTCAAAGATCGAATAGAAGACAGGCACCGCAAGCAGCGTCAGCAGCAAACACAGCGTTTGTCCGCCGACCACGAGCACACCGATCGAGCGGTTCGTTCCCGAACCTGCACCGGTCGAGATCACGAGCGGGATCATGCCCGCGACCAATGCGATCGTCGTCATCAAGATAGGACGCAGACGGTCGCGGTTCGCCTGGATGATCGCCTCATATCGCGACATGCCCTGCGAACGAAGATGATTCGTGTGGTCGATCTGCAAAATGGCGTTCTTTTTCACGACGCCGAACAGCAACAACAATCCAAGCCCCGAGAAAATGTTCACCGTTTGACCCGCGATCAGCAGACTCAATATACCGAACGGTACCGATAGCGGCAGCGTTAGCAAGATCGTGATCGGGTGAATGAACGATTCGAATTGTGCGGCCAATACGATGTACATAAAGATGAACGACAATGCGAACGCCAGCAGGAAATAGAATCCCGCCTTGCCCATCTCTTTCGATTGGCCAACATAGCCGGTCCTATAGCCCGGAACCTTGTCTATTCCAAGTTCCTTAACATAAGAGTCGATCGCCGATGTAATGCTGGCTGCCGAACCGCCCGGCTTTGTATTCGCGAGCAGCGTTACCTGACGTTGTCTGTTCGTGCGATCGACCGCACTTGGGCCGGTGCCATCAGTGACCTTCACGACGCGATCGAGCGTTACCCAACCGGTCTTCGTCGATGGAACGATCACACGCTTTAGTCCTTCGACGCTCGAACGGTATGGGTTAATAGCACGAACTCGAACCTCATACTGATCGGTCCCGCCATTAAATGTCGTCGCTTCCTGGCCTGCGATCAGGGTGTTCAATGCTTGCGAAACATCGCCGACTCGAACGCCCAGATCAGCCGCCGTATCACGATCGACCGATAGCCGAACCTCCGGTTTGCCCGCGATCAATGTCGAATCAACGTCGACGGCGTCAGGGATCGTCTTCATTTTGGCGACGATCTTTTCCGAATATTCCGTTAGCTTTGCAATGTCAGGGCCCGCGATAAGGAACTGGACGTTAGCATTACGAAATCCGCCACCTGAAAATGCTTGCACCTGCTGAACGCCTGTTCTAAGCTCAGGCGGAAAATTCTTCGCGATCATATCGCGAGTTTCCGCCATTAGCTCTTCTTGTGACTTTGTGCGTTCCTTGATATCGCTGAGCTTTACGTATATCGTTCCGGCATTTACCACTTGTTGCTGGCCGCCGCCGACGGTCGAAAGCGTGTCAGTCACGCCCGGCAATTTCCTTATCTCAGCAGCAATTCGCTCGAACATTTGAGACGAAGCTCCAAGGCTGGAACCCTCAGGAACACGCACTGAAACCTCAAACTGCGACTGGTCATCGACCGGCAAAAAGTTCTTACCAACGAACATGAACAGCGGAAAGATGCTGACGAATACCAATATGCAAAGTGTGACGATCACCCAACGATGTGCCATCGAAAACCGAAGCATCGATGCATAAACGCCGTCAACCTTGCCAAACCAACCACTGTAATGGCTATCGGACTTTGGCTCGGTTTCCAGCATTCCATCGCCCTTGATCTCCGGTTTGTCGTCAGCGGTATGCGAATCTTTCTTTCCTTTGATGAGGCGTGCCGCAAGCATCGGCGTTAGCGTGAACGACACGATCAGCGAAACCAGCACCGCAAACGACGCCGTCAATCCGAATGACGACATAAATCGCCCGACGATGCCCTGCATAAAGCCGATCGGCACGAAAACCGCCATCAAGCTGAGCGTGGTTGCAAGAACTGCGAGCCCGATCTCACGAGTGCCTTCGATCGCGGCTTGGAACGGGTTCATTCCTTTCTCTTCGACAAAGCGATAGATGTTCTCAAGCACCACGATCGCGTCGTCGATAACGATGCCGACCATCAGCGTCAGCGACAACATCGTGATCGAATTGAGCGTGTAGCCCATCGCATACATCAACGCAAATGTTGAAATAATTGAGGTTGGGATAGCCAAACCAGCGATGAAGGTCGAACGGAAACTCCACAGGAACAGGAATACAACGATCGCCGCTAGTATCGAACCGACGATCAAATGCTCCTCAATAGCGTGGAGCGAATTCTCGATAAAGATCGAATTGTCGCCGATAACTCGAACCTGGTAATTCTTCGGAAGTGTCGGCAGGATCTCATTTAGCTTTTCCTTTACGGCACGAGCTGTAGCGACCGTATTTTGTCCCGACTGTTTCGCTACGACAAGCGTTACGGCAGGCAAACCGTTCAGCCGAGCCTCGGAACGCAGCTCTTCAGCACCGTCCTCGACGTAACCAATATCCTTGACCTTGACCTGATAAGCACCTCGTGTGGCGACGACGATGTCGTTGAATTCTTCGGGCTTTTGCACCTTGCCCATCGTGCGAACGCTCGTCTCTTTTTGACCTTCGTCGAGGCGGCCGCTCGGGAATTCCATGTTCTGGATCTTCAGAGCACCGGAAACCTCGGCTGGCGTCACGTTGTACGAACGCATCTTGTCCGGATCGACCCAGACGTTTATCTGACGCTCTTGGCCGCCAATGATCGTGATCTGGCCGACGCCGCTGACCGATTCGATCGGTTCCTTGATCTTGTTTTTCGCGACCTCGGTGATCTCACGCAGCGAAGTCGGTGCCGAGACCGTAATTCTCAACACAGGAGCTGCGTCTGTGTCCAGTTTCTGAACCGTCGGCTGCTCCGCCGTTTCAGGAAGCCGCGGAATCACCGTCTGAACGCGGTTCTCGACCTCTTGCGCAGCGATATTAACGTCCTTTTCGAGAACGAACTGAACGAAAACCTGCGAGATACCCTCGATCGAGGTCGAGCGAAGTTCATCGATACCGCTGATGGTATTGACCGATTCTTCGATCTTTTCGGTTATCTCGGTTTCGATCTCTTCGGGCGACGCTCCCGGATTTACGACCGTAATGGTGATGGTCGGGAAGTCGATCTTCGGAAACAGATCGACGCCAAGACTGAGAAACGAGAAAGCTCCGACGACGACCAGCGACAAGATCAACATCGTCGCGAAAACAGGACGCTTAACACATACTTCGGCTAGCCACTGCATAAAATCCCTCCTTGCTTCCTCAATTCATCTGGCGAACCATCACGCCGTCAAACAACGCCGTAAGGTTATTTGTGGCAACAACTTCGCCTTCGGCAACGCCCGATTTGATCTGAATAACACCGTCCTCAAGCAGTCCGGTTTGGATCAGCCGTTCGCGAGCAACACCGTCCTTGATCACATATATCTTGTTCGTATCGCCTTCGGCCTTGACCGCCGCGGCAGGCACCATTACAGCGTTTTCAGGCTTCGATTGGGTGATGCGAACGATCGCGAACTGGCCTGGCTTTAGCAAACCATCACCGTTCGCGACCTCAGCTTCGACCGTTAACGTTCTTGCCGTCGCATTTACATTCGGTAAAATTCGAACCACGGTTCCCGCGAAGTTGCGGTCTGGATACGCACTGGTTTGCATCGAAATACCTTGGCCAACGGCGACCTTGCCGATCTGGGCTTCAGGCACGTCGATCTTGAGCCGTAATGTAAATGTGCGGACGATCGTTGCGATCTTGGTATTCGGAGCCTGCGGCGAAAGATATTCGCCCGGATCGGCTGTTCGTTCTGAAACGTATCCGCTGATCGGAGCTCTTATCGCGGTATCGCTCAAAGATTTGCGTGCAAGATCGATCTGCGATTGGGCTGTTGCGAGGCCGCTGCGTGCCGTCGCGACCTGCGCCGCCGCGAGGTCGATCGCTTTGATGGCAACGGCAGCATTCGAACGGGCTTCGTCTAAGTTTCCGATCAGCGCATCGCGTTGGGCACGGCGCTGATCGAGTATAGCTTTGGAAACGTCGCCGGTGTCATAGAGCCTCTGAGCTCGAACAAGTTCCTTTTCAGCGAGCTCAAGGTTTGCTCGAACGGTCTTTACCTGAGAAAACGCCTCGATGCTAAAAGTCTCGCCGTCCTTAACGCCGAGCCTGATCTGAGCCTGACGCAGTTGTTGAATGGCTTGCTCAACAGCCTTTTTCTGCTGCCCAAGCTGTGCTTCAGCCTGCTTAACGCGAATTTGTGCGTCCTGCGGATCAAGCCGGACAAGCACGCTGCCTTTTTCAACATAGCTGCCAACGTCAAAATTGACCTCGGCTACTTTGCCTGCGATCGCCGGTGCAACATCGGTCGCCATATCGCTCGCAAGATTACCGGTCGCCTCGAAATATGTCGGGATCTGCTTAACGACTGCTTGCGTCGTCGTTACATCGACCGTGGTCGGTTGTGCGTTCGCGTTTGCGTTCGTATTTGCTCCTCGCGAACCGCATGCCGACACGATCGTCGCCACAAATGCCAAAAATGCGATCTTTTTGATCAGTTTGTTGTTCATCACTAATGCCCTTATGAACTTAAGCCTTTATGCCTCGCAGCAGGATCTGCGCAAAATTGTCCGCCGCATCCTCGTTCGTAATGTCTAGAAGGTTGCGGCCTTTGTCCCACAAAATGTTGTTCAGCGAATGATGGATCATCATTCCCAAAAATGCCCTAACCGCTATGCGCGGATTCATTGGCCGAAAAGCACCTTCTTGCTGGCGTTCCTCGATATAGCCGCCGATAAACCCGTAAATACGTGCAACGAATTCACCGAAAAACCTCTCCGCAAGCTCGTGTTCCTCGAGCGCCGAGTAGAACAGCAGACGCATAAAACCGACGTCAGATTGCTGTTTGTTCAACGCATTAAACGCCAACTGGTAAAAAACCGTGTAATCGTCCCGGCGTCTCATCGCGTCAAGCATTACGGGATCTTCTTCCCATGGAAAACGCATGCCTTCGTGGCAGGCTTTGTTATCCAAAATCGCATCGTAAATGTCTGTTTTCCGCGAGAAATGCTTGAAAACCGTGGCTTCGGACACACCGGCAACACGGGCAATTTCTTTGGTAGTTGTACCTGAAAAACCCTTTTGCGAGAACAGCGAGATCGCCGACATGAGTATCTGCTCACGCCTTTTATCGCCGCTCATACGGCCATTGTGGTCACATTTGAAAAAATCGTGTATCAAAATTTTCCGTTATAAGTGAGTGCTTACTTACTTAGCCTAAACTTTACAATCGCGCTATAATAATTGTCAAGAGAAAGTTTGTGACAAAGGTCACAAACGGAAACGTATTCGGAACAATTTATCTTCCGGATTCGTTACAACCAATGCCGAGCGGATTACATCTGAATCGGCGCTATTGACACTAATAATGTCGGCGATCTTATATTTGGAGGGTCATAATATGTCGGAATTTGAAGCAGAAGTTAGAAAAGCAGAAAAGGAACTAGAGCAGGGATTAATGGCAGTTGATAACACGGCAACTGACGACAGCGTCGGCAAGGACGAGTTTTTAGGAGATATCAAAATGCAGGCACAGGAATACGGACATAAGTTGCAGGATGCGGCTGTAAAAGCCAAGGATTTCGCAAACGAGAAATTCACGCAGGCTGGTGACAAGTTCAAAGAACTCTCAGCAAAAGACCCGAAAGAATTGGTCGAAGATGCAAAAGAGTTTGCACGTCAGAAGCCCGGCCAGACCATCTTGATCTCGGCAGCCGTTGGCTTGGTTCTAGGCCTCATTCTTCGCGGCGGCCGAAAATAAAAATGGCCATAGTTGCCTGCGAGCTGCAAGCAACCTGGCCATAAGGCTAAACGGAGCCAATTGCGGTGGGCAATTGGCTCTGTTTTTTATTCTTGAGAGTGTATCAACCGACGCACTCGATCCCCAAAGATAACATCGATCTTATGAGGTTCTATCACTGCGGTAACCTCGCCGCGACCAAATTTGTCGTGCGTCATCGCCTGACCTTTACGGTACTTCCTATTTCGATCATACGGCGAAGCACTCTTACCTGAGCCCATAGCAACCGAGGTTTTGACGCCTCGCGTGAACGTGCTTGCCGTTTCGCAGGTCTCGCAAGCAGCCTTTGTAATTACTCCAAGCTTTGTAACTGTCAGCACCTTGTGCGGTTGTTCAAGGTCGCACACAGAACAGAGCATCTCCGTACTGTCGCCAACTGCAAATGCCGGTTTTTTACTCATACTGTCTCCTTTTTAGCGACGGCGGCGGCCCCCGAACGATCGATAGCTTCGTTTAGGCCCTCCGGCCGTGCTTCTAACTGAACTTGTTTCGGCGAATATGTGTCCGCCAAACTCCGGATGAACTACTCGTTCGACCTTTTCGCCTGTTAAGCGTTCGATCGCACGCATCGAATGTTCCTCAGCGGTCGTAAAGATGGTGATAGCTCGACCGTGATTTCCAGCACGACCTGTGCGGCCAATGCGGTGAACATAATCCTCAGGAGCCTCAGGAATATCATAATTGATAACGTGCTGAACACTATCTATATCGATACCTCTTGCGGCAACGTCAGTAGCTACCAGAACATTTGTCTTGCCGGATTTGAATGCACGCAACGCAGCATCTCGCTGTGATTGCGAGCGGTCGCCATGTATGCGATTCGAGCTGTGCGAGCGTTTTTCCAATACGTGTGCGAGCCTGTCAGCACCGCGTTTCGTTCGCGTGAATACTAGCACTCGTTCGAGCGAATCCTTTTCCAAAAGCTCAAGCAGAAGTACCATTTTTGAGTTTGGCGAAACAGGATATGCCGTCTGCGTGATCAAACGTGAAGCCTTACCGCGAGGGCTGACCTCTATCAGTTCTGGATCGTAAAGCATTTTGTACGCGATACCCTCGATCTCGGCGGACATTGTTGCTGAAAAGAACAGCGTTTGTCGGGTCGAAGGTATCTTTTTCTCAATTCGCCTTATCGACGGCAAAAAGCCCATGTCGAGCATACGGTCTGCTTCATCGAGAACCAATGTGGTTAATCCTCGAAGGTCGATCAGCCCCTGATCCATAAAATCGATGAAACGGCCTGGAGTTGCGATGATGATGTTCGCACCATTCTTGAGCGAATCCATCTGCCGCTTGTAGCCGCTACCGCCGATGATCGCCGTGCAGGTAACGCCTTTCGGTGCGATCTTTCGGCAGAATTCTTCGGTTTGGTTTGCAAGTTCTCGCGTTGGCGAAAGAATGAGAACTTTTGTTCCCGGACGCTTTGGTCCCTCGATCAATTTGTGAACGATCGGCAATAGAAAGGCAGCGGTCTTTCCCGTGCCGGTTTCGGCACAGGCGATCAGGTCGCGGCCCTCAAGAATAAATGGAATGGCCTGTTTCTGGATCGGGGTCGGCTCAGTGTAACCCATAGCGGCGCATTTGTCCGTCAAAACGGGCAAGAGGCCAAGATCTTTAAATGTACTCAAAATAATGTTTCCGTATCTGCACAAGCCCTTGTCAGAACCACCTGTGGCAGCCGGTGGTTGATGAATTTTCGTCTTCAACCATCCGCTATCGCAGACGGTTCTGATAATAGCCCTGAGATGTAATAAGAAGTGACTAACCTAGGAGTGATCTTCAGCGTAACGGTAGCAAGGAAGGAACCTATGTTCGAAGTATTGCGATATAGCAATACTCTTCTAATGGTAATAAAAGTGTCCGTGCCTCGAACTATCCAAAACGCTTGCTCACAATGAGGGCGAAGTTACCGTCGATGAAGAGATACGGAATTGTCAATTGACTAATATCTCATGTATCCAGATATTTAGCAAGCTAATAATTGCGGGACGCGAGTATTGCGTAGCGGGGTTATTGGCCGTACCAATATGAAAAGAGGCTGCCTTATCAAGGCAGCCCCACCTATTTCATTGGTCACGCACTGATCAGAATCGGAATTTCGCTCTGAACTGACCAACCCGAGGCCCGCCGATGGTGTTTGTGATGACACCAAAATCGACGCTGTCCTGCAGATCGCTGTTCGGATTTGCAAAGTTCACTGTATTGAAAACGTTGAACAGATCAAATCCGACATCGAGGCTCATGCGTTCGGTGAATTTTGTAAGTTTCCCGATACTGAGATCGAAACGTCGCTGCGATGGACCACGGAATGTGTTTCTTCCGAGATTACCAAAACCGCCAAGCGGCGAACTGAAGCATGACAAGTTAATGACAGGAACGTTGCCCGCTCCATAACCAGCGATTGCATCATTGTAGTTCGCACAGTTGAAATTAGGTCGTCCAAATCCCGGGCGATAGATGCCGCCCGAACCACGAGCAAGACCGGTGAGCTGCGATGCCGTAGCGATCTCAGGCTCTGAGGCAAAGACCGTAAAGGGCGAACCCGATTGTACCTGGAAGAAGCCCGAAAGCGTCCAGCCTTTTACAAATCGATTATTAGAACCGCCAGTCGGTATTTCCCAAACAAAATTCGTGCTGAAACGATGTGTTCGGTCGAAATCAGACAACGCACGGTTTGCGTCGAGATTTCTTGCATCGCCCTGTGCAATAAAGCCCGAATTGGGAACATCAGGCTTTCCGCCGCCCGCCGTACTGCCGGGATCTGACGACATCGTGTCCATTGCTTTTGAGAACGTATAAGACACATTGAACTGTAAGCCTTCGGACATTCGCTTCGTAATGCTGAACTGTCCGCCGTGATAATCAGACTTTCCGACGGATTGCAGCAACAAAGCCTCAGGAACGTTAAAGCCAAGGATCGGAACACGTGCCTCGAAATTGATGTACGTGCCGTTTGCAGCAGACAAGTTCAAGTCCGTCAATCCGGTCACGGTGTTCAAGAAACCGAACGCACGTCCCAGGCCGCGGGCTCGGGCCGTGGAACCGGCATTTAGCGGCCCGTTCGGTGCACCGGCGGCGACATATGCTTGGTTAAATCGCTCAAAGATATGATCAGGTGTATTTGGGTCATTGAGATCGAATCCCTGATTGAGAGCTTTAGCGATCAGCAAGTTACGTCCTTTTGTACCGACATAGCGACCCTCGAGTAGCAAACCGTCGATGAGTTCGTATTGGGCGCCAAAGTTCCATTGGTGAACGTAAGGCGTACGAAGGTTTCGGTCGATCGCTCGAAACTCGAAAGTTTCCGCGATGTTGCCACGAGTACAGTTCACGCCGGTCGCGGGCACGCAGCCTGCACCTTGAGGATTTCCACGTGAGTCAACGAATACCGGTGTGTTGTCCCGTATTGCATAGCTACCGGTTGCGCCGGTGCCGCGAACGATACGGAAAGGTAACCACTGATTCAGCGGAATGTTCGTCGGAACCCCTGAGAAAGCCGTCGGGATAGCGACGTTGCCGCTAGGTACGGTGATCTCCACCTCGCGTAGAAATGGATAGTTTGAGAATACGGTGTTGATAAACGAAGCAGATGGCCTGTCATAGAACAAACCGTAGCCGCCGCGAAATACGAGCTTGTCATTCACTGAATATGCCAATCCAACGCGTGGAGCAAAGTTGTTATAGTCCTGGCCCTTTAGCGTGTGATTGTTTCCGGCGACCTGCGTTGCCTGGATCGCCGAATCGACGATCGAGACGCCCGTGGTGTTCACATTCTTGGGCACCAAGAATCCCGGTGTTGGATTGTCGCACAGCGTGTTGGAACCGCCGCCCTGTGTAAAGCAAGGCAGGTACGGCTCGAGATCAAAGTTTCCGATGCGGCCATTCTTCTCGGTCGGCCACATGAAGAGTTCGTAGCGAAGACCGAGATTCAAGCTCAGACGACGGCTGATCTTCCAATCATCGGTCAGATAGAAACCGTAGTCCTGAAAGCGGAAGCTCTTGTCCGTAATGCCGTATTGTGTGTCGGCCTCAGTAGCGTTGCCGGTCAGGAGTTGAGTAAAGCTGTCGAATTTCTCGAATTCAGTAGCTTGCTCTTCCGGCAGATTGGTGTCGTACTGATGACGTTTGTATTCGCCGCCGAACTTGAACGTATGGTTGCCAAACATCTTCGTAACATTGTTGGCAATGCTGAAGGTGGTCTGCTTACGTTGATTATAAGAATCGTTTGGCCCGCCGAATGAGAAGTTCGCGATGTTGTTTCGACCGATGTAGTGGCCGAGACGTGTCGTCGCCACGCTCGGGTCAAACGTCGAAGCAGGATTCGTCACGCCGATCGCAGCGTTTGTGAAATCGCCCGTTGAAAAATCATCGGTCAATGCTCTTGAGTTGTTTAGGGTGTAATATCCGACGCGAACCTCGTTGATAAGGGTCGGTGAGAAAATGTGTGTGTCGCCGATCGATAGAGTTCGATTTCGATCATTACGTCGGAGCGTAGTTGGAGACGCCAGGCTGTTCGGATCGGGAAACGAATCGAGGCCCGGGAAATTTGCAAAAAAGAACGTGCCGCTTAGCGTGTTCTTTGACGAAAGCTGTCCGTCAAGACGTGCGGTGAACTGATGCTGTTTGAATTTCGAAGGCTCGACCGAAATGAATTCGACAAGCGGATTGTTTCGCTGTAGCGTACGCGAAGTAATTGCCGGGAAGTTACCGAACTGGTACGCGCCGGTGCCTGTCTGATCGACAATACCAAGATTACGGAAATTCGTAATGCTGGGGATATAGAACCCGCCGGTAACATTGTTCCGGAGATTAAAAATACGCCATGCGACATCGCTAATGTCAGATGCCAACAAGCACGTCGTACCTACGGTACAACCATTAAATTGGTTAAACGCTGCAGCGATCGCAGCCTTTGAACGATCCGATCCGAGAACGCTCATCGCAATCGGCAAGATCGTTCGGGTACGAGCCGTAGGCACAAGGCCGGTGTTTGCATCGGTGTACTGATATGCACCGAAAAAGAATACGCGGTCCTTCTTGATCGGACCACCGATGGTGAATCCTGCCTCGGTACGGTCAGCCTTTGGTTTTTCGTTACCGCTTTCTTTCAGGAAATACTCGTTCGAATTGAAATTCTTGTTCTGTAGGTAATAGTAAGCCGAACCGTCAAACTTGTTGCCGCCCGATTTGGTCACAAGCTGAAAGTTACCGCCGCCGCTTCGTCCGGTCGATGCGTCGTAGAGCGACGTTTGCAGTTTAACTTCCTGCAAGGTCTCAGGAGCAGGCGAGATATTGTCGGTCATCGAGCCTTCGTTGCTCGTGATGTTCGTCGCGTCGACGCCGTTGAAAAACAGGCTTGTCGAGGTCGTTCGCGTGCCGTTGACCGACGGCGACTGGTTGCCGTTGCCGTTCACACCAACGGGCGAAAGATCAGTCGAAACGCCTGCCTCAGAACTCAAAAGTCCCGTAAAGCTTCGTGTCGACGTTGGCGTCTTTGTGAGTTGCTCGCCAGTGATCTGCCTTGAAACCGCGGCAGATTCTGCTTGAACGAGCGGCTGATCTGACGTTACATCAACGAAAACGTCTGAGACGCCGACTTCGAGAGTGACTTCGACGGAACGCGGAACCGATGCCTCGACCTCAATGCCTGAGCTACTTGATTTTTTGAAGCCATCCTTCTGATAGCTGATCGTGTAAGAACCGACCGGCAACGCCGTCACAGACCAGCGTCCCTCGGCGTTCGTGATTGCCGTTCGCGACAGATTGGTCGCAGCGTTCGTGATCGTTATCGTAACGCCCGGAATGACTGCGGCATTTGCATCCGAAACGGTGCCGGACAGGCTGCCGGTCGTCTGTGCATTGGCCGCGGTTATAAAACAAAAAAGAGAAATTACTATTGCAGTTAGGTTTCGTGTTACCTTCGCGAGATTCATCATTACTCCTATAACAAAATGCAGATCTGACACGCCGCAGCAATGCCAAACCGCATAGAAAATATTAAATTTCGAGTTAGCAAGAGAAAGACTAATTTCGCTAAGTTAACGATGGGTGACAATGCTGTTAAAAGAGTGTTAATTGTTTCGTAAGTACTTAGCAGAAAAAGAGGCCGCCCTCATCGGACGGCCTCGAAATGTATTTATGAGCTTATGATCAGCTTAAAATGTAAAACGAATGCCGAGCTGCAACTGTCGCGGTCCGCCGAAACGAGCTGTGGACGGTGCGCTTGTTGGTTCGCCGGCTCTGATCGATGGGAAGAATCCAGCCGGGCAAGTGATCTGTCGCGGATTTGCCGTATCGGCTAATGAGGCCGTGCCGGTGCAGAAATTGCTGATAGCATCGACGCCAAAGCCTTTGTTGCCGGCTCGAGTTAGGTTGAACACCTCAGCCGACAGATCTAAACGCTTCGTCTCGCCGAACTTGAACGCCTTTAGCAGACGAACATCCATGTTAAAGAACTTCGGCTGGCGAAACGCGTTCCTGCCGGAGATAGCTCCGCCGACTACGACACGGTCGTTCGCATCGTTAAGGTCGCCGTTGGTGTCGCTGCCGTCTTCGACTACAGCCGTGTACGGAAAGCCCGATCGCGTGATCACGATGCCGCTAAGGCTAAATCCGTAGCCGAGATCGACGAGGCCGCTGAGGTTCAGATTGTGGCGAACGTCTTGTTTTGATGGGCCGGCTTCGGCCTTTAGGTTAAATGGATTGAGCGTCGGCTGACGTGAAAAGTTTCGTTCGTTCGAATCATCATCCTGATTGTCTGCGAGCGTGTAGTTCGCCTCAAACTGGAATCGATTCGCAAACCGACGACGCAGCGAAAGCGTTAGTGCGTCATAGCTTGCGTGCGCTGTTGATTCATTGATCTCAAGCTGAGCAATGTTGTTGTTAGGCCTTGTCGCCGAGAACACGAGATAGCCCTGAGCATTCGTCGTCGGAGGGAACAAATTACGGTCGATGCGTCGCTGTAGATTGTAAGCTGAGGTGCGAATGTAGCCCGCAGTCAGAACCATTTCGTAACCAAGCCGCTGCTCGACCGTAAC
>JAEUQI010000029.1 GCA_016789145.1 Blastocatellia bacterium | reverse complement strand
TCTGGCCAGTGCCCATCATCCAATCGACCTTATTCGCCGCGGGATCGTATCGGGCGATCATGCGGTTTGTTTCCGCTGTAAAGTAGAGTTTGCCGCCAACAAAGTGCAAGCCATGTGGCCGCATCAACGGCGAGATATCAACGCGACGCACCTCCTTCGCCGCCGCGACGTCGATCACCGAGATCGTGCTACCAGGCGTTTGTGCTCCGTAGTTCGCGACGAACGCAAGTTTGCCGTCGGTCGAGAATACGACCTCATGTGGGCCATCGCCGACAGGTATCTTGGCCGTGACTTTCATAGTCGTAGGATCGACAAGGGCGAGATTGTTATCGGCTTTGTTGAGGACGGCAAGCACGGGCTTTTCTGTCTGTGCGGAGACCGTGGCACCAACAAGCAGCGCGAGCAAAAGTGAAAGTAGCGTAACGTAACTGCGTTTCATATTGCAGTATTACGCCGATGACCCGTCAAAGGTTTTGGTCAATTCTTGTCTTTGTACTCTAGTAGCTTATAGAGATTCTGCTCTTGCTCGTCGGCAAGCTCGCGGCGAACGAGCAAAACGAGATCAACGCCGGGCCTGAGCGGATAGACACCTGCAAACTTGAATTGGGAACTGTACCGACGGATGACCTCGGCATCCTGATCATTCTTTTTCGCAATGATCATGTCGACCTTGCTGCCATCGGTCAGCGTACCGTGGAATACGGCCTCTTTCATATCGTTAAAGTACCAGGTCAGCGGCCAATAATCGGGCGAAACTACCGCAACCTTTGCCATGTTTCCTTTGCCAGATTTTTCGGCGTAGTAATTTACACGATCGACAAGGTTGAGCATTTC
The DNA here is from genome assembly GCA_016789145.1 of Blastocatellia bacterium. Classification (GTDB taxonomy): domain Bacteria; phylum Acidobacteriota; class Blastocatellia; order Pyrinomonadales; family Pyrinomonadaceae; genus OLB17. Next base: position 35,030 of record JAEUQI010000029.1, on the reverse strand, counting down.
GCGTTTCGAATGAGCGTAAATGTATGCCATCTCCTCATCGTCATAGCGAACGAAATTGATCGAGTACGATTGATACGCGAGGATAACGATCGACAATGCAGCGAGGGCAACGGCGGCAGCCTTCAAATGGAGTTTGTTCGAGCGAACGAGTTCATTGATCCCGTAACCGGCGATCAAACACATTGGCAGCAAGAAGCTAAGTGCCAGCCACGGCGTTTTGTACGGAATGATCGAATACGCCAAAAACAGGCCAAATGCCCACAATGCCGTGAACATAGCGAAACGATGTTTCGCTCGAATTATAGCGATCAAGGCACCGATCGCGGACACCAACAAGACCGGCGATTCGACCTTCATTCCCCACCTCAAATAGCCGAGAAGGCCATTTTGTGTGTGGTCCTTGGTGCCGGTCTTAGACCAAATGGCGTAGGCTTCGATTGCCTTACCAACACCCTCGGCATATGTAAAAAACGACGAGAAGAACAATACGGTGAAATAGACAAAAACAAGAAAGGTGGCCGCGAAAATTAGCAGTCGACCGTTGCCGACGCCTAATGCTCTCTTAAGTTCACCAAATGTGAGCACCGCGGGCTCATCGATCTCGCTTTCGGTTTCGCCGGTCAAATAGATGACAGTAATGATGAATACTGCCAACGACAAGACGATGAGCGAGACGACCAGATAGAATCCGAGCGGTTCCTGCACACGGCCTTCGCCAAGGAAGAAATCGTAGAGCCACGAACCGCCATCTACTAACTTTTGCCGGTAAATGGCCGCGGCAACTGCGATAAACGAGCCGGCGACAATAGCGATGCGAGTTCGATTCTTTTGAAACGCCTCGCCATTTGCGATCGGCTGCCATATCCATATGCAAATACACGCGATCAACATCGTACCGAGCGTGATGAACGCCGTCTCTTTCGTCGCAAAAAATAACGCGACCGATGCCGAAGCGAGCAACAAATATATCGGCCGACCATTATCCCAATCGCGAAGCATCTTGATGACGAGATAGACAAGCGCTCCTTCGATCAGCAAAAACGCTATGCGAAATGCCCAAACGGCAGCAGGCGCGCTCGCCAACGCCGATGAAACAATGAACACTGATGGCGAAAATGCGACCATTAGCAAGAATGCCATCCAACCGACCGCGAACGGCCCTGCCTTTCTCTTCTCGATGAAGAAAACAACCGACATCACGATCGTTAAACTTAGGAAAACAAAGAAGATCTCGTGAATAAAGTATCGCGAGATGTAGGTCATTCCGGGCGATAGAGCCAAAAATGCGGCGGCGACCAAGCTGCCGACATTGCCAAGATAATTGCGAAGCCAGAAAGTCAGGACGACGATCAAAATGCCCCAAATAGCCACGCTAACACGCACTGATGTCGTCGTCAGCCCAAACAATTCCGTGAAAGCGAGCGAGATGTAATAAAGCGTCGGGCCGTGATAATTCGCGGGATCGTACTTGTAAACGCCGTCGCGAACGAGGTTTGTAAGAAAGAATCCGTTGACACCTTCGTCATGGTGCAACGGCTTAAGCGTCAACCAATACATACGAAAGAACGATGCCAACGCCGTGATCGCACCGCAAGCGATCAGCCATTGTAAATTCGTGGTTTCACTCGGCTTCAGTTCAGTCTCTTCGCTCATTCTTTTACTTTATAAACACGATAAAGCCCTGATTCGGCCACAACGGGGAACTTCTTGAACGCGTCCTCGTTTGGCGTCATCGACGACTTTTCCTCAGGCGATATCAGTACATAACTAATGTCGTTCTTTTTCATCAACATTTCGGCAACGGGACCGCCCTGATACATCTTCTTTACTTCGTCCTCACGCGGCAAATAGTTGATGCCATGCGACGAAAGATGTCCGACGTACCGCATAAATGAGAGACGGCCTGAAAGGACGATCGCTGAATTATATGTCGGAGCGTTCAAGAATACTGCGTTGGGCTCGGTTTTGGCCTTAAGCTGTTCAGCCAAGCGAACGGCGTCGGTATCAAACACCTTGATCTTATTTACAGACGTCATCGTCCGCAATACATCCAAGGCTCCGGCAGCTGTCAAAACAAATATCAGTCCGATCGCCGCTGGCTGATACGCCCAGCCTCGTTCCCATATCTTCGCGAGTAGCAGAGCTATCAATGGCAACGAGCCGACAAACCAATAGATCAGCACCTTGATATTATCCCATTCCCACGGTGCAAGCTTGACGACGTTTGAGACAAGAAAAAGCAGTGCGAAAGGAATGTAGAAAAGGATCAAGAACGAGCGGCGAGGGACGTGGGCATTTTCACCATCGTTCGAATTGCTTTGAAATATGTAATAGATCGCGGCAATGAGGATCGGTATCAAAATACCTGTATTCTTGACCCAAAACCAGACGACATTCGTTTGTCCACGATCCCATCCGAAATGCCAGCCGATAAACTCGCTGGTACGCGTCGCGCTACCCGTCATCGACCATGCGAGTTCCGGGATCGCTATCAAGCAAACGCCAACACCGAATGCCATCCATTGCTTCCATTTGTTCGGCTGGATCGCAAACAAACATGCGGTCACGACGAAAAGCACGATCAAGCTATGCAAATGAATAAGCGGCAAAGTACCGGCAAGCAGGCCGAAAACAAAAGGTGAGAATGAGGAAGCGTGAATCAGTGATCGATCTTCTATCTCAACAATCACCGGGTTCTGCGTCGTAAATCGCTTCCACAGCCAACCGAGCACCAGCAGCGTCAAAGGCATACCAAGCAACAGGCTTCTTTGCGTGATGAACAGCACGACCATCGAATTGCCCCAGCGGAAATGATCGCCAATGGTGTAATCCCGCGGTAAGTTCCACAGAAACTGCCATAGGCTCAAGCCCTGTTCCCAGTAGTCTTTCACGGACCAAACAAAGCCTAGGCCGCCATTGGAAAACAACAGTATTGGAGCTATTCGTCCAGCGAGTTTGTTGCGGGTAAGCCACACTGTGAACCGTTCCAAGATCACGAGCAGTGACATAGCCCACGCTACGTTCTGTACAAAGAACGTGCTTTCGACACTTGAGCCTAAGCGCATCGTCGCGGCTGTGGTCAGATCGGCGATGAATGGATATGTGAACTTAGCGCCGGCGTACGAAGGGTTCTGCGGCGGAAAATTCCCGGCATCGGTGAAGCTAAATATCGCTCCGAGATGATACGGCAGATCACCGAGATTATTGGAACCGCCCGTAAAAATCCCCGCCGGAGTAACATACATTGTCTGAGAAAAGAAAAGACAGAAAATGATGAAAAAGAAGGCGTAGTAAGCAAATCCCGTAAATCTCGCCAACGTGCCGCCTTGCAACTTGCCAAACGCCTTCGCTTTGTCCGAATCGAATCGCTTTCTGCGATCTTTGTCGGCGAGCAGAATTAGCGGTGATATCGTTATCAACAGCGCTACGGCAACCGAAACATACGTGAGCCCAAACAGGAACGTCAGCGCGAACAATGCCGTTCCGAATATCGCGCAGCCGATGATGTTTCCGGCCGCAAGCCGAAACATCATCGTTTCGTCGTCGAACAAAAGATAGGTCAGGCCGACAGAACCGATGGTAACCGCCAATAAAAGTAAGATCGAGATCAACATTTTGTTGAGAAATTGCTAATATTTACGTTACTCGAATTCTATCCGATTGCAAAATAACAGTGTGATCGAGCAAAAAAACGTTCGTTCTGGCTTTACCACTTTAGCAATGCTGTGGTAACTTTTTCAGAATTGGTATTACCAATTTCAATGCAAAGCAATTCTAGATTTTCACTTGAGGGCAAGACAGCTCTCGTCACAGGCTCAGCAAAAGGCATCGGCCGTGCTATCGCTGTCGGCATGGCCGAATCCGGAGCCGACATTGCGTGTCACTGCCGAAAGCCCGGCGATGCGGAAGAAACGATAGCCGCTATCGAAGCCTTAGGCCGTCGTGCCTTCGAAGTCACGGGCGACATGGTCGATGCGGAAAGCCCGGAGAATGTAGTCGCCGCAACCATCGAACATTTCGGCAAGATCGACATCTTGATCAACAACGCCGGCACGATAAGACGTGCACCTGCGGTTGAATTCTCATACGAAGACTGGCAAGCCGTGATCGACATCAATTTGACTAGCGTTTTTCGTCTCGCTCAAGAGGCCGGAAAGCATATGTTGGCTCAAGGCTCGGGTAAGATCGTAAACATCGCGTCGCTGTTATCGTTTCAAGGCGGCATTACGGTTCCGGCCTACACTGCCGCAAAATCGGCGGTCGCAGGATTAACGAAAGCTCTCGCAAACGAATGGGCGAGCAAAGGTGTGAACGTGAACGCCATTGCTCCGGGTTATATCGCGACCGATAACACTGCAGCCCTACGAGGCGACGAGACGCGAAATCGACAGATACTGGAACGAATTCCGGCCGGCCGATGGGGCGAAGCCGAAGACATCGCCGGCGCCGCTGTATTTTTGTCATCCGACGCCAGTAAGTACGTTCACGGCCACATAATGGTTGTCGACGGCGGCTGGATGGGACGATGAAGCGAGGAAGTCGATAGCCCATAGATAGTAGTTTTCCGCTCTACTTTCTACCGACTACTTATTACTGACTGCTTTTTTATGTTGAATATTAAACCAAAAGATAACTGTAAATGGGACATAGTTTCCCTTGGCGAGGTAATGTTGCGGCTCGATCCGGGCGATAAGCGCATACACACGACGCGATCGTTCGAGGTTTGGGAAGGCGGCGGCGAATATAACGTGGCTCGCGGCCTGAAACGCTGTTTCGGACTCGATGCAGCGATCGTCACGGCATTGGCTGACAATCCTATCGGTCGGCTTGTTCAAGACCTGATGTACCAAGGCGGCGTCGATCAAAGCCACGTGAAATGGGTCAAGTACGACGGCGTCGGTCGAACGGTGCGCAACGGCATGAACTTTACCGAACGCGGTTTCGGCGTTCGTGCGGCACTTGGCTGTTCAGATCGAGGCAACACTGCCGTTTCGCAACTCAAAGCCGGCGATATCGATTGGGAAAAGATATTCGGCCATGAAGGTGCTCGTTGGCTTCACACAGGCGGCATCTTTTGTGCGTTGAGCGAAACCACACCCGATGTCGCGAAAGAAGCGATGCAAGCCGCGAAGAAATACGGCACGATAGTTTCATACGACCTCAACTATCGCGATTCGCTTTGGAAAGCCATCGGCGGCCAGGCGAAAGCTCAGGAGATAAATCGTGATCTCGCTCAATACGTCGATGTGATGATCGGCAACGAAGAAGATTTCACAGCCTGTCTCGGCTACGAGGTCGAAGGCCAGGATGAACACCACTCGAAACTAGACATCGTAAATTTTGAAAAGATGATCCGCCGTGCAGTTGCCGATTTCCCGAATTTCGCTGTCGCGGCGACGACATTGCGCAACGCTAAGACAGCTTCGGTCAATGATTGGGGAGCCGTTTGCTTTACCGAAGGGCAATTGCACCAAGCGATGATGCGGCCTGATCTCGACATTTTCGACCGTGTGGGCGGCGGAGATTCGTTCGCCTCTGGACTGATCTATGGTTTCCTAACGGGCGAATCACCGGAATGGGCCGTTAACTGTGGTGCAGCGCACGGCGCATTAGCGATGACGACGCCTGGCGACACGACGACGGTCGGGCTCAATGACGTTCTCAGAGTAATGAAGGGCGGCGGCGCTCGAGTCGCAAGGTAATATGAATAAAGCAGATATCGTAAAGCAAATAGAGTCACTGGGCCTCGTGCCGGTCGTACGAGCTTCGTCGGCTGATGAGGCGATGCAGGCCATTGACGCGATCAAGGCGGGCGGCGTGAATGTGCTCGAGATCACCATGACCGTTCCCGGAGCCGTTAAAGTGATCGAAAAGGTCGCTGATAAATACGGCAGCGAAGTTTTGGTCGGTGCCGGAACGGTGCTTGATCCTGAAACAGCTCGTGCGTGTTTGCTGGCCGGGGCACAGTTTATCGTCTCGCCTGCACTGAATCTTGCAACGATCGAGCTTTGCCATCGTTATAGTGCACCGATATGTCCTGGCGTCTTGACGCCGACCGAGGTCATTACAGCATGGAGTGCGGGCGTGGATTTCGTAAAGGTATTCCCGTGCGGCTCGGTCGGCGGCGCTAGTTATGTGAAGAACCTCAAAGGGCCATTCCCGCAGGTCAAGATCATCCCAACCGGCGGCGTTTCGCTAACTACAGCTGCAGATTTCATCAAGGCAGGTGCCGCTGCACTTGGCGTCGGAACCGACCTTGTCGATGTCAAAGCCATCCGCGAAGGCAACGCGGCTCTGGTCACTGAGCGAGCAAAGCAATTCGTTGAGATCGTCCACAATGCCCGCGCGTAAGTGTCACCCCGTCGCTTCGGGTCAATGAAAGCGACGGGGCGAACCACTTTGTGTGGGAGATGTGGGAAGATCGAGGCAAGATCATCCGAGACTAGTGAAAGAAAAGTCCCCGAAAAATTCGGCCTCACATATAAGTGCGAAAAACGACAAAACGTAACGCACTTTTTTTACTATTTTTTTTCGAGGAGTCTTTCGACGTATTTTGCGATGACGTCAGCCTCAAGATTTACGGCGTCGCCGGGGCGTAAAGTGTGCAGGTTTGTTACTTCCCAAGTTTTTGGAATTACGGCGATATCGAAGCTATCTTCACGGAGTTCTGCCACGGTAAGACTAATTCCCTCGACCGCAACTGAACCTTTGTAGATCAAATAACGAGCAAATTCAGGTGGAAAGCTGATCTTCACGGTCCAAAAGTCACCTTCATTCACGGCGCCGCGGAAACTGCCGCGAGTATCGACGTGGCCTTGAACAATATGCCCGCCTAAGCGAGTCGATGGCGTTACCGCTCGTTCGAGATTTACTCTCGAACCAACTGCAAGCGTCCCGATCGTTGTCTTATCCAACGTCTCCGGCGAAACGTCAGCGGAAAATGAATCCGGGGAAATGTCTAGCGCAGTGAGACAAACGCCATTCACCGCTATTGAATCGCCATGGGCAGCATCGCTGGTAACCGCCGATGCACCAACTGTCAGTCGCAAACCAGCGTTGAGCGGCTCAATTGCCTTAATGGCTCCTAGTTCTTCGACAAGTCCTGTAAACATAATATTGTCAATAGCTTAACTCGCAGGTTCGATCTGTGACAGTTTGCGAATGTCGATCGATATCGGTTCACCGTCATCGACATCGTTGTACATACTGACGAATTTGTGGCCGCAACGTATCGATTGTGGCTTATACGAGGTCCGCGTGTGAACTACCTGTGCGAACGTCTCATCTATCGCCGTGATCAAGATAAGTAGTTCGGCGTCCGTATTGATCAGATCTGATTGCGAAAGGCCGCGAAGCGGCGAAGATTCGTTTATCGGATGCACAACCGTCCAGGCGAGCGGAAAGAAAGTAACACGGTCACGCTCGAGTTCGAGAAAGTCGAATCGCCGAACGCTTTTTCCATTTTCATTTACGAACCGAGCAAACAGTACCTGTACATTGACCTCGATAAGCTGATTATTACGCCCGTTGACCATTCGAAACATCAGCCCTTCGATGCCGCGATATGGTGCTATGACAGATACCTCGCTGAATATGACACGAGCCGTCGGCCTAGCAAATCTTGCGAAAACTACGCCCGTGATCAACGCGTTTGCCAGCAAGCTGTAATACGATTCGATCGTGACCAACATATTCGGCACAAATCCTACCGGATGGATCGTGCCGTAACCGATCGTTGCAAAAGTCTGAACGCTGAAGAAAAAACCTCGAAGCAAGATGTTTCCAACAGGTTCGGACGAAGTGTCGACCAATCCCTCTGTGCCGAAAGCCGCGTACATCAATCCGAACAAGATGTTGCTCAAAAAGTAGAGCAACAGAACGAGCAGAAGAAACTTCGTCCACGACATCGACAGTAGCCAATGGTAAAGGTTGAGCGAGCTCAGCACAGGCATTCCCGAACGGCTCACATTGAAAGACCCGTCCGGATTGAGCAATCGTTGGCGGCTGCTGCCCGCAACGACAGAGCCAAATCCAAGGTCACGGTCCTGGCGTTCGATCTGTTCTTCTGACTCGATCTCTTTTGCTGTAGCGTCTTCTTTCACAGGTGTAACTGGATTATATCGACACTAACGCAATTGGAAAAGGCAGTTGGCAATTGCCCGATACAAATGTTGAAATGTTCAATATGGCTGAGACCGCGACACAGACCGAACCACCTAAGCTAGTTATCGAAAATGGATCGCCGACCAATTCATCGCTTGCCGATCTGCTTGAGTGGTTCTTGAATTTCGACGAGCGAACGGCTCGCATTCGGCATCCGCATTCGAACGAGTTGTTTCTGTGGAAACAGGCAGACGACGAGGCGAGCGGTATCGGCACTTATCCATTTGAGAACGCTGAAGCAAGATTCGCCATCGGCGCGATACAGGCTGTTTCGGAGAATAAGACAGAACCGATACTAAAACTTTGGATCAGCGACGTTTTGGCTGCTTTGCACGAATCCCGCGAGCTGAAGACTGAAATGACCGACGCATTCGGACTCGATAAGAAAGATATTGAGGCATCACCACTAGTCAAAGCCGAACTGCTGCCATCAAACAACGAACGCCGAATGTATCTTACAAGCTGCTGGCTAGAGACACTCTACACCGCAGAAGCTCGATTCCTCGGTTGGGTTTATCAAGAGTTATACGGCAGACCATACGCCGCATAAGACTGAAAGACAGGCTGCCGAGCCTGTCTTTTTTGCCGTTCCCGTCTGAAACGTTTCGGTTTGCTCATCTCTACAAGCTATTGCAGCACAAACACTTACACCGACAACAGGTAAAAAGCGTTCCCAGCCGTTCCAGCGGCGTTCCAAGAGGTCGTGGAACGCGTAAATAATTGTATTTATTACACTTACAACGATGAAACCGCCAAAATAAGCGGTTTTCAAAAAAAATGTAAGACAATGTCTTACACGTAGAGACGCACTTCTCCCCCAGAATTTTGACACGCCAAAAAAATGGCGATCGAGGTCGTCTTCAAAAAATTGTCAAAGATCCGAACACAACGATACGTCGCGTCTATTGGATAGTATATCACAAATGATACTAAGATCGTGTTCTTTTTTTAGTTGATCAAGACTTTCTGCCGAGAACGTGATTCCGATTACGGCTGTAGACTAACGAAATGTTTGACATTGCTGCATCGAACCGCCTTGCATGCCCTTTGCAAAGAACTGCATACGCTGTTGGGCACTGCCGTGCGTGAATGATTCGGGGACGACGTAGCCTTGGGTGCGTTTTTGGATCTGATCATCGCCAACGGCGGCGGCCGCGCGAATGGCTTCCTCGGCATCACCAGTTTCGAGACGGCCTTGTTTCGCGACGGTATTAGCCCACATTCCGGCGTAACAGTCGGCTTGCAATTCCAGCGCGACACTTAGCTGATTGTTATTACCGGCTCGCTGAACCTTGTCCATTGTACCGAGCAGATTCTGAATGTGGTGACCGTATTCGTGAGCGATCACATAGGCTTGAGCGAAGTCGCCGGGAGCTTTGAATTCACGTTTGAGTTCGGTGAAGAAATCAAAGTCCAAATAAAGCTTGTAGTCGCCCGGGCAATAAAACGGACCTGTCGCAGCACTTGCGTAGCCGCACGCACTCGATACTTGACCAGAGAAAAGTTGAAGTTTTGCAGGACGAAGCTGCATCCTCGCCTGTTGCGGCAAGGTCACCTTCCAATAGTCTTCCAAGCTACCCATGATCGCACCGGCAAACTGCTGGTTCTCGTCAGGTGCAGCCGCCGAATTGGCTGCCGGTCCCGGAGCCGGAACAGATTGCGTTTGCTGACTTTGCAAAAAAGCACTTGGATCGCCGCCGCACAAATAGATCGCGACCGCTAGTACCAGCACGCCGATGCCGCCGCCGCCAAGTGCCAATCGGCCGCCACCGCCGCCGCGTCGGTCTTCTACATTGTCACTCTGTCTTAGGTCTTTCCAACGCATAATCGTCTATTCTCCAACGCTGTCTGATGCAGATCTCGAATGACGTGATTCTAACATTTATCGTAACGACCCACGAAATTTTAGCGCTCGACGCGCAATATTTTTTCTACTTATTTTTCTGCAAAACCTTGACAGAACTAGATTTACAGGCTTATGATGCAGATGTTCTTGTTTTAGCTTTTCCCACACGATCTCATTCCATAGGAGGCACAATGATCAAATTAGACATCGTCAACTTGGTGGCTGACAGGACAGGTGTCGCTAAACAGAAAGCTGAACAGGTGGTTGATTCGCTTTTTGATGCGATGAAAGAGGCCCTTGCTCAAGGCAAGCGTATTGAATTACGTGGATTTGGTGTGTTTGTAGTTAAAGCACGAAAGCGCGGAGTCGGCCGCAATCCGCGAACAGGAACCGAAGTGCCCATTCCTGAGGGCAAGACCATTCGGTTCAAGCCCGGTAAAGAACTGTCGGCAAAGGCCGTTTCATAGAATTTTTGTAAAATAGACTGCACAATCGCGAGCTAGCAAAGTTCAGCCTCGGCTTTTGCTACCTCGCGTTCTTTTATGACCGAGCCTCAAGAGCAATACGAGTTTCCCGCCCCTGAACCTGTTTCAGCCAGGACGCTATTGCGTCATCTTGGTTTCCTAGCGCTCACATTCGTAACCGCAACGATCGCGGGAATTCTGTATCCTTTCGGCCGAATCAACACACTGCCCGAGGCCGATCCTCAGTCGCTTTCTGAGGTCTTGAGCTTTCTGCTTTCGATGCCGCAGAAATACATCGGTCTGCTGGGTGCTGCTTTGCTTGAGGTATCGAACAACACGAGCCTACTCGTCGAAGGTCTCTCATTCTCGATCTCGCTACTCTTCATTTTGCTCAGCCACGAAATGGGGCATTACATCGCGTGCCGTATTTACAAGGTTGATGCTACATTGCCGTATTTCATTCCAACGCCGCCGCTCGTCGGACCTGCGGGAACTTTCGGTGCATTTATAAAGATCAGATCGCCAATGCCTTCGCGGCGTGCAGTTTTTGATATTGGTGTAGCAGGTCCGATCGCGGGATTTATCGCACTGATACCGATCGCGTTCATCGGTATCGCGACGATGGAGATGGCAACGCCGCACCAGATCGCCGGCTATCAAGGGTTGTCGTTCTCGGATCCACTGTTTATGCGGTTTGTCGCCTTTCTATTCGGTGTTGATCTGAATTTTGGATTTGGAAATTCGTTCTACTACGCAGCTTGGGTCGGATTGCTCGTTACGGCTTTGAATCTCATACCGTCAGGGCAATTGGACGGCGGGCATGCTGTATTTGCGGTATTTGGCCAGAAAGTCCACAAGTGGACAGGCCGCATCGCATTTCCCGTAATGCTCATCCTGTCGATCCTCGGCGCTTACTATTTCAATAGCCCAAGCGGCTTTCTCATAGCCCTGATCCTCGCCATCATGATGCGAGTCGGCCACCCAACGCCCTACGATCAAACGCCTCTCGACGCGAAACGCAAGGTCATCGCATTCGCAACGCTAGTTATCTTTATTCTGTGCTTTGTACCGTTTCCGATAAAGATCAGCTAACCGACGGCAACAAGCCTTTTATCTCGCCGACCATGCGTTCGACGTCCTCTTGGCCGTCGAGGGCGATCATGAAGAAATCGTAGCTTGTCTTGAAGCAGACCATGCCGTTGCCGAAGAACCAGACGCCTTCGAGCAGCGGATTTCCGCCGATGATGTTGCCGAGCGGAAAGCCTGTAACGGCGGCCGGATTGAAGACGTTTGACATCATCACGGCACCCGAGGCGAATGCGAAAGCGCCGAGCAGCGGAGCTCCGATACGAGTTGCGATGTCGCGCTCGAACGCGATTCGCTCGGCGTCGGCTTGGTTGAGTGCGCCTTTTGCGATGAGTTCTTCGCGGCGTTTGAGATAGCCGTCGAATTGGTCAGCAGTAAACTTTACAGTCGCTGTCGGTATCGCCGAATTGAGCAGCCAATGCGAGCTTATGCCCGTGAACACAACGCCAAGACCTGCGCCGATCGCCATTGAAACGCCTGTTGTCACAGCTCTTGCCGGATCGTCCTTCGCCCAATCGGCAGCTTTCCTGACCGACGAGACCGCGGCGTCGAGAGTTGACGTGAGACTTGCACCAAAACCGACGACCTTTGTCACGCGCTTTGCGTTCGTACCTACTGTCCCGATAGTGTCTTCGACGATGCCCCCTGCTCGTTCTGCAACATCGACAACGGCACCGCCGGCTTTGGTTCCGGCATCGACGGCGACGTCACGAACAGGCTCGCTGGCATTCCATGCGGTACGCGCGGCACCCGAAGCGGTGTCAAAAGCGGTTTCGGTTAGATCGACGGCTTTTTTACCAAGCTCGGTCTTTTCAGCCTCGGTCTTGACGTATTCAGCTCCTGTCTTGGCTACATCAACAACGGCTTTGGCGCCGCCTTCGATCTTGTCCTTGATGCCAAACTGCGAATCGATCTCTTCGAGCTTGTCGGTCGCCTTTTTCGTCCAAGATGTGAACTTTTCTTTGTAGTCGGTCATAGTACGTTGATTATCCCAGAATCTCAGTAAAATTTACGAAATATTTTCGCCGAATGTTCGATTGAACATTACCGTGTGCTATCTTATGACTTTCAATTTATGGCGTTGGTAAACTGTCCAAACTGTGGGAAAGCGGTCGAATTCGAGGGGAACGAGTATCGGCCGTTCTGCTCTGAGCGTTGCCAGTTGCTCGATCTTGGGGCGTGGGCCGACGGCGATTATGCGTTGCCGACCGAGGACACCGAACTAAGCGAGGCTGACATCGAACAGATCGAACGAGCATTGGAGACACGCGAATGACCTTACTATTTCTCGACGCGAATCTGATCGGCGGCGGCGTGGGCGTATTTTTAGCTGTCGCGTTCTTTTTGGTGTTGGCAGCAGCTGCGTTCATTGCGTTTAAGATGCTCAAAAAGAGCGTCAAAATGGCCGTAAGATTGGTTATAGTCGCGATCATTCTCGCTATCGCCGTAACAGGAACGGTCGGTCTATGGTGGGCATCTACCAGCAAAAGTCCGCGTCCTCCGCGACCTGCAAACTCCCAATAAATGGCCGAAACCAATGACGAGAATGTTCCAAAAGGCTGGCGTCGCTATTTTGCGATGCCGCGAAACGTCCTCGCCGTCAGCGCCGTCAGTCTGCTCAACGACACATCGAGCGAGATCATTTATCCTCTGCTACCGGCCTTTCTTGCTCTTGCACTCGGAGCCTCACCATTCGCGATCGGCCTGATCGAAGGCTTTGCCGAATCGGTCGCGAGTATTCTCAAACTCTTTGCCGGCCAACTTAGCGATAAACTAGGTAAACGCAAACCGCTCGTCTTCGCAGGCTACGCTCTGGCTGCGATCACGCGGCCGCTACTCGGCTTTGTCGGTAGCTGGCCGCAGGTCTTGATGGTGCGTATGACCGACCGCGTTGGCAAAGGTATTCGCGGCGCACCGCGCGATGCACTGATCGCATCGAGCGTGCCGAAAAGCGAACGCGGCGTTGCCTTTGGATTTAATCGAGCCGCCGATCATCTCGGCGCCGTACTCGGCCCGATCGCGGCATTTTTGTTGCTCTCGATATTTGCCGTCAATGCTCAGGCACCGACCATCGCGGAATACCAATACGTATTTCTTTTCGCATCGATCCCTGTTGTGGTCGGCTTGCTGATCATCGGTTTTGTTGTTCGCGAACCCGAGGCAAAGCGAAATCCCGCAGCAAAATTCGAGATATCGTTCTCCGGATTTGACGGCAATTTCAAACGGTTAATGGTCGTTGTTGCCCTCTTTACGCTGTCGAATTCAACTGATGCATTTCTCTTGCTCCGAGCTGCTGACGCGGGCATCTCGCCGGCAGTATTGCCGCTTCTGTGGATGACGCTGCATTTTAGCAAGGTCGTAAGTTCGCTCCTGGGCGGCAGCCTTTCGGATAGATTTGGACGAAAACAAACGATAGCCGCGGGTTGGCTTATCTACGCTCTGGTCTATCTCGGCTTTGCATTCGTCGATTCGGCGTGGCAGATCTGGCTGCTGTTCATCATCTATGGCACCTATTTTGGCCTGACTGAGGGCGTTGAAAAGGCATTCGTAGCCGACCTAGTACCGGACGAAAAACGCGGCACGGCATATGGCATTTACAATCTTGCTTACGGAATTGCCGTCTTTCCGGCGTCCTTGTTGTTTGGATTGGTGTGGACGGAGATCGGGGCGATGTATGCGTTTGTGATGAGTGCGGGCATCTCGCTGCTCGCACTCATCTTGCTAAATTCAGTCAAACAACCGGAAGTTAGTCATTGAACCGGAACGAACTGATCAGATTATTGAATGCGTACGAATATGAATTCATCTCATTCTCAGGCGCGACCGTTGCGACGTAAAATAGCTCTCCGGTTCGCATCTGCACAGTGTAGATCGTCACTACCTCAGTCCGATTAGTGATCGGCGAACGTCCCGCGAGAGTGACCATTTGGCCGCGTTTGTTGCCGATGTATGACGCAGTCGGATTCGTCCGTCGGCCGAGATATTGATTGCCTTGCAGCATTCGATCGACCATGTCAGCGGAATCTCGATTGAGATCACCGCTTTGTCTCTGGACTATTCCCATCATTGCCCCGCGAGTTATGCCTTGGTCACCATAGGCACCGACAGGGGCAAATTGAGCGTCATCCTGCGAACCAAACACCTTCCAGTTCGACGGATAATTGAGTTGAACGCGATCGCCTGTGTAGGTCAGAACACGATTGGACGGATATGCTACGCTCGTCGAATACTTGCCGCCGGACGTCGGGTTTTGCGATGCCTGGGCACCCTTTTCGATCTCCGCCATCGTGCGTGCCTTAGGCATTGCGCGAAGCTTAGCCTGAATTCGAGTGAAATCACGGGTTATCTTGATCGGCTCGGGACTTACGTTCAGCATCTCGGCTTCTTTATTGATGTTGTTATATCGATTGCCCGGGTCCGGATGGCTCGACATCCATTGAGGAGCTCCGCCGCCTTTTCGCTCGCCTTCGATAGTCTTGAACATATTGGCGAGGTCACGCGGATCATAACCGGCGGCTGCCATGATCTGAGCACCGAGCACGTCGGCGTTCGTTTCAGCCGAGCGGCTGTATTTCGTCATCCACGCCATTGCGCCCATTGCTCCAAGCTGAGCACCTGATTCACCGCCGAGGATCGCACCGCCGAGGATCATGCCGAGCATACCAAGTTGGTTGCCGATGCTGCCCTGCTTCGTAGCGTTTGATGTTGCGTGGCGAAGCGCGACGTGGCTGATCTCATGAGCCATCACGCCAGCCATTTCGCCTTCGTTCTTGGCGGCTTCGATCATGCCGCGATTGACGTACATCGGACCTGCGGGCAACGCCATAGCGTTGATATCGCTGGCATTGATCACCTTAAATCGATAGTTGAATGCCGTCTGGCGAAACTGTTGCGGAATATTCGCTACGAGCCGTGCACCGACACGCTCGATATATCGCGCGGTGTCCGCGTCGTTCAAGATCGGAAAGATCTTTTCGACTTCCTTTGCCCCGTCGTTTCCGAGCTTAACATCGTCTTGGATCTTGTACTTATTTTTCGGCATCTCCACACGCGTCTGTGCGACAGACATCAGCGGCAACGCGGTGATCGATACGAGCGTGATAAATGCAAACAGTTTTTGTTTCAGACCGAACTTTTTCATAACATTCTCCAATATTTTTGTGTGAGGTAAGTTTAACAGCCAATTAGGGCCCACGCGAAATTTGATGACAGAGCGCGATGCGAAAGTTCGCCAAAATCGGCTGATCGCAATGTTACAGAAATGTTACATATGATTATTTTGCGAATAGCGCTCCAACGAGCTTGGGTATAAAGTATCGTCTTACGCAAGTCGTGCATTATACATAGCCTATCGTTCGAGCTAGGAATGATAGGGCTCACGTGCGAAGTAACGGCAGGCCAAAAGATCGGATGAGAACGTTAAGATTTGTGACCTTTATTATTGCTTTGGCTCTTGTCAGCCAAGCCTGCTTTAGCGGCAGACAGGGCAAAGGCGCAGTTAAGATTCAAGGTGCAGGATCGTCGCTCATTAATCCGCTGATGCAGAAATGGGTCAGTGAATATGGAAATTTGAACTCGACCGTGCGGATCGATTATCAATCGATCGGCTCGGGTGGCGGCATTAAACAAGTAAAGGAGCGAACGATCCAGTTCGGCGCGTCAGACCTAGTTATGAGCGATGCCGACCTTAAGTCGGCTCCCGGTGAGATCATCCATGTGCCGGTCATCTTGGGAGCGGTCGTGCTGACCTACAATCTCGAAGGTGTCGATCAGCCATTACGTTTCTCGCCGCTGACCATCAGCGATATTTTTCTCGGCAAGATCACGACGTGGGACGACCTTCGGATCAAGGCAGACAATCCTGATGTCGCCTTGCCGGCCGTGCCTCTCACGGTCGTACATCGCTCGGATGGCAGTGGAACTTCGGCAATTTTTACGAATTACTTGTCAAAGGTCAGCCCTGAATGGAAAGAAAAGGTTGGTGAAGGCACAAGCCCGAGTTGGCCCGTCGGCCTTGGCGGAAAGGGCAACGAAGGTGTCACAGGTCAAGTCAAGCAGACGCCGAATACTATTGGATACGTCGAATTGGCCTACGCCGTAAAGAATAAAATGCCGGTTGGCTTGATCAAGAACAAGGCCGGAAACTACGTGGTTCCAAATTTCGAGACCGTCACAAACGCCGCCGCGGAGACCATCGACGAAACACCCGACGACCTGCGAGCTTCGATCACGGATGCCGCCGGGCAAAACGCCTATCCGATCTCGAGCTACGTTTACTTGCTCATCTATAAGGAGCAGCAGGATGAGCGTATCGGGCAAACATTGGTCGATTTTATGACTTGGGGAATCAATGATGGCCAACGGTTCGCACAGCAGCTGTACTATTCGCCGCTGCCTGCCGGAATGGTCAAACGAGCCTCGGCAAAGATCGCGAAGGTAACATTCAACGGCCAGTCGTTGGCTCCGAGCAAATAGTCGATGTCGAAAGAAGAAACCAAACTCGATACAAACGGCGGCAGCAAGGTTTTGACCGCCGATTCGATCTATCGCGGCGTGCTGATCGGATGCGCGTCGTTGATCTTGGTGATCGTTTTGGCGATGTTGATCGTTATCGGCCAAGGGTCGCTGCTTTCGATACGCGAATTCGGATTTCACTTTTTGATCGGCAGCACTTGGGATCCGGTCAAGGGCGAGTTTGGTGCCCTGCCATTCATTTACGGCACGGTTGTCTCGTCGGTCATCGCCGTCCTTATCGCGACGCCGTTATCCATTGGCGTTGCTGTTTTTCTAGTCGAGCAAGCTCCAAGATCATTGGCGAGACCGATAGGTTTCTTGGTTGAACTTCTCGCGGCGATCCCGTCGGTCGTCTATGGGCTATGGGCGATCTTTGTGCTCGCACCTTTCCTTCGAGTTTATGTTCAGCCGCCGCTCCAGACCGCTCTTGGCTGGACGCCTTTCTTTAAGGGAACGGCGACCGGCGTCGGTATGTTTACCGGCGGACTGATTTTGGCCATCATGATCACGCCGATCATCACTGCCGTTGTTCGCGACATACTTGAAGCCGTTCCGGTCACGCAGCGCGAGGCCGCACTTGCACTCGGTGCAACGAAGTGGGAAACCACCAAGATCGTGCTCGCTAATGCTTCGTCCGGCATCGCCGGTGCTGTGATCCTAGGACTCGGGCGTGCTATTGGGGAGACCATGGCGGTAACGATGATCATCGGCAATCGCCCTCAGATCAGCGTTTCGCTCTTCGATCCGGCGTACACGATCGCGTCCGTTATCGCTAACGAGTTCACTGAGGCAACGGGTGATCTATATCTAAGTGCATTGGTCGAAATGGGCTTGATACTATTTGTTGTGACGTTTATTGTGACGGCACTTGCAAAGCTTTTGATCCTTAGCGTGGGACGAAAAACACGCCGCACGGCATAGTTGATGGACAGCAGACGAATAACAAATACCGTAATGACGACGCTGACCGCGATCTGCGCACTAGGCGTTGTTGGCATTCTCGTTCTGATCATCGGATACATCGCGATCCAAGGTATTTCGTCGCTCAGCCTGGCATTTTTGATCGAAACGCCGAAACCCGTAGGCGAGGGCGGCGGCATCGGAAACGCTATTGTTGGTTCGCTGATACTTCTTAGTCTCGCCGCAGCCGTCGGAATACCGTTAGGCATCGCGATCGGAACCTATCTTTCCGAGCTTGGCGACGGTTGGTTCGGAACGACCGTGCGATTTGTGGCGGATTCGATGATCGGGATCCCGTCGATCGTATTTGGTGTCTTTGTTTACGCGTTGGTCGTCCTGAAACAGGGCTATTTCTCGACGCTCGCCGGTTCGCTCGCGTTGGCGTTGATCATGATACCGATCGTGACCCGAACGACCGAAGAGATTGTACGACTCGTACCAAAATCAATGCGCGAGGGTGCCCTGGCTCTCGGTGCACCAGAGTGGCGAGTAACTTGGGATATCGTCTTGCCTGCCGCTCGGGCCGGTATCGCCACGGGCGCTATGCTGGCCGTCGCACGCGTGCTTGGCGAAACAGCACCGCTACTGTTTACGGCATTTGGCAGCCGTTTTTACAACATCTATTTAGACGAACCGATGGCGTCAATGCCGGTGCAGATCTATAACTATGCGATCTCACCATTCGAAGAATGGCACGCCAAGGCGTGGGCAGCGACGCTTGTGTTGATCACGCTGATACTCGTTATCAACATTGTCGTCCGTTATACGACCCGACGTAACTATTGATACCCTTTACTAACAAGATGAGTAAGATAAGCGTAACAGATCTGGATTTTTTCTACGGCAAGGTTCAAGCCTTGCACAATATCTCGATCGAGATCCCGCAAAATGAGGTGATCGCGTTCATCGGACCGTCCGGCTGCGGCAAATCGACGTTTCTGCGTACGCTGAACCGTATGAACGACACGATCCCGAACACCCGCGCCGACGGAACGATCCTGATCGACGGTGCCAACATAAACGACCCGAAAACTGACGTCGTAGCCTTGCGCCGAAAGGTCGGAATGGTTTTTCAGAAATCCAATCCGTTCCCAAAATCGATCTTTGACAATGTCGCCTATGGTATCCAGATCAATGGAATTCATTCCGACAAAGCAGACCTTGCGGTTCGGGTCGAGAAGGCCCTGACCGACGCTGCACTCTGGAACGAGGTCAAGGATCGCCTGAACACGTCTGCCTTTGGTCTGTCCGGCGGACAACAGCAGAGGCTTTGTATTGCTCGAGCTTTGGCAGTGCAGCCCGAGGTCATATTGATGGACGAACCGGCGTCGGCTCTCGATCCGATGGCGACGCAGAAGATCGAAGAACTCGTTGTTGAGCTGAAATCGCAGTACACGATCGTGATCGTTACACACAATATGCAGCAGGCTGCTCGTGTTTCGGACAAAACGGCCTTCTTTATGTTGGGCAAGCTCGTTGAGTATAATCCGACCGATAAAATGTTCACGAATCCTAACGAAAAGCTCACCGAAGATTACATTACCGGCCGATTCGGTTGATCGCACAAAACAGGAACACTCTCGATATCGTTAGTGATAATATTAGCTAAGAATGGAAAAACGAATTATAGATCAACAGCTCGACACGCTCCGTGACAAGGTTCTACTGCTCGGAGGCAAGGCAGAGTCTGCCGTGCAGCGTGCGATGACAGCCCTCGCAACTCGCGACAGCAAACTCGCCGAGGTCGTGCTCGAAGACGACAAGATCATCAATCAGATGGAGCTTGAGATCGACCGTATGAGCGTCGAGATCATTGCTCTTTATCAGCCTGCTGCCCACGACCTGCGCCTTGTGATCTCGGTCGCAAAGATCACGCCTGTTCTGGAAAGGCTAGCCGATCACGCCGGCAATATTGCTGAGGCCGTACTCATTATCAATAACGAGCCTGAATTGCCTCAGTACCCCGACTTAAAGATCATGTCTGACGCTGCCGCCGAAATGCTGCGAAATGCGCTTGATGCTTTCATAGCCGAAGATGGCGAGGCCGCACGCAAGATCATTCTCGAAGACAAAAAGATCGACGCAAGCTATAAGAAAGTATTTGGCGAACTGATCGGCGGCATTATCAACGACCCGACAACGACGACAAGCGCCGCTCAATTGCTGTTCGTTGCCAAACATCTCGAACGGATCGGCGATTATGTTAAAGACATCTGCGAATTGACCGTTTATCTAGCGGAAGCATCAATAATTAAGCACAGCCCAAACAAAGACTAATCTTCGTGCATTTCGTTAATCTTGTAGGGGGCCGTCTGGAAGCTGAGTTTCCAGGCGGCTTCTTTTCAAGGAAGGTTGTGATTTCGCCGGCGGTTAGATGGCTGGTGTCTGACTGAACCTATGACTGTTGTGGGCGATAGCGACTAGGCTTATTTCGGTGTTTACTTTTTCGAGGCCCCGCTCGACGGATCATCTGAGCTTAGGTACTAACTACTCTTGGCGGTATTAACTGCGGCGTTGTTGTGGTGCGGTGCTCGAAAAGGCGTTTGGCTACGCGTAGGCTGATTCCGCGTAACAATCTTTGATCGTGACAATATGATCTCGACTAGCGACATACTTGCGAAACCGGCAGATAGGCCATTAAACCTTGCTCACTCGCGAGTCTTAAAGTAAATTGTAGAAACCAACGATCGTGGGTTTAAGGTAGGTAAATGGCCAAGCCGTCGAGAAGTGGTATTGGACGTATTATGAACGAAGTCATCCGATCCTTTCGTAGATTATGCCGCTTTGTGTTGCTTCTTGCTATTGTGGTCTTCGTCATAGTTGCAATTGGAAATTTTGCGGATCGCGCCGATGCTCAAAACCGTTTTACGACGCTTGCTGACCACAAGCCCCGTCCATCAGAACCGTACGAGATAAAGATCGCTCCGGAACCAGATATTTACGTACTGAGTGGCAACATGAGGTTGTCTGCAGTCTCCGGGCACCCGCTCGCCGTTTATCAGGAAACTTTCCTGGCCCGTGATGCCGATCCTGAAATTCAGGCTAGGCAGTATCTTTTGGCGAAAAGCGAAATGTACGGACTGACGACTGATGAAATTGCGGGCCTTCGCCTGCACTTTGTTCGGAAAAGCGAAGCCGGTACGGTCGTTCGGCTGAGGCAGATGTGGAAAGGGCTGCCGGTCAACAAGAATGCTGAGATCACGATCCACATAAACAAAGCGAACGTGGTCGATTTTGTGATGAACGGCTATCGATACGGCATCAAACTCAGCGACGCCGTCCCCGCGATCGCGGCAGAGACGGCGCTCTTAAAGCTCGCTGATCACCTTGGTGTCCGCAGCCTGACCGGCGACGACACCAAGACCGAGTTGATGGTTCTAAGTCAGGTCGGAGAAGATCGGCTGGTCTATCGAGTTAACTATGCGTCAGATGCGCCGGTTGGCGATTGGGAAGCGTTCGTTGATGCGAAGACCGGAACATTGATCAAGGTCGAAGACATAGCGTACTACAACGAGGGCAAGCGCCAAAAAAGTCTGCGAAAGAGGGCGCCAAGACCGTTTTCCATAATGGCCTCCGGCACCGGGAATGTATTCGATCCCGATCCGTTGACGACGGCTGTGGCCGTTTACGGAGGATCGTATGTCGACGGCAGCGACGCCAATGCGGCAGTACTGACGGCGCAACTCAAGAGCCGGACGCTCAATGACATCACACTCAGTGCCGGTACATATTCGCTGACCGGCCCGTATGCCGAGATCAGAGATTTTGAAGCGCCAAACAAGGGCTTATTCACGCAGGCGAGTTCGACGTTTAATTTCGATCGCAATGCCGATGCTTTTGAGGCGGTCAATTGTTATTACCATATCGACGCGTCGATGCGTTATCTGAACTCCACGCTCGGCCTGAGCATCATGCCGTATCAATATGTTGGTGGAGTTCGGGTCGATCCATCCGGATTGAACGGAGCGGACAATTCGCATTATCTATCCGGTTCGGGGCAATTGGCATTCGGTGAGGGCGGTGTCGACGATGCCGAAGATGCCGATGTGATCATCCACGAACTCGGACACGGCCTCCACGATTGGTTCACCGTGGGTGGAATTTCGCAAGTCAATGGCCTAAGCGAAGGCACCGGCGACTATTGGGCCGGTTCATATAGCCGTGCATTGGGTTATTGGCCAACGGGGAACGCGGCTTACAACTGGACATTCAATTGGGACGGGCACAATCCATTTTGGGGCGGTCGAATTCTCAATTATGGTGTGGTTTACCCAGGTGGACTGACTGGAGCAATTCACACCGACGGCCAAATATGGGCGACAGCGAATATGAAGATTTGGAACGACATCGGGGCATTGAAATCGGACAAGGCATTTTGGAGCGGCCTCGACCTGACGAACTCTACAACTAACCAAAACGATGCCGCCAATGCCGTCTATACGGCCTCGGCCACGCTTGGTTATACGGCACTGGAGCGCATCGCGATGAACACCCGCTACGCTGCCGCCGGTTATACGATGCCGGCACCGCCGACCGCCGCAGGCGTTAGTATCAGTGGACGGGTACTCACCAATGACGGCCATGGATTGCGGAACGCATCGGTTTCGATCACGAATGCTACCGGAAATGTCGTTTATTCTAGATCAAGCTCACTCGGATATTTCCGGTTTGACGAGATCGATTCGGGCCAGACGTATGTTATTTCGGTCGCGTCAAAGCGATTTACGTTTGCACCGCGGGTTGTAAATGTCACGGGAGATCTATCCGACGTTGAGTTCATGCCACAATGATTTGGCGTGGCGTTAGATACCCTGCTTGCCATACTCGGGTCGAAGTGACATCATTTTTCCTTGGAGAAATACGATGTCAGCCGTACTCGAAAAAGCACAAACATTTGAAGATTTCCTCGTAATGCCCGACACCGAAGTCGCCGCGTCCATCGAGGCGGCACGCGAAGCTCTGGGCTCACGCGTCGTCATTCTCGGCCATCATTATCAGCGTGATGACGTGATCAAACACGCCGACCTGACCGGCGACAGCTACCAGCTTTCGGTCATGGCGTCACAGACAGACGCAGAATATATCGTGTTCTGCGGTGTCCACTTCATGGCAGAATCTGCGGATATCGTCGGCAAAGATTATCAGCGCGTGATACTTCCGGACCTCGGTGCCGGCTGTTCGATGGCAGATATGGCATCGATCGATCAGGTCGAAGATGCGTGGGAACAGCTTCGCGAGATCGGTGTGTTGGAGCAGAAGATCGCGCCGATCACGTATATGAATTCGACTGCCGCGATCAAGGCTTTCTGCGGTAGAAACGAAGGTGTCGTCTGCACCTCATCTAATGCCATTCCGCTGTTCGACATCTATCTTAAGAACTACGACAAAATGTTCTTTTTCCCCGACCAGCATCTCGGGCGAAATACGGGAGCGAAATTCGGGATTCCTCTCGATAAGATGGCGTTGTGGGATCCAAATCTCGAACTCGGCGGCAACACACCTGAGCAATTACGCGACGCAAAGCTCATATTGTGGAAAGGCCATTGCTCGGTTCACGGCCGATTCAAATCTTGGCATGTCGACAAGATCCGCGACGAACATCCCGGAATGCAGGTTCTTGTCCATCCCGAATGCCCACGCGAAGTCGTCGAAATAAGCGACCTCGATGGCTCGACGTCGTTCATCATCAAAACTGTCGAAGCCTCGCCCGCAGGCTCGAAATGGGCGATCGGAACAGAGGTTAATCTTGTAAATCGCCTTCAAGCTCGGTTCCCGGACAAAGAGATCCGCCTGCTCGCCCCTGATCTCTGTATGTGCGCTACGATGTATCGCATTGCTCCGCAGAATCTCGCCTGGGCGATGGCAAACCTGACCGAGGACGTTGTCGTCAACGAGATCATCGTCGATGATGAGACAAAGCATTTCGCAAACATCGCACTCGGACGCATGATCGAACTTACCGAAGTCCGCTCCGGCTCGTAACGTCTCATGAGTCAAGAGATCCGCATCGAACGTATGGAGGCGTCCGAACGAGACGCCGTCCTTCTTTTTTTGTCACGCGTCTATTCTGATAATCCTCGACAATCAGATCCTGAATTTTGGGATTGGCACTTTGCCGATCCGTCATCGATCCGACGCGAAAAGCCGCTTGTATGGTTAGCAAAGTCCGGAGATCGTATTGCCGGCCAACTCGGAGCGATCGCCGTTGATCTGGTTGTTAATGGTGAATCACGGACGGCGATATGGATACTCGACATGATGGTCGATCCGGATTTTCGGCGAATGGGCATCGCACAGCGATTGGTTCAGGCCGCAGAATCGCATTGCCCGACGCTGCTCGGCGTAAACACTCCTGAACAACATGCGCCGGCTCTGCTTCAGAAACAGGGCATGGTGGTCGTTACGAAGATCCCTCGTTTTCATAGGATACTGTTCCCGGGCGAGGCGTTTCGCGAGATCGCAAGTTTTGGCATCGTGCGACGCCTGACGAATACATCGACATTCTTTCTCCACAGAAAGTTCACAGTTGGCAACGAGATCAAGCCGATCAAAGGCTTCGATAGTTCGTTTGATGATCTTTCCTCAAGAATAAAGGACCAGTGGCCGTGTCATATTTCGCGAAGCGCCGGTAGTCTCGAATGGCAGTTCACACGGCAACCGGGCAAAACATATGAAACTATCGGCTATTTCGAAGGCGAACAACTGCTCGGATACGCAGTCCTTTTCTTTCGAAAGCCAAATCGATACGGTGCCATCGAAAAAGCGGCGATCAGCGATATCTGTTATGACGCAAAGAATGGTGAAAAGGTCGTTTCGGCTCTCGTTCGTGCGACACTGAATCTAGCCATTGAGCGACGAGTTGGCGGCATCGTCACCGACGTGATCGATGATCTGACGCAACATGTCTTGTCGAAGCATGGCTTTTGGAAGATCAACAGCGGCCTTCAGCTAATGGTAAAATCGCCGTCCGATCAGGAATTGGTCTATAATGGCGCGAACTGGTTCTTGACACGAGGCGATTCTGACATCAGCATATTCGAACATCCGAATACATAGTCTGAAATGAAAGCTCCTGTTCTGCTTTACCACAAGATCGACCTACCGACGCCCGACGTCAAGGTTCGCGGCGCCTACACTGCTCCGCGATTTTTCGAAAAACAGCTCGCATATTTGGTGAGAAACAAGATAAGAGTCGTAACGGTCGGCGAGCTGATCGAACATTTCAACCAAACGGGCTCGTATCCGGAACGCACTCTCGCGATCTCGTTCGACGATGGTTGGAAAGACAATTATCGGAACGCATTTCCATTACTAAAGAAATATGGAATGACCGCGACGATCTATGTTGTTGCCGACTGTCTGGGCCGAACGACCAATCAAGTCGTTGCTCCGGGCGAAGCTGCTCGTGAACATATGACCGTTGATGACGTTCACGAAATGGCTGCGTGCGGTATCGAGTTTGGCTCACATACGATGAGCCACAGCCTCCTTAACAATACATCTCCGGACGAAACGGAAAAGGAGATCGTTGAATCGAAGTCTTTCGTCGAAGAACTGACCCAAACTCAATGTAAGACGATCGCCTACCCGGCAGGCTTTTTCACCGAACACGCAAAAAACTCCGCACGAAACGCCGGCTACCTCGCCGCATTCTCGACCATTTACGGCGACGATGACGGCGACGATCTCTTCGAATTGAACCGAACCGAAATACTGCGTCGCGACAAGTATATGTTTCGATTTTCTCGAAAGATACGCTCTGTGATCGTACCAACACTCTAACCTCGATCTCGCCGATCTTTCCTTGCTTTATTTCCGCCCGTCGAACAAAATGAAGCTATGTCCGAAACCGAAAACTCTGCCATTTCCCGCATGCGCGTGTCAGAAATAATGACCAAAAACGTGCGCACAGCATCGCCGAAAGCGACTCTGCGCGAAGTAGGCGGCATCATGAGAGAAGGCGATATGGGCGCGGTGCCGATCGTCGATGGCGGCAAGCTGATCGGTATCGTCACCGACCGAGACATAGTAGTTCGCGGCGTTGCAGATGGCGCTTCAAGCGATTCGCCGATCGGTAGTGTTATGACAACCGAATTGTTCACCGTCAATCCTGACGATTTCGTTTTCGAGGCAATACGTCTGATGGGCGACAAACAGGTCCGCCGCATTCCCGTTGTAAACGCTGACGGTTCCCTAGCCGGCATCGTCGCCATGGCCGACATCGCCCTGGAAATGGAAGACGAACGCGAGATCGCAGAAACACTCGAAGAGATCTCAAGCGGCACTGCATTTTGGAGTAAAAAGTAGAACAGGCTGCCTAGCCTGTTCATCAAGCTAACCGATGGCACGTTCCATAAATCGACATTTTCAGTTCGTTGGCACATCTAAAGATGTGCGGAGCGGGCAGTTGTGGTATCCGGCGGCGGATGTTTATCAGACGCCGGATGGTTGGATCGTCAAGGTCGAGCTCGCCGGTGTTTCGGCAGAAGATGTCGAACTTGAGATCCAGGGAAACGTACTCCATATACAAGGCTGTCGCAAAGACAGATCGTGCGCAGCCGGAGTTTCGTATCAGCAAATGGAGATAACGTACAGCAATTTCGAAAAAACTTTGAAATTCCCTGCAACCATTGACGGTGCGCACGTCGAACACCAATTTGAGAATGGTCTATTGATCATTACGTTGAGAAAAGGCAAGTAATATGGCAGACGAACAAATAGATCTAACAACACCTACGCTTCCCGAGCAGTTCGAGATCGCCGTGCTGCCTTTGCAGAATACGACGCTGTTTCCGGAGACGGTCGTGCCGTTGGCGGTTGGGCGTGAGCGTTCGACGCGGGCGACGGAGGCTGCTCTTGCGACCGAAGAAAAACTGCTTGGTTGTATCACGACAAAGACAGAGAACGTCACCGGCGACGACGCGACACCTAACGACCTCTACAAGATCGGCACCATCGTCAACATCAAACGTATGATGCGAAACGACGATGTGATGCAGCTCATCGTCCAGGGCATCAGCCGTTTCGAGATCATCGAATGGCAGACCGAACAGCCCTATTTGAAGGCAAAGGTGCACACGCTGCCGCCGCTTCGACGCGTTGATGACGAAGAGATCGAGGCACTGAAACGCAATATTCAGGGCATGATCCAAGAGGCTCTCGCCTTGCTGCCAAACGTCCCGCCCGAGATCCGCATGGCCGTATTGTCGCAGGAAGATCCTGTACAGCTCGCCTATTTCCTGGCGTCCGTGCTCGACCTCGGCACCGAGACCGAGCAGAAGATGCTCGAATCTTCGACCGTTGACGGCCTGCTGACGCTCACGCATGCTGCTCTCGCACGTGAGCTTGAGATAATGCAGATCCGGTCAAAGATCGCTAACGAAGCTCAGGTCGAAATGGACAAATCGCAACGCGATTATGTTCTTCGCCAACAGATGAAGGCGATCCAAAAAGAGCTTGGCGACGACGAAGGCGGCGAAAAAGCGGAGGCAGAACAGCTTCGGCAGCGTCTCGAGGAAGCCGATCTGCCCGACGACGTCCGCAAAGAGGCGACTCGCGAGCTCAAGCGAATGGAGGCTCTGCCGCAGGCCGCGCCTGATTATCACGTAATTCGCACCTATCTTGAGTACATTCTCGAATTGCCCTGGCGTAAATCGAGCGAGGAAAAACTCGACCTCAACGAAGCCAAAAAGATCCTCGACGAGGACCATTACGGCCTCGATGACATTAAGGAACGCATACGCGAATCGCTCGCCGTCGTCAAAATGCGTCCCGACAGCAAATCGCCGATCATCCTGTTCGTCGGCCCTCCGGGAGTTGGTAAAACTTCGCTCGGACGTTCGATCGCACGTGCACTTGGACGCGAATTCGATCGCCTAAGCCTCGGCGGAATGCGTGACGAAGCCGAACTTCGCGGCCATCGCCGAACATACATCGGTGCGATGCCGGGACGTATCATTCAGTCGCTGCGACGTGTTGGTGTCAATAATCCTGTGCTGATGCTCGACGAGATCGACAAGCTCGGCAACGATTTCCGAGGCGATCCGGCGTCGGCACTGCTCGAGATCTTGGATCCTGCGCAAAACAACACGTTTCGCGACAATTACATCGATCTGCCGTTCGACCTGTCGAAGGTCTTCTTTATCGCCACCGCGAACCAACTCGCGCCGATACCGATGCCGCTTCGCGATCGTATGGAGATCATCCAACTCGCGGGCTACAGCGACCGTGAAAAGCTCGCCATCGCGAAACAGTATCTGATCCCGCGACAGATCGAAGAGAACGGCTTGACCGCCGAAAATCTCGAGATCACCGACGACGCGATCAATCTGATCACGGCTCGTTATACACGCGAGGCAGGTGTTCGCCAGCTCGAACGCACCGTCGGAAATCTCGCTCGCAAGGTCACGCTCAAGGTCGCCGAAGGCCTCACCGACAAGGTCGTCATCTCTGCCGAAGAGGTAAAAGGCTACCTTGGGCCGCCAAAGGTCTATCCCGAAGAAGCCCGCAACGAACTGCCCACAGGCGTCGCCACAGGCATGGCGTGGACCGAAATGGGCGGCGAAGTTCTGTTTATCGAGGCGACCCTGTTGCCCGGCAGCAGTGGTTTGACCTTAACGGGACAGCTTGGCGATGTGATGAAAGAATCAGCCCAAGCTGCACGCAGTTACCTATGGTCGCACGCCGCCGAATTCGGTATCGACCCCGAAGTCATCAAAACGAACGGCGTACATCTGCACGTTCCGGCCGGTGCCATTCCAAAAGACGGCCCATCGGCAGGCGTCACGATGGCGTCGGCACTCGCGTCACTCTACACCGGCCGCAAGGTTCGTAACGATACTGCGATGACCGGTGAGATCACGTTGTCGGGACTCGTGTTCCCGGTCGGCGGCGTCAAGGAGAAGATCCTCGCCGCACACCGCGCCGGAATTCGCCGCATCGTTCTGCCAAACCGCAACGAAGCCGACACCGAGGACATTCCCGACGACGTGCTCAGTGAATTAACGATAATTCCCTGTGCCTGGATCAGCGAGGTCCTAAAAGCAACCCTCGAACCCGACGTCACCAGCCCACCACTAGTCGTTCCCCCGATCGAACCACCCCCGACAAAGGGCACGATCCACGTCTAGCCAGCAGCCGTTTATAAGAATTGCCCGCGAAAAGCACGAAAGACACGAATTGGAAAATTTCTTCCTATCCGCGTCTTTCGTGTATTTAGTGAGCAAGTATTCTTATCTCACATACGCACTAGGCAGCGGCACATCGCCGGTGATGCCGAACTGTTGGATCAGGGTTCCGGCTGTTGAGCGTTGGACGAACCATGTGTTGTTCGATGGGCGGAACACTCCTGCGTCCCAACGTCCGTCGCCGTCGTAGTCGCCCGGAACTGCCGTATCGCCGTTTGCTCCGAATGGGAACGCGAAGAACGAGAAGTCCTCACTTCTCAGCACGAACCAGTTGCCGTTCGCGGGACGCCAGAAAGCGACATCGGTCTTGCCGTCGCCTGTGTAATCGCCCGGAACCGCCTTGTCGGTCGATGAACCGAATTGAAGTGCGAATACTACGCCGTTCGAACTTCTACGTACCCACCATTCCGAAGCTGCGGGCCCTTGCGAACCTGTCGGACGATAGATCGCGATGTCGGCCTTGCCGTCACCGTCGAAATCGCCCGGAACAGGCTTATCGCCGGCCGCTCCAAACGTTAATATATCGACCCCGCCGCTCGACTTGTTGATGAACCAGTTCAAGGTCGATGGCCTGAACACCGCCAGATCAGCCTTTCCGTCACCATCAAAATCTCCCGGCACCGGCACATCTCCATTAGCACCAAAGGGTGCCGCAAAAAATGAGAAATCTTCGCTTCGGAGCACAAACCAGTTCCCATTGCTCGGACGCCAGAACGCAATGTCCGTCTTGCCGTCGCCCGTATAATCAGCCGGCACAATAGTATCCGTATTCGCCCCAAACACCACAGCAGCATTCCCGCCGCTCGACTTTAGCCACCACCACTCGGACGAGGGGCCGTTTGGACGGAAGATTGAAAGGTCCGTCTTCCCATCGCCATCAAAATCCATAACTGACTTAGCCTGAGCCGACGGAATTCCGCTTAGGAAATACACAGACCCACGCCGTGCATCATCAAAAACAGCCCCTATTACTGCATTTGAACCGCTAATTGAAACACTTGAGCCATACAAATCTCCAGCGGAACCATCTGGAGCGACTGACACCGGAAGTTGTGTCCAGTTCGAACCAACTCCCGTAAATAAGTATGCTCTTCCATTTCGAGACGAGTCTTGAGGCGCACCAACAACCAATTTATCCCCACTTATGCTGACCGCGTTTCCGAATTCATCATTTGCAGTTCCGTCATTTGCAAATAGTTGGCGTTGGAATGTCCAAGTGAATCCCGATCCGGTGAAAACATACGCAGACCCTTGGTCAATATTTGAGCCAACGTCGTCAAACCTCGATCCAATTAGAGCAGTGTTTCCGCTCACACCGACACTAAATCCAAATTGATCGCCCGCACTTCTTTGTGGTGCGGTGAGGATTGAACGCTGTGTCCAAACTCTTGGAGTTCCCGCAACGGGAGTGAAAATATACGCTGATCCGAAATCGGCAGATGCGGCCGAAGTTTGTGCGAACCTCGCACCAATAAGAACGGTGTCGCCGCTAATCGCGACGCTGTAACCCATTTGGCTGTTGCTCGTCCGTTCGCTCGAAACCATTCTAGATTCTTCTTGCCAAGTGGTTCCGGTTCTCAAATATGCATAGGCCGACCCGCAATTTGTGTAAATACTCTCATCGTCGAGATAAGCACCGACGACAGCCGTATTGCCGTCGAGAGCCACACTCCAGCCGAAATTATCTCCCGGCGCCCCGTCGCTTTGACGCAAACGCTGCTGGAAAGTCCAGGTTGTTCCGCTCCTGACATAAACATAAGCAGCTCCTTGATCTGTATTGCCGCCATTGTCCTGCGTCGGCGACCCTACAATGACCGTATCGCCGCTGATCGCAACGCTGTATCCAAATTGAGCGGACGCTTGCGCATCTGAAACAGGCATAACCAGCTTTTGCTGCAGTTGCCAAACTGAACCGTTATTGACGAAAATATAGGCTGCTCCCTGATCACCATTACTTCCGATTTGATGTCCTTGGGCACCCACAATTGCGGTATTTCCGCTGATTGAAACACTGTTTCCAAAAAAATCACTTACCAAACTATCGGCCGAACTTACCTTTGCGGGCACAACAACCCCACCGGTTCCTGCCAATTGATTCACTGTGAATAACTGCCCGCCTATCGAGATCGTTCCCGAGCGACTTGAACCACTATTTGGCTCCGAGACGTAGGTAACGACGCCGTTGCCCACGCCAATTGAGTTAGTTCCTATCCAGGAAACATTACTTGTGGCATCCCATGGACACCCGCTAGGAGAAATGACTTCGAAATTTCGCGTCGCCCCCGCAGCCGGTATTGTGGCAGAAACAGGGTTTACGGAGTAGGTGCAGGCTTGTGCCGCAGACTGATTTACAACATAATTCTGCCCCGCGATGGTAAGGCTGCCGGTCCTTAAGACATCAGTATTTTGAGCAATGGAGATTGTCACCGCTCCGTTCCCCGATCCAGCCGAGCCGTTTGTAACGGTAATCCAACTACTATTGCTTGTTGCCGTCCATTGACAAGTCTGACCAGCCGAGACATTCACGTTGAGTGTGTTCGCTTGAGCAACTACATTCTGTGGCGATACCGGAGCGAGCGTATAGACACATGGTGATACTGTAGTGCTGAGCAGCCTAGCGATACCTGGGCGCGATTGGCCATTCACATACGTAAAGTCGCCACCAATGATGATGTCACCGTTAGGTTGAATAGCAGACGACCAGACAAGTCCGCTCGCAGCCGAAACGAATTGAGTGTCAAGCGCACCGTTGCTGTTAAGCCGAGCCGCGTAGCTTCGACTCACACCATCATAAAAGTTAAAATCTCCGCCAATGAAAACACCGCCATCACTTAAAGACTTTATTGTATGAATACGCCCGGTTCCCGGTACGCGAACTACTCCAGTACCGGGATTAAAAGAAGGATCAAAACTTCCATCCGGATTTAGTCGTGCAATTCCTCTTCGACTTATCGAACTGAGAGTCGTAAATGCGCCGGCAATCAGAACTTTGTTATCATTCTGGAGTGTCATTTTATAGACTGGACCATTCAAAGTCGGGGGCACAAATCCTGTGTCAAGTGTTCCATCAGAATTCAGGCGAGCGAAATAAGCACGGCTCGTTCCATTAACTGAAAGGAAATCGCCGCTAATCAGAACACGACCATCGGGTTGAAGCTCCATTTCATAAACTCGCTTGCTTAATGTATCCAAAACTACCTCAGGAAATGTAGCGTCGGTACTGCCATCGGAGTTCAATCTTGCCAAACCTCGCCTGGCTATACCGTTTGCCTGTGTGAAATCGCCGCAAATCAATATTTTTCCATTTGACTGTGGAATGATATCACTGATTTCGGTCCCCCCGAGACTAAGCGGACCATTAAAAAAAAAGTTGAACGAACTATCACTCGAGCCATCGGCGTTTAGTCTGGTTAAGTTTGTGTTGGTGGAACCACCAAAGCGGCCAAAAAAGCCGGCAACAAGAATTTTGTTATCATTCTGAACTGCGACTTTGCGAATATTTGGTCCGTCCAAACGCGGTGGTCCGATCGAGTTGAACGTAGCGTCGACTGTTCCATTAGCGTTCAGTCTTGCAACCGTATTTCGGCGTTGACCATTTGCATAAAGAAAATCTCCAACAACCACGACCTTACCATCTGACTGCACAGCTGTGTCCCATACTCTTGCCCGAATCCTGATCACGGGGGCAAATGATGAAACGACTGTACCTGCATTAGTAACCGCGCCAATCTGATTCCGATAATTCCCACCGATGGTTTTGAATGTTCCAACCAACAAAAAATTGCTACCAAGGCTGACGGTCGACTCGACATATACGTCGGAACTGCCTTCGGATTCTATTGGGTCTAGTACAAAATTCGAGTCGAGAACTCCATTCGAAGAGAGTTTGACAACGCCGTTTCTCGGAACGCCATTGAAACTCGAAAACGAGCCGGAAACAATCATCGAATCGCCGCTCTGCAACAAAATATCGAAAACCCCACCTTGTACGCCAAAGCGAATAAATCCGGTACCAATATCGAATGAAGGATCAACCGATCCATCGGAATTAATTCGAGCCAAAGACCGCCGAGTAACACCATTGACGGTGGTGAAGCCGCCACCAATGAGGATTTGACCGTTAGGTAGTGGAACGAACTTATTTATGGAGCCTGGAAATCCGGCGCTTTGAATAAGAGTAAGTCCAAATCCGGCATCCAATATCCCGCCTGCACTAAGTCGGGCAACATTCAATTTGCTGATCCCGTTGATCGATGTAAAGGAGCCACTTATCAAATATTGCCCATCGGCCTGCACGGCAACCGAGCGAACAAAAGAATTTATCTGAGGCGTTAATGTGGTATCAAGGGATCCATCGGTATTGATCCGACCCAAGCCGCTTCGTGTGATACCGTTGATCCGCATTGTCGAAAAGCCCGCTACAACGATTTTCCCGTCAGTCTGTAGCAACATATCAAGAACACCCTCAACCAGCCCTGGGTTATAGGTTGTGTCGAGTGTTCCATCGGCATTCAATCGAGCCAATGCATTTCGACTTACGCCATTCACACTGTCGAAGAAGCCGAAAATCACTATCTTCCCATCGTTTTGAATTACTATTTGGCTAACATAGGGGTAAACTGCGTCCTGTCCCCCATTTGGGTTTGCAAATCTAATGTCCGGGTTGAAGGTAGGATCCAATGTTCCATCAATATTTAACCTAACTAGACAATTTCGACGGATGCCGTTGACGAAATTAAGATTTCCTCCCACCAACACCCTACCGTCGGGCTGGACCTTCGAAACTAAAACTGCCGCCTCGGAACCAAAACTATCGATTTCAAAATTGACTGAAAAATTAGGATCAACCTCACCGGTAGCAGGAATTGCAGGTGTCAAAAAATCACTGAGGAAACCATTTCTAGGTATTTCCCCAAGAAAGGGGTTGCGATTCAGTACTAAGTCCGTTTTGGGAAATAACGATGATTTCTCCGATTGCCCGCGACTCTCTTCAAAGTCGACCGCCGACTTGCCAAACTGCTTTTCCACCTGCTCGACCGAAGGTTGCAGGGTAAACACGGCCTCTTTCTCTAAAGGTTCTGTTATGCGCTCGGAAGCCTTGATTTCTTGAGCCTCTACTCGCCGAATAACATTTACCAGAAACAAAGTCGCGAACGTGATTCCAAAAAAAGCTAAGACGAGTAAAAAACTTCGTATGGTGCCGAAAAGTGTGTCCTTTAAAACTCTCATAATGGTCGGAGAAAATACGAATAAACTGGATTGAAATTTGGCTTATTATGCCACAAACTAACACTTTTCCAAATTCGATCTGTTCAAAGAGAATTGGGTGAATAGCTAGAGGACCTACACAGAGTATCTTTGCCTAATCCGGTCACGGGTCATCACCCTTTCGTCGTCGATGTCTATGTGTCTGTAGCCCGCATGTTGGTAAGGGCTCTCGGCTCGTCTTTACCGAACGTTGAGCCCTTGTTTACACGCGGACTACGGACACTGCATGCCGATCTACCTCGCACCGCGGGTTACTCTTACGGCTTTGTTCAGGTCGAGCATGAGGACGCCGACGTCCTCCGTGTCAATGTGTCTCTAGCCCGCATTCCCCTTGACGGGGTCCGGGCTCTCGGCTCGTCTTCACCGAACGTTGAGCCCTCGATTACCGGCGGGCTGCGGATGCATATTTTCGGCTCATAATTGGGATGACGTGGGGGACGTTTTGGAGGTAGAGGATGTCTTCGATGCGGTTGATCTAGGATCGTGACGCGGAGAACGGTCGAAAAAGACCTCTACCACTTTGGGCAAAGTACTCTACCACTT
>JAEUQI010000299.1 GCA_016789145.1 Blastocatellia bacterium | reverse complement strand
CCGGTCCACGCGCCGGAACATTTCGCGGGCGCCTTGGCGGTCTTAGGTTTGACCTGCGCCGACACCGGAAATGCCGAAAAGATGATAGATAAAACGACGATGATGGCGGTTGCGGTTTGCTTGATACGAATACGCTCTTTCATAAACTTCGTGACCTTCAAAAAAAGGCTCTCCGAAATCTAACGCGCAAAGAAATCCGCAACGGTATCACGGAAGTAAATTCAAAGATCAAAATGCCGAATACTGTCGCTCGCGGACAAATCAGTCCCCGATCGGCGCACGCGGCGGCCTCAGATGAAGCCTGAACTGAAGCGCCAGCGATCCTGTCAGAACCACCTGCGGTAGCGGGTGGTTTATTTCGATGCAGAACGATCAAACGAAGAGTCCATCGGAGTCTTAACCTCCGACTATACCCCGAGTCGCGCATGCGGTGGCCTCAGATGAAGCCCGGGTCGAAGCGTAGCGAAACCCCAAGGGAACGCCCGTTGCCCACGGGCCCTAATAATTCGTCGCGATTTCCTTGAAGTCCTTTTCAAGCTGCGACCATTTTGTCCGGCAGTTGTCC
>JAEUQI010000298.1 GCA_016789145.1 Blastocatellia bacterium | reverse complement strand
CGATGATCTACAGCCTTCGCTAAAGGCAAAGGCGATGCCGGCAAATGTCGTGATGGTCGAATTTGTCCGCGGCAAGACGCAAGGCATAGCTATCGAGACCAAGGTCGATAACGACGCGGCGTGGTCCACGGCCGGCAGCTTTTTCAAATCGCCCGCCCAGCTGACAATTGCCGCGAGCCCGGGCAACCTGCCGCGTGCCGTCCAGATCCGAGCCCGTTATCTGCAGGACAACACACCGGTCGGCCTGCTGTCTGACACGGTCAACGTCGTGACCACGCCCTGAACATCGGCGTCCGATGCTGGCCTTTCCGCAATTTCGGCTATCGCGATCGCGGTAGCCTTTAAGCCCATCTTACGATTCGATCCGGTAATTCGGCGCTTCTTTCGTGATGATCACGTCGTGGACGTGCGATTCGCGAAGCCCGGCCGAGGTTATCCTGACAAATCGGGCGTTATTCTGAAGTTCGTTGATGTTGCGGCAGCCGGTGTAACCCATTCCGGCCCTGAGCCCGCCGATCAGCTGGGTCACCATGTCGGCAACCGAGCCTTTGTATGCGACGCGGCCCTC
>JAEUQI010000297.1:338-570 GCA_016789145.1 Blastocatellia bacterium | reverse complement strand
CTCGATGCGGTCGAGGCCGATCTCCTGCACATCGACAAGGTGTGTCGGCGTCTCGATCTCGAGCTTCATGAGGTCGAGAAGGTTGGTGCCTCCCGCAATGAACTTCGCACCTTGCTGGCGCGCGACACTCCTTGCCGCTTCGGCCGGGTTTCTGGCTCTCTCGTAGGTGAACTCCTTCATGTCCGGCTCCTCGCGACGTCCGCCATGGCCTCGGCAATGTTGGAATAGGCGC
>JAEUQI010000297.1:0-328 GCA_016789145.1 Blastocatellia bacterium | reverse complement strand
ATCAAGGGGCGCAGTCAGATCCTGCGTCACATGGCTGGGTACCCCAGCCTTGATCTCGTTGAGCATAGCAACAGCGGAACAGATCTGGCCGGGCGTGCAGTAGCCGCATTGATAGCCGTCATGCTTGATAAAGGCGGCCTGCATCGGATGAAGATTTTCCGGCGTACCAAGCCCTTCGATCGTCTTGATCACGTCACCCTGATGCATCACGGCAAGGCTGAGGCAGGCGTTGATGCGCACGCCGTCGACGAGAACAGTGCAGGCGGCACACTGCCCGTGGTCGCATCCCTTCTTCGTGCCGGTGAGATGCAGATGCTCTCGAAGGGCA
>JAEUQI010000296.1 GCA_016789145.1 Blastocatellia bacterium | reverse complement strand
ACACCCAAGTCCCTGCACTTTTTCCGGACTTCCTCTTAAAGATCTTTTCACCAATTCTCATTATGCGCCTCTCTAGAAACAAGTTAACCCGAACAGTCCGTCCCACCTACTTTCACACCCAATTTATTGAAATCTTGTGAAATACTATGAAATGAACGGAAGTCTTTGTCAACTTGGGAGCCCTATATTTACTGATGTTTGATCGTTTCTTGCAAGATTATGAAAACGCGTGAAATCAAGCTTTCACTCATTCGTAATCGAAAGGTCGTCGGTTCGACTCCGATGGGCGGCTCCACATTAGACTGCATTACATATATACATTCCGAATAACAAAGCGGCTCGCAAGAGCCGCTTTTCTTATCTGCAAAGGTCAGCATCTGCCTAAGTAAGTGAATACCATCTTCGAAGTCTTAGCAAACCAAGTCTTAACCGAACTCAGTGAGGGCTAGAATTTCCCCGCATTAAAGAAATGAGGGCATTGTCACGTTGGCGATGTCCTTTTTTTTGCAGCCCCTCCGTTAGCAATTTATGGAATGGTCAAGCGTGTCGGGCCAGCTCGACTTGGATCTCCTTGAAA
>JAEUQI010000295.1 GCA_016789145.1 Blastocatellia bacterium | reverse complement strand
AGCGCTCCGTTCCGCCACCACCGGTCCCGCCCGGCTCCCGGGCGCATGCGCGCGACAAGAGGACTCGGGGTGGGGGGAGGCGTACCGGGGTGCTGTGGGCCGCTCCGGCGGGCACCCCACGGGGGCACGCGTCACCGGGCAGCGCAGAGCGCGCTCTGGTTCGTTGGTCACACTATCGTCACGACCGTCACCGAATTGCAACATACAGCGGTGTGACTTGTGCCACTCCCGCGAGCAGGGTGCGTACGGCGGCAAGCGCGCGGGAACCTCCGACCAGGCGAGCGCCGGCGCCGTGTAGAGTCGTCGCCGCAACAAGGAGAGGTGCCGGAGTCTGGCTGATCGGGCTTCCCTGCTAAGGAAGTGTGCCTACGGGTACCGTGGGTTCGAATCCCACCCTCTCCGCCAAATCGGCGTGCGCTCCGTGCGGGCCGGCGCTCAGGCGCCGAGGGGGATGGTGCGCACAGTGCCGTCTGGGGAGCGCTCGGTGAGCGAGGCGGTGGCGAAGCTCGAGAAGTAGACGGTGCCGTCGTCGACGAAGGCGAGGTTGTCGAACGGCAGCCCTTCGGTGACGGTGTCGACC
>JAEUQI010000294.1 GCA_016789145.1 Blastocatellia bacterium | reverse complement strand
ACACCGGAACTTTTCCTGATTCTGTATACTGCAATATTTCAGAGCGGGTCGAGGGTTGATCTAAAGGAATTAATTTTTCTTCAAAAGGAATCTCGAATTGTTTTAGCATTAACCAAGGTCGCAAAGACCAACTCGAAAGACGTTTATTTCCAATAACTAAAATCATAATCACCTCGATAGATCGGTAAAGACAACAGCTGGCAAGGTCAAACACGATGAACCATATAACCAAAAAATAGTAATGGGAGCGAGGGTTTAGCAAGAGAACTTAATCGAATGATCGATTTAAAATAGGAAAAAATTGGTGCGGACGGGAGGATTCGAACCTCCGACCACCTGATTCGTAGTCAGGTACTCTATCCAGCTGAGCTACGACCGCACGACAGAGAGGAATTGAAGTAACGTTATTTTGCGTTAAAATCAATAGTTTTGTTCCTATGCCTATTATTGGGCTGAAATTTTGACTTGCTTTACCTAAAACCATATGGCACTTTCAAAAACGGCCATAAAATCAAGATTTTACATCTGTATTTTAACCACTGATGAATTATGACCTATTCATAATTCATCAAAGTTGAGGC
>JAEUQI010000293.1 GCA_016789145.1 Blastocatellia bacterium | reverse complement strand
TCTCCCTAACTACCAAGACTACGGCTACGGCATTTTCCTGCTTGACGACAAGAGCCGCGAGTATGTTTTGAAGAATGTTCAGAACGAAAAGGACGCGTTTCTGCGGTCGATGATGTACGGTGCCCTGTGGGACAGCGTCCGCGAAGGCGAGCTCGACCCGCGTGCCTTCGTCGAGGTCGCGATCAAGAACCTGCCGATAGAACAAGACGAAACCATCGCACAGATGATGACAAGCCGCACAGCAACGGCGTTGAACTATTACATGTCGGATGAACGTGTTATTAGCCCGCACGTCAGTAAGGGCTCAACGTCGTCCACCGCGAACGTTGAGCCCTCCCTCACGGTCGGGCTACGGACACGCTTCGAATCCGTCCTCATCGAACGCATCAAGAACGCACCAACGCTCGGACATCGGATCACATTCTTTCGGACTCTCGTTGCGAATGCGACGAGGGAGAGCTCGCGTGTGTTTCTCAAGCGGCTCCTGTCAGAACCGCCTGCGGTAGCGGGTGGTTTAAGTAGCAGCTCCACGAACTCGACTGGGAAAGGTACGGTTAACACTAAGGCGAACATTAATAGTGT
>JAEUQI010000292.1:355-587 GCA_016789145.1 Blastocatellia bacterium | reverse complement strand
CTGATGTCGTAGACGACGCGATTCACGCCCTTCACTTCGTTAATGATCCGGCTCGACATTTTCCCCAGCACCTCGTTCGGGATCTTGGCCCAGTCGGCGGTCATGCCATCGAGGCTCGTGACCGCGCGGATGGCAATGACGTATTCATACGTCCGCTGGTCACCCATGACACCGACCGTCCGGATCGGCAGCAGGACGGCGAATGCCTGCCAGATCTCCCGATACAGGCCGG
>JAEUQI010000292.1:0-345 GCA_016789145.1 Blastocatellia bacterium | reverse complement strand
CCCCGCGCAGAATCGCCAACCGTTCCTTGGTGACTGCGCCGAGCACGCGGATCGCCAGGCCGGGACCGGGAAAGGGTTGCCGCCAGATAATCTCATCCGGCAGGCCGAGCTCCTGCCCCAAGACCCGCACTTCGTCCTTGAACAATTCACGCAGGGGCTCGACCAGCTTCAACTTCATTCTGGTCGGCAATCCCCCGACGTTGTGGTGCGTTTTGATCGTCGCCGAGGGGCCCTTGAAGCTCACGCTTTCGATGACATCGGGATACAACGTGCCTTGCACGAGGTATTTGATGCCTTTCAACTTTTTGGACTCGACCTCAAAATTCTTAATGAAGAGACGGCCGA
>JAEUQI010000291.1 GCA_016789145.1 Blastocatellia bacterium | reverse complement strand
CAGATCGAACGCCTCCGCACAATAGGCATCCAATCGTTCGGCTCCTGCTCATTCGACGAACCCGTAGAAGATTTGCAAAGTCTGGGGATGCTATAAAAGATTTGGCCCACGAAAGGCACTAAAGCCACTAAAAGTTTTCTTCTTAAATTTAGTGCATTTCGTGTATTTAGTGGGCAAAAAAACTTATGTACGAAATCAACGAAACCCACGACCCGAACCTCAAAAGCTGGGTCGAATCCGCCAACGATCCGAATACGGATTTTCCGATACAGAATTTGCCGTTTTGTGTCTTTCGGAGGAGAGAGTCCAATGAGCGATTTCGCATTGGCATTCGGATAGGAGATCAGTTGGTGGATATCCGGGAGACGTTCAGGGCGGCGCTTTTTTCGGAAGATGCGTTGGAGATCCCTTTGCTAACAGCATTTGACGAAGAACTGTCTTTGTCGGGCCTTATGGTTGGACGCCCGTACTTGAAACAAAGGCAATTTAGGGAATCGGTAGGGCGCCTTCTCAGCATTGACGTATCGGCTGACGAAAGGACGAGGTTTGAAAGATGTTTGATTCCTGCGAATGAGTGTCAGTTCGGTT
>JAEUQI010000290.1 GCA_016789145.1 Blastocatellia bacterium | reverse complement strand
CACCGTTTTCAACCGCAACAGCAGCTTGACCATTTCGCCCACCTGACGTTT
This sequence comes from Blastocatellia bacterium, assembly GCA_016789145.1. Lineage (GTDB taxonomy): Bacteria > Acidobacteriota > Blastocatellia > Pyrinomonadales > Pyrinomonadaceae > OLB17. The sequence continues at coordinate 542 of JAEUQI010000290.1, read as the reverse complement.
TTCCGCGGCACCATAGCCGACGACCGTTTTCTTGATCAGCCGAGGTGCGTATTCGGCGATCTCGATCCCGCGCTGCTCTGCAAGCAGAAGAACAACGCCGCGAACCTGACCTAATTTCATCGCGACACTGACATTTGCCGCGTAAAACGCTTCTTCGATCGAGATAACATCTGGCGACAGACGGTCAACTAACTCGGAAACGCCCTGGTAGATCCCAGCGAGCCGTTTCGAGAATGCATGTTTCGGGCTTGATCGTACGGTGCCGAAATCGACAGGCGAGTATCTTAACCCGCTGCCTTCGACCACGCCCCAGCCGAGCGTTTCACTGCCCGGATCGATACCCAAAACTCGCATCGTAAGATCCAAGAAAAGATAACCGAAATGCCATTGCTCTTCAAGGTGCGCCGCTCCCTGCGCCGGCGCAGGGGGGCGCGGGTGGCGCAAAAATGGCGCAAAGCGGCGATGTTGTAAAAAGCTACCGAAGACCTTATGATTTTCGTTAGTAGAAGCGTGCCCACTGAACACGACATGAACGCTAGTGC
>JAEUQI010000028.1 GCA_016789145.1 Blastocatellia bacterium | reverse complement strand
AAAAAGGCCCGGACAAATGTCCGGGCCTTTTTACTTTATCTGTTGAATGATCAAACGTATTTGTCAATAACTTTAGCCAACGCTTCGCGGCTAACTGCTCCGACGATGCGTTCCTGCTCTTGGCCGCCTTTGAACAGGATAAGTGTCGGAATACCGCGAATACCAAACTGATTCGGCACCGTTGGATTTTCATCAACGTTCATTTTCATTACGCCTGCTTTGCCTGCGTATTCCTCAGCCACAGCCTCGACCGATGGTGCGATCATACGGCATGGCCCACACCATTCGGCCCAAAAATCGACCAAAACCGGTTTATCCGATTCTAAAACATCGGTCTCAAACCCGCTGTCTGTTACTTCTTTTGCAAAAGCTCCCATTGTTTTTCTCCTAAAATGATTCTAAACGAACTTGCGAATATTTTCCTTAATACTAACGAGTTAATAGCTTGAATGCCTGTTCACGTTGGCCTGACTTGATCGAAAAATTTACCCAAAGCGATGCTAACGCCTCAAGAAAAAATGCTTGATCGATCTCGCCGACATCTACGACTTCCCAACCAAATTCGAGCAGCAATCCGGCAACTTTAGACTTAGCGTCGTCATCGTTGCCGGCGATGAAATGCGTGCCGGCCTCACCATTGAAAAGCGGTTCTGTCATCACGCTAAAGCCCATCGAATTGAAAGCCTTCACGACAAACGCCTCTGGCAATTCGCGCTGAACCTTCTCACCAAGCGAATTCCCAACCGTCGCTGTAAATCTCGGAGGAATGCCCTGTGAAAAATCCATCGGATTCGAGACGTCTATCACAACCTTGCCTCTGAACTCATCACGACCCGAGATCTCGATGGCACTCCTTGTGTTCTCGGCATTGACGCTAATGATCACGACCTCACCGTGACGGACAGCATCAGCAAATGATCCTTCGGTCACGTTCGGACCCGCAGTCGCGAGCCATTCGGAAAGCTTTCCCGGCGAGCGAGTACCCACAACGACGTAATGCCCTTTGTCCGCAAAGCCAGCCGCCAAAGTCCTCGCGACTATACCTGAACCTATGATCCCAATATTCATAACTAAATATTACCTAAAACACATCCAAAATACGGAGCTGCACGCCTGTGTTGGATCATCAAACCTGAGCCGCCTTGGCAAGCGTCGGATAATCCGTATAGCCCTTTTCTCCAGGCGTATAGAAGGTGCTTTCATCCCATTCGTTCAACTCCGCATCGATCCTAAATCGTTCCGGTAAGTCAGGATTGGCTAGGAACAGTTTGCCAAACACGATGGCATCGGCGCCGCCTTCTGCCAAAACACTTTCCGCACGAGCCTTATCAAAACCAACGCCCGCAAAATAGGTTCCATTGTATAGCGGACGGAGCACGGGATGCCAATCTCGATTCTGATCGAACGTTCCGATGTGAAGATAAGCGAGGCCAAAGTCGTTTAGCTTGCCTATCACATATTCATATAGCTCCTCGGCATCGGATTCTTTGATGTCATTGAACTCGCCGCCCGGCGAAAGACGCAAACCAGTTCGTTCGCTGCCGATCGCTGACGTGACTGCCTCGACGATCTCGAGCAAGAATCTAGATCTATTCTCGATCGAACCGCCGTACTCGTCAGTCCGCAGATTCACGTTTGTTGAAAGAAATTGTTGAATAAGATAACCATTAGCGCCGTGGATCTCTACACCGTCGAAGCCAGCTTCGATCGCGTTCTTCGCTGCTTTCGCGTAATCCTGCACCGTCGACCTAACTTCCTCAGTGGTCAATTCTCGCGGCACAACGAACTCTTTCATTCCTTCATCAGTATAGTTTTCACCAGCCGCTTTCACAGCCGACGGTGCTACAGGCAACTGTCGGCCCGGCAGGAAATCAGGCAACGCAATGCGGCCGGTGTGAAAGATCTGCATAAATATCTTGCCGCCGTTCGCATGAACACTGTCGGTCACCTTTCGCCAGCTCTCGATCTGGTCCGCAGTATAAATTCCCGGAGTGCGAACGTAGCCTTTCGCCATTGGGGAAACGTTTGTCGCTTCAGTTATGAGCAACCCGCCGGACGCACGTTGCGTATAGTAATCCACGGTAAATTCAGGCTGAACGCCTTCGTCGTTTGCTCGGCTTCGCGTGAGCGGAGCCATAATAATTCTATTCTTCAGTTCGATCTCGCCGATCTTAAATGTGTCAAATAATGTAGCCATATATAAAACCCCTTGTTCCTTTGATCTGAATTCCTATCGGTCCAAATTGACCACTATCTTTCCAAAATGTGCTCCGCTCTTCATGTAGTGCAGAGCGTCTCTTATTTCCTCAAACCTAAATATTCGATCGATCACAGGCCTGACATTTTTCCCTGCGATCGAGGCATTCATATCCTCAAACATTGCCTTTGATCCGACAAATATTCCCTGAAGCCTGATCGCCTTCATAAATATCGGCACGTGATTGAACGTACCTTCCGTATCAAGAGCGCCGATCATCGCGATGTGCCCGCCGACGCGCACAGCGTTGATCGACTTTGCCAGCGTTCCTGCTCCGCCGACTTCAATAACGTGATCAACACCTCGCTTTTCGGTCAGCTCAAGAACGGCACGGTCCCAATCTTCGCGGGTTCGATAATTGATCGTTTCGTCGGCACCGAGTTCGCTCAGCTTTTTAAGCTTTGCGTCACTACTCGATGTCGCGATCACCCTGGCACCCAAAGTCTTCGCGAACTGAACAGCAAATATAGATACTCCGCCGGTGCCTTGCGTCAAAACTGTGTCACCAGCCTTTAGCTTTCCTGAAACAACCAACGCATTCCAGGCCGTAACTGCCGCGCACGGCAGGGTTGCAGCCACAGATTGGGACAATTGATCGGGCACGGCAACGACCGAATTCTCAGCAAACGCAGCCTTTTCCCGCAAGATGCCGTCCCAAACCGCTCCCGCACCGATCGCCGTCCGCGACGTTTCAGCGTTTGGTTCGCCGTCAAACCAACGTTGCACCATTATTGGCATCACACGGTCACCGACTTTCCATTTCGTAACGCCTTCACCGACCGCTACGATCTCGCCGGCGCCATCTGACAACGGCGTCGCTGGTATCTTCATTCGCGGATTATAACGGCCCTCGACGACCATCACGTCGCGATAATTCAGCGACCATGCGTCAAAACGCACGACGACCTCGTTCGGCTGAGGCTCGGGATCGGCAACCTCGACCAAGGCCAGCTTGTCGATCCCAAATTCGTTTATCTGAAACGCCCTCATTACTTCTTTCGCGGAGCCTTGAGATCGAGCCGCAGAACAACGTCGTCTCGGATAAGATCGTCAGCTTTTCCTGCGTAAACGATGCCAAAATCCTTCCGGTTGATCGAAAACTCACTCGCCACGGTCACTGCGTCAGCCGCAAGTGTGATTTTCGCGGGAAACGTTACCGATTTCTTGGTTCCGCGGATCTCCATGTCTCCCGTAACCGTATAATTTCCGGCACCTTTAGCTGTGTCGGCAACGATCTTAGTTGATAAAAATGATGCTTTCGGAAACTTCGCGACCTCGAAAAAGTCTTGATTCTGCAAATGGTCCGTCAATCCGGCTGCATCCGTGAAAACCGACTTCATATCGATCTCAAATACGACCGCGCTGTCTTCGACTTTGTCACCGACCAGATCGATCACCCCTTTGAAAACCTTAAATCCGCCGTCGTGCTTGCCTGTAACCTTTGAGCCTGTAAATTCGATCTTACTCGTCGCTGCATCGACGTCGATACTCGTACCTTTCGGCTTAAATGAAGCGAATACATCAGTCGTTGCCGGTGCTGCCGTAGTGCTCGCCGGCGCAGCAGGCGACGCACTCGATGGCGCTGATGTAGTAGCTTTAGGTTTGTTTGCCGCCGGATCCGCGCATGCCGAAGCGAACGCCGCGGCTGCTAATACAAAAACAGTTAGAAATTTCATTATCAGTACCTCTCCTCTTCTACTAAATATAATGCGAACTCACACACTCGCCGCCAGCTCACCTTGCGACCAATCGCTCGCAAGTATCGCCAACTCTTGCTGCAGCGAAACACCTTTGTCGGCATTATACCAACGCTGCAATTTCTCCGTTAATTCGTCTTTCTGGATTCCCTGATCCTTCATCTCGTTGAAATACGCCTGAGCTGCCGCGGGCCTGGCTCCCCACGTTCCAAGCACTTTTCCGTTTGCATCATCCACAGCGATCAGCTTCGGTATCGAACGAGAACCATTGGTCAAAAATTCGTTTATCAACTCGGGATTCTCATCTCGCAAGATGTATCGCGTCCTGATCTTATCGTTCGCGGACGCAACATGTTCGATCACGGCAAGATTCTGTGCCGCATCTCCGCACCAACCTTCGGTGATGATGAGCCAAGTTTGAGGTCGATAGACCCTAGAAACTGTTTCGAACGACGCTTGGTCATGAACCAACGTCTTTGCAACTCGGTTCATTCGCACCAGATTCAGCCGCGTATATTCCAACCTCGACTCGTTTTGAACATCGCCCGTAGCTTTGCCCTGTTCCAGCAAGCTTTTGACGAGCTCAACATACTCTTCGTACGATATCGATTTTTCGATGTATTGCTTGATATTCATTATTACACTCCAAAGAATCTTGCGATCAGTTTAATCGCATCTATAAATGTCGGAGTCCATCTTGCTGCTAATGCTGTCATTTCGTTTTCCGTTTGTAACTATATTTGATACAAATCGTTTCAAAAAAATTTACGCTTTCGCTGTTTCGACCTGCGAAATAACGCTTGCCAACGTGTATTGGCCGAGCTTCTCGCCTACCGCCTTGTCGATCTCTTTCTGCAAATTACAAAGAACTGCCTCAATATTTCTGCCAACTGGGCAATCCTGGCTTGGCGATTTAGCGTGAAGAGCAAAAACCTCGCCGCAACTCACTGCCTTGTAGATCTCGCACAACGAGATCTCGTGAGGTGCCCTTGCTAATCGAGTTCCACCCGATGCCCCGGTCTGCGATGTCACAAGTTTTGCCTGCCCGAGTTGGCCAAGCAGACGGCGAATAACGACCGCGTTCGTGTTGACGCTGGCGGCGATACACTCGGATTTGACGTTGTCGTCCCCCGAATGTGCCAGCATTGCCAACACATGCACCGCCATTGAAAATTGACTATTCGCCGCCATATCTGTAACAAGTATAGTTACAGTTAGTTTACTTGTCAAGTCTAAAGAGTTCGCCCACTAAAAGCACGAATGACACAAAAAAAGAGCGAGTCGAACCCGCTCTATTTCTTATTAAATGTATTTCGTGCCTTTGGTGGGCAATACTTACTTCCCGGGCACCTTGATCTCGCGGCCGGCCGGAAGAACCGAATTCGGCAACAGTCCGTTGTACTTAGCAACCTCCGAAGCGTTCAACTTGTGACGCTGTGCGAGCTTGGAAACCGTGTCGCCTTTCAAAGCCTTAATAGTTTTAACGGTCGAGGTTGCAGTTGTAACCGGCTGATTCGCCGGACGGCTGTATGAGATCGTCGCGACGTTGCTGCCCTGTACCGGAACGAACACTTTGCCTTGTGGCTTTGCTATGCCGGGATTTGCTGCCATTAGGTCCGCAACTGACACGCCCGTTCGGTTCGAGATCGTTTGCCAAGTCTCACCCGAGGCCGAATTCGCGACGTTCGTATTGTTGATCTTTGACGCAGGAATACGGCGGAATAACGCGACGACTTCGTTAGCCTTGCCCATCGGTACGTTGATGATGTACGGCTCCGGCGGAGTCATATTCGAGCGAAGGTGCGGATTCAGATAACGTATATACTGGACGCTAGTGTCAGCAGCCTGCGCAATGATATTCAAGTTCGTCGAGGCCGGAACGCGAATTCGGTCGTACTGCAACGGAGCCGCCGGGCGAACGTGCCCAAAGCCATATTGATTAGGATTGTTTGCGATCAGGATCGTTGCCAAGATATTCGGCACGTAGTTTCGCGTCTCTTGCGGCAAATATGGATATGCCGCCCAAAAATTCGCAACGCCTGCACGACGGATCGCCTTATCAACGTTGCCTTCACCACAGTTATAGGCAGCGATGCCAAGTTCCCAATTGCCATAGCGATTGTAGAGAAACTTCAAATATCGAGCCGAAGCACGCGTCGCTTCGTCAAAACTGTTTCGCTCGTCGACGTGAGCCGTGCGACGCAATCCAAAGCGGGCTCCCGTGCCCGGAATGAACTGCCACAATCCTGAAGCCGCCATGTGCGACATTGCCGATGGCTTCCACGCAGATTCGACCTGGCCGAGCCATGCTACGTTCTCAGGAATTCCCTCTTCCTTAAAAATACGGCGAGCCATTCGCATGAACATTCCCGATCGGTACAGACCAACTTCCATTGTCGTTCGGCCGCGGCCGCGATAATAGTTGATGTACTGTTGGATCATCGGATGGACCTGGAAAGAAAATCCGAGCGAACCACGACCCACTGCGGTCTGAATGTATTGATACTGCTGCTGAGCGATAGGATTGGTCTCGACCTGTTGCTCTTCGGGTGTCAGTTCGAGTTTTGACAACTCGTCGAGCGGCGACGGCTCAAATTCCTGGTCCTGAAATCCAACTTTCGGCCCGCCGGACGCGACCGTTTGCTGCCCCGGAACGACAGGTCCCATCGGCACGGTCGTCGGCTGTCCTAACGACAGCTTAGCAACCTTGGCAACATTTTCGCCAAGTTCTGTCTCGATATTCCATGTGCAGGTTAATGCAAGATCGCGGACACGAGGCAACTGCGTTTCGGACGGATATTCTATGCGATAGATCGTCTCGATCAGTTGGTTGTAGCAATTCTGTAGCTTTGGATCTTTCTGAATATTGAACGTCGAGTAAAGAAATGTCTCGATCGACTTATCAAACTTTTCGCCGGCGAGCGAGCGATTCTCTGCAACGTAGGCCGAAAGGCCTTCGCGAAACAGATCTCCGGACTTAACTAGGATAAGACGGGACGCTTCTTGAGCGTTGCGCACCGCATCAGTTGTAGTGTTATTGCTTGAGGTACTGCTTGTGATCTGAGCCGATGCGGAAATTGCACCGACCGTTGCGATCATCGAAACAGCCAAAAATCTATAAAATCTATTCATCAATAATTCCCGGTCAATATTTATGTATAAATACAAACGCTCGCCGTAGTCTAAAGTTCCCAATTTGGCGAGATAAAGTGCGGTCAAAAAATCACCGCAACACAATAGTTTAGGCTTCCTCGTGCCCTAAGTCAACGCCGAAAGTGCTTATAGAATAAGGGCATTCGGCTATTTCCTCGCCGTTTTCGCAACCGGCTTCTTACTATTCTGAGCCGGCACCGAAGGCTTAAGTGCGGCGTCGAACACTTCCCGCACATTATCAACGAATATAAACGCTAAATCGTCCATTACTTCCTGCGGCAGATCGGTCAGATCACGTTTGTTCTTGGCTGGCATAATGACCGTCTTGAGCTTGGCACGGCGGGCAGCAAGCAGTTTTTCTTTGACGCCGCCGATCGGCAGGACGTTGCCGCGAAGTGTTATCTCGCCCGTCATCGCAACATCCTTGCGAACGGCTCGTTGCGAAAGCACAGAAACTAATGCCGTAGCCATCCCAATACCAGCCGACGGGCCATCCTTCGGGATCGCTCCCTCAGGCAAGTGAATATGTATGTCGAAGTTATCAAATGCATCAGGATCAATACCTAGCTCTGAGGCACGAGCCTTAGCATACGAGAAAGCGGCTTGGGCCGACTCCTGCATAACTTCGCCTAGTTGGCCAGTCAATTGGAGCTTGCCTTTCCCCTTAGTTTTCAGTGCCTCTATGAACAAAATGTCGCCGCCAACGGCGGTCCAGGCTAAACCTGTGACCGTGCCGATCTCATCCTTTTCAAGAGCAGTATCGTTGAAAACACGAGGTACGCGTAGGAAATCCGGCACATTCTCAGCCGTGACCTTGATAGGTTGAAATCCACCATTCTGTTCAGCCTTTTTCCGAGCGGCTTTTCGGCAGATCTTGCCGATCTCACGTTCAAGATGCCGAAGTCCGGCTTCTCTAGTGTATTCACTGACGATACGAGCCAGCGCCTTTTTATCGAACTTGATGTCCTTTTTGCGAAGGCCATTCTCTTCGATCTGTTTTGGAACGAGGTGCCGACGAGCGATCTCGATCTTTTCTTCTTCCGTGTAGCCTGAGAGATTGATGATCTCCATGCGATCGCGAAGCGCTGGTTGGATCGTCTCAAGCACATTCGCAGTCGTCATAAACATCACGTTCGACAGATCAAAGGTCACGCCAAGATAATTGTCGCGAAATGCAAAATTCTGTTCGGGATCCAACACTTCTAATAGCGCGGACGATGGATCGCCGCGAAAATCAGCGCCGACCTTATCGATCTCGTCGAGCATTATCAGCGGATTGTTCGTTCCGGCTTGCTGGATCGCCTGCAACAATCGACCGGGCATTGCGCCGATATACGTTCGACGATGGCCGCGGATCTCGGCTTCGTCATGCAGACCGCCGAGGCTTAAACGGACAAATTGTCGATTCAAAGCACGAGCGACCGAACGCCCAAGCGACGTTTTACCAACTCCCGGCGGCCCCACAAGACACAAGATCGAGCCTTTAGGCTTGTCGCGTAGCTTGCGGACGGCGAGAGCCTCGATCATGCGTTCTTTGACACGGTCGAGACCAAAGTGATCTTCGTCAAGAATTTCCTCTGCCTTGATCAGGTCTAGATTATCGATCGACGCGACCGACCAAGGAAGATCGACCATAACATCGAGCCAATTACGCATAGTCGCCGTTTCAGCGGCGTCAGGATGCATACGCTCGAGCTTTTTGAGCTGCCGAAGAGCTTCCTCCTCCGCGGATTCAGGCATCTTTGCTTCGAGGATCTTTGTTCGATATTGCTCAAGCTCCTCAGAGAGCTCATTGCCCTCCCCGAGTTCACCTTGGATTGCTTTGAGTTGCTGTCTGAGAAAATACTCCCGCTGCGAGCGGTCGATGTCTGAACGTGCCTGTGAATTTATTTCTTGCTGAACCGTGAGAATGTCGATCTCTTTATTTAGCAACTCATTCACACGACGCAGCCGCGGAACAGGATCGTGAATATCGAGCACGCTCTGAGCATCCTCGACACGAAGTTCAAGGTTTGACCCCGAAAGATCGGCAAGACGCCCGGCATCATCGAGATTGGCGATGATCGCAAGAACCTCCGGCGAGATGTTCTTGCCTAAGCTCGCAGCACGTTCCATCGAGCCGCGAACGTTCCGCATCAATGCCTCGACCTCGAGCGATCCGTCTTCCACAAGAGGTTCTTGTATTGGCGTAATGCCTGCCGTGACAAATTCTCCGCCCGTCTCAACCGAATTAACTTCGCACCGAGACAGGCCCTGGATCAATATGCGAATACGCCCGTCGGGCAGCTTGAGCATACGCATGATGACGGCAACGGTTCCGACATCGTATAGGTCTTTTCGTTCGGGTTCTTCTTTGTTTACGTCCCTTTGGGAAACAAGCAGGATAAGGCGATTATCTTTCAGCGCTTCTTCGACCGCGCGGATCGATCGATCTCGCGACACAAAAAGCGGCACGATCATGAAAGGATATATCACGATGTCCCTAAGCGGCAGAACCGGCAGTTCGCTCGGGATCTGCATCATCGGTTCGACGATCTCGCCTTCGGGCATGGCGATTGTAAATTCTTCGACCTCAACCATAAACTTCTATGTTAAGGAATTGCCGAGGAAAGGGCAATGAACGGCTATTCAGCGAACACGGCAGGCTTGGCACCAAGCGGAAAAGCGGTCTCGTAAGCATGCGTAAGTTCGAACAGCGTCTGTTCTGACCAGAAATTGCCGACGAGTTGCACACCAAAAGGCAATCCATCGCCGGAAAGTCCGCACGGAACGCTAATTCCCGGAATGCCCGCGAGATTAGCCGAAACTGTATATATGTCGCTCAGATACATCGCAATCGGATCGTCACTTCGCTCCCCGAGTTTGAATGCGGTGTCCGGTGAGGTCGGCGTCAAAATAGCGTCGCATTTCGTGAAAGCCTCAGTGTAATCGCGTTTGACGAGTGCTCGCACTCGCTGTGCTTTTGAATAATAGGCGTCGTAATAACCGCTCGACAGAACATAGGTTCCGAGCATAATTCGCCGCTTGACCTCAGGCCCGAAACCTTGCTCACGAGTCTTGAAATACATCTCGCGCAGTCCCGCCGCTTCTTCCGCACGGAATCCATAACGAACGCCATCAAACCGAGCCAAATTCGACGAAGCCTCCGCAGTCGCGATGATGTAATAGACCGCGATCCCGTACTTGGCGTGCGGCAATTCGACATCGACTATCTTTGCACCGAGCGATTCGAAATTGGCGATCGCAGATTCGATGCTCGCACGAACTTCTTCATCTACACCCTCGCCGAGCAATGCTCGCGGCACACCGATAACCTTGCCCGCGACATCATTTCCAAGCGTCGAACCATAATGCGGCACAGGAACATTAGCTGATGTAGAATCGCGCTCGTCGCGCCCGGCGATCGCAGTTAATACGTCTGCAACGTCCTTCGTAGTCTGTCCAAAAATGCCAATATTATCGAGTGATGATGCAAATGCAACAAGTCCAAATCTCGAAATTCGTCCATAGGTCGGCTTAAAACCGACAATTCCGCACAAAGACGCGGGCTGGCGCACCGAGCCGCCGGTCTCGCTGCCTAGAGATGCTCGTACAACACCCGAAGCAACCGCGACCGCCGAACCGCCGGACGAGCCGCCCGGAACTCGCGAAATGTCCCACGGATTTTTCGCAGGTCCGAATGCTGATGATTCATTAGACGAACCCATGGCAAACTCGTCCATGTTCGTTTTCCCAACGATTATCGCTCCCGCGTCTTTCAACCGCGAAATTGCGGTGGCATCATAGTGAGCCCTGTAATCATGCAGTATCTGCGAACCGCAAGACGTTCGCATTCCCTTGGTACAGATGTTGTCCTTGACGGCGATCGCAACTCCCTCAAGCAACCGCTCGCCCGGCTCGGCATCAAGTTCCGCAGCACGTGCTAGTGCCGATTCTCGCTCGATGGAAAGGAACGAGTTCAATTCGTCATTCAGCCGTTCGGCGTTAGTGAGTACATTTTCAATTTTCGAAACTACTGACATAAATATTCTTCATCGGCCCTTAGACCCAACACTGTCGAGCAGCCATTTGCCGCTTACATTTACGAAATTTGCGTGAACTTCCTGTTGGCGGGTACTCGCATCATCTCGCCAGTAAGTCTGTATCTTGAGGTCAACATTCGTTGGCGACGATTCAGTGCATTCAGCTATCTTGAATGTCCTCGGTAAATCGACAGACATCGTAAAGGGATCAAGATCGCTCGGAAAAGCCGCCGCCAACGCCGCGTTGAATCGCGGTGTCAAAAACTGTTCGCGTGCCTTAAATGTTTCAACAGACGGCACCATATTATTCGCAAAGTGGAACGAGTAAAACTGCCTTGCCGAATTACGCGCCGCCGTGCATTCGGCGGACTCAAGGTTCGGGATGCTACCGCAGCCAAACGAGCTGAAGGCGAAAGGAAGAAGGCAAAAAGCAAAAACGATCCGCATTTACAATACCTTCGGAACCTGAAAATGACCTTCGACACCTGCCGGAGCTTCGATCAAAGCCTCTTCCTGAGTGAAAGAGCCATAAGCGACGTCCTCGCGGATGGTCACGGTCGCTTTGCCTTCGTCGGTCAGGCCGCCGAGCATTGGTTCAATATCGTCGATCTCGAGCTCGTTGAGCTGCTCGATATATCTAACGATATTTGCCATCTGCGGCGTGTAGAGTTCGACCTCGGAGTCGGTGATGTCGAGATGAGCGAGTTTTGCTACGTGTTTTACGTCCATATTATCGGTCTTCGGTTTTTGGCTTTTGGTCTTTGGCCTTTGCCAAATACGCACCGGCTGCAGCAATAAAGTTGTGTCGCAAAGCTTCGTCAGAAATAGCTTTCGCGGCATTTTCGATCGACGCAGGAACGTCAACGATCGTTGTCGTTCGTTGTTTGATCTTCGCCTTTGACGCTGCGACCGCGTCGGCGTCAACGACGAACTCGATCCGCTTTACCTCGCCCCGCCTCAGTGCTCCGTTCAATCTTGCAAGCATTTGCGGCGCGAGCCCTTCGAGGTGGCGCTGCCATGTTTCGTCTTCGACCGCAACGGTTAAATGTGAATCTTCCAGCTTTGTCACAGCCGCTCGCTCGTTCAAAAGTTCGCCCGCGATGTTTTTCCATGCAGCGAACGCCAACGCCGGAGTCGCTGCCGATCCTGCGTCTAGTCCGTACACAACGCTCGGAATTGTCGAGAATATCGGCTCCATTGGTTTCGCACGTCAATACAAACTATCATTTTAGACGAGATGATCGAGTTGCCAAAATTGATACTTGCGTCGGGCAGCCCAAGGCGCAGCGAAATACTTAATTCAGTCGGCTGGGAATTTGAAAAGCACGTCGCCGACTTCGACGAAAGCGAACTGCCCGGCGAATTGCCAGCCGCTTATGTCGAACGCCTTGCACGCGGAAAAGCCGAGGCTGTTGCAGCAAATTTCCCGGATCAAATAGTCCTCGGCGCCGACACGACCGTTGTCATCGATGACCTTATCATTGCAAAACCTTTAGATCTCGATGACGCCCGGCGAATGTTGCGTTTGCTTTCAGGACGTTGGCACGAAGTCCTAACAGGCGTCGCGATCGTGGAAAACGGCGAAATAAGTTCGGCCGTGGAAACTACGCGCGTCAAGTTTGCCGACCTTCCCGACGAAGCCATTGAATTTCTCGTCCTCGAAGGCTCGCCGCTCGACAAAGCTGGGGCATACGCCGTCCAAGCTCAAGCTGCCTTATTCATCGAAGGCATCGAAGGTGACTACTGGAATGTAGTCGGACTGCCTGTAAATTTGGTCTACAAACTAGTACGGCAGGCTGCCTAGCCTGCCGCGAACAAGAAACTCAGGCTAGGCAGCCTGCCCTACCTTTAGAGCAGCTTGTCGATCGCCTTCGAGATCGGAATGGTGATGTCGTATTTCGGGTCAATGCCGCCAAAGGGCTCGCCAGCGATGTCACCTTGCTTATTAAGCAAAACGAATGACGGCACTTGGTCGACATCAAACTTTTTCAGTGTCACCAAGCCGTCTGGGTCGCGAAGCACCGTCACGCTAATTTTGTTCGTTGCTACAAATCGCTTGATCTCTTCGGGCGACGTGTAGTTATTAGAACGCGAATTCGCCGAATCGGTCATCACGAAATATACGACGACATTCTTGCCGGCATATTTCTTTGCCAAAGCATTCGTATACTCAGCCTGTTTTGCCGACAGCGGCAGCCAAGCGGCACCCATCGCCATAACGACGACCTTTCCATTCTGGGCTTCGACGTCAACTTTTGTGCCATCGAGCGAGGTTAGGCTTGTTTGCGCCGCGGCCGAAACTGCAAGCGCAGTAGCGATGACAAGAAACGAAATTTGATGTTTCAGCGTCTTCATAATGTTATGAGGCCGCAAAAGTAGCCTGCCTCACTTACGATTAGATGCAAGTTTGATACCAGATCATTGCTTGCGATTTAATATTACATTGTCTATGAGCCTAACGCCCGCAAATTCTGCCGCGATCGCGATCAATGCTTCGCCATCTCCAATCTTTTCAATAGGTTGCAGTGAATCGCGATCAATGACGGCGACGTAATCTATCGTCGCAAGCGGCTCGGTCGCGACCGTGTCTCGCACAATTTGCGCTAAAACTGAAGCATTTCGTTCACCTTTCTTGAACGCAAGCTTAGCTTCGCGTAACGCGTTGATCAATACAACGGCCTTCCCGCGCTCTTCGGCAGACAATCGCTCGTTGCGTGATGACATCGCCAAACCCGAAGCCTCGCGTATCGTCGGCATTACGACAACCTCGGTCTCGAAACCAAGATCCGCCGTAAGTCTTCTGATGACAGCCACTTGCTGGGCGTCTTTCTGACCAAAATAGGCTCGGTCTGGACGAACCGTGTTAAAGAGTATGGTAACGATGGTCGCGACACCACGAAAATGTCCAGGACGCGATGCTCCTTCGAGCGTATCCGTAATGCCCTCAACATTCACATAGGTCGAGAACCCCTCGCCGTAGATCTCGTGTTCCTCGGGAGCGAAGATGTAGTCGACATCGTATTCCGTCAGTAGGGCCGCATCAGCGGTCAGATCACGCGGATATTTTTCCAGGTCGCCTTTGTTATTGAACTGCGTTGGATTAACGAATATCGAGACAACTACAATATCATTCGCAGCCCGAGCCTCCTGCACCAACGCCAGATGCCCGGCGTGCAGAGCTCCCATCGTCGGCACAAAGCCTACCGTCTTCTCCTCGCGCCGCAACTTTCGCGAGATCGAGAACATACGTTGTCGGCGGTTTATGATCTCCATCTAAGCGCTCATTTCCCGTTTTGTTTCGTCGGTCAAACCGTAGGATTCGCTGTCGTTCGGATAGGCTCCGGATTTTACGTCGGCTGACCAATTTTTGATCGCGTCGGTCATTACTTGTCCGATGTCCGCATAACGACGTACGAATCGTGGCTGTCGGCCGAACGTCATACCAACCAGATCATGAAGAACTAGAACCTGAATATCACATTCGGCGCCGGCACCAATGCCTATTGTCGAGATCGTGAGTTCTTTAGTGATCATGCCTGCAAGTTCGCGAGGGACGAGCTCCAGAACGACTGCGAAAGCTCCCGCTTCTTCGAGCAACTTAGCATCTTCGATCAGTCGTTTCGCTTGCTCCGCAGTGCGACCTTGAACGCGATAGCCGCCCATTTTATAAACGGACTGCGGCGTCAGCCCGATATGAGCAACGACTGGGATCTCTTCGTCAACGAGACGCTTGACTAGGTCTGAACGGTTGCGTCCTCCTTCGAGCTTCACCGCCTCGGCACCACCGTATTTCATAAGCCGAAGAGCATTTTTGACGCTTTCATTCTCAGAAATATGATAAGTGCCAAACGGCATATCGGCGACGACCATGGCACGCTCGGTGCCGCGTTTTACCGCGATACACGCCGACGTTATCTCATCAAGCGAAACAGGAATAGTATTACCGTAGCCGTGAATGACGTTGCCGATCGAATCACCGACCAGTATCATGTCTACTCCCGCCTCATCGACGATCCGAGCGGTCGGATAGTCATAAGCCGTCAAACAAACCAGCTTCTCGCCTCGCTCCTTTGCCGCTCGTATGGCGGGCAAATAGACCTTACCTTCTTTGTCGGGCTGTAAATATGCCATAAATTCACGTTAAGTCTAGCATATGGTGCACCTTAAACGGTTGTGATATCGATCTCCGCCGAGTCTTCGGCAGTCGCGGGTTTCGCGCCGTTAGGATACCATCGGCGGACTTCGCCTTGGTCGGGACAATCACGAAGAAGCTCGGAAATATCTTTCTTCAGAACGGGATGAACAAAATTAGGAGCGATCTTAGACAGCGGTTTCAGAACAAATCGTCGATGTTCAACCCGCGGATGCGGAAGCACGAGGAATTCCGTATCGATCACCTTGTCACCAAAAAAAAGTATATCCAGATCGACCGTCCGAGGCGTCTTCATATTCTTCCCGGTGCGACCCAACAGATATTCGATCCTCAACAGCCGTGCCATCATTTGCGTCGGGCTGACATTCGTCACGCGAATTTCGGCCGCCATGTTTAAGAACGTCCGTTCCGATTCGACCTCGACCGGTTCCGTCTCATAGATTCCCGACAATCTGTGCACAACAAAACTCGCCTCGATCAATGCACGTGTAGCAAGCAAAAGATTGCCCGCACGGTCACCGAGATTCGAGCCGAGGCTAAGGTACGCAGTTGTAAATTCAGTTTCCACGCAAGGAGTATCTATAAGTAAATAAGGCAATTATCGGGCGAAGTCAATTCGGCCGCCAATGCCGAGCGGCCGCCGATCGTGGTACAGCGACGAAACCACTAACGACGGCCGTTCGATTTATTGGCCCGGGAAAGGCCAATCTTGTCAGTTCTTACGAACGTAACTGCGATGAACTATCAGATCCGACTTCTCATCAACGGCATCGACCATCACGTTCTCCTTGTCTTCGCGTTTGACGATCTTTGCCTTTCCGGCGGCTTTTCGTTCGCTTGCGGCGGCTTTTTCGGAATCAGCGATAAAGACCTTTACACTCTCGGCCTTAACAGGGTCGGCAAGTCTCACTTCGCGCGACAGCGAAACGGCTTCGGTCGCCGTCGCCTTTAGATTCTTGGCCCAGAGCTTATTGAACAAAGCGTTCGAGACGTAGACGTCGGCACTATTGATCTTGCCATTGATGGCGAACGCATATCCGATCACATCCTTTTGCCCATCGACGATGCGTGCAAAGTGCCTCACGTACTCATCAATGTTGGCAACGACCTTTCTGTCCTCAAGACTCAGCTGGAGACTGGTCCGCGAAGGACCGGCTTTTACATCGCCGCCGACATTCTTTGACAGATTGGATTGAGCCTCACTTACCTTTGCCCAGACCTCTTGCTGCGAGCGAGTCGAATTCGCTGCGATCTTGAGATCCTTCGAAACAATTCGATCGTTCGAACTGTCGAACTTGTTGGCATCTTCGCCTCCGCGTTTTTCCCAACGGCCCGATTCGACACAAAATGCCTCTATCTTTACACGACCGGAACGAGCGGGAATGATGATGCTTATGGCCAGCACGCGGTCTTGCTTGCCACCTTTGACGATGTCGCCCGATTGAATGAAAACATCCTGAGTCTTCGACAGATTCTCGACCTCAAGCTCATTAACATTCGACGTTTCATAAACAACGAAGAGCTTTCGCTCCATCGCTTCTTGAAGCGTCATTATGTTCGCTTTTGTATTTTGGTCTTTGCCGTGAATGAGGAAAATGGTTAGGTTTTTATGCGTATAGCCTTGAGAAAGCCTGTAATTTCCAGTCTGTGCTGCTGCCGAGGCGACGAATACGACGGCACAAGCGAGTGCCAGTCCGATGCGATGCAATGTGTTGAATTTCATAAACTGCTCCTTCAAATGATCTAGGGAAAGTTTCTCCTTATGACCAAAGAACGGCGCGGTTCGATATCGCTTGCAAAAAAAATGAGGCGACACGAGGTCGCCTCAGATCCGGATCCAACTGAGAAACGAATTTAGCCTTTCGGTCCGCCGACGATCTTCAATTCATCAACGACCCATTTCGCTCCGCCGAACTTTTCGGTGATGAACAAGACGTAGCGAATATCGACCGATATGGTTCGATTCTTTTCTTTGTCGTAATAGAAATCGTTACCGAGGCCCTCGAAGTTACCGTCAAAACAAAGCCCGACCTGTTCGCCGTTAGCATTAAGCAGTGGTGAGCCCGAGTTGCCGCCGATGATATCGGTCGAAGAAAGAAAGTTTACACCTACGCTGCCATTCGAGCCGTATCGGCCGAAATCCCCCGCGTTTTGCAGATCGATCAACTTTTGCGGAGCATCAAACGGTTTGACGCCGGTGTCTTTTTCGATCATGCCGCGAAGAGTCGTAAACGGCGTTCGGAACTCTGCCTCACGGGACTGATAGCCCTTAACGTTACCGTACGAAAATCGCTGCGTGAAGTTGGCATCCGGATAAACTACGCCGCCCTTCATTTCGGTCAAGGCATTCATATAGGAGAGCCTGAGGCCGTTAATGGCTGCTCCAAACTTCGCGTTGCGGGCACCAAATTCCTTCATTGCTTCAACGACGCCGCGAGCCAGACCGAGGATCTTTTCGCGAGTTTCGTTGAATTCCATCGTTCGCGGGCCGTAAAGACCAGCGACGCGTTCGGGGTTGCTATACTCGCCGTTAACGATCGTATCTACGAACTTTGCTTCGGCTTCGCGACGGGCTTGGCCCTTGAGCGAACCGAACATATCTTCTACGGTTTTGAATTTTTGTCCTGCAGGAAGTGCGTCAAATTCTTTCAGGAAGAACTTGAGCATCGCCGTTTCATGTGCAGGTTCGCGGTCAGCATATGCCTTCTTGATCTCTTCTAACTTTGCGGCCCGCTCGGTGTCGTTAAGCATCTTGTTTGCCGCGATAGCTGCAAAAACCTGCGAGAACACCGGCATCGAACCGGTCGGATCTGGGAAACGTCTAAGCACGACATCGCGATTCTGAGTTGCGTTCGTTTCCTCAGATAGTTTCTTGATGTCGGCGATTACGTTCCCATATTTTTTCTGCCGATTCGCATCTGCGGCGATCCACGCCGTAAGTTTTGCTTCTTCGGCTTTGCGTTGCCCGACAGCGTTTACACGCTTGAGCTGCAAGTGGCCTCCACCGAACGCCTTGCGCGAGTTGTCCCAGCTGGCGATATCACTTTGAAACGCGATACGTTTGTTCTCGTCTCCGGCACCAATTGCACGGTAGCTGTCACTCAACGCCGACAACCATCTCTCGAGGAACGGGAAATTTGCCTTCTCAGCATAATCGATCGACCAGCTCTCGCGATAACGCGTCGTGCCGCCAGGATAGCCCATCACCCAGACGAGATCGTTCTCTTTCAAGCCGCCGATGTTCATTGTAAGAAATCGTTTTGGCTTGTAAGGCACGTTGTTCTTCGAAAACTTTGCCGACGAACCGTCAGGAGCAGTGTATGCTCGCAAGAACGTGAAATCTCCGGTGTGGCGTGTCCATTCAAAGTTGTCAGGATCGCCGCCAAACACGCCGATATTGCGAGGCGGAGCATAAACGATCCGAATATCTTCGTATTTTGTCGTCTGATAAAGGTAGAAGTAGTAGCCGTTATTGACCATCTGGATCGCGATCGTCGATCCCTTAGGAGCCTTTGCCTGTTCTGCGTCGGTCAGTGCCTTGATGTTCCTTTGGTATGCCGCATTCAATTCGGCTCCCGAAAGATTCTCCGTTCCGGCTTTGATCTTCGCCGTCACATCCTCGACGCGATTTGTAACCGACATCGTGAACCCTTCAGCCGGGATCTCACCCGCACGGCTGCCGGCGTTGAATCCGGTCTCGACGAGATCTCTGTCCGGTGTCGATGCCTTCACCAGGCCGTCGAACGCACAGTGATGATTGGTCAGGATGAGGCCTTCGGCGGAAACCAGCTCTGCTGAGCATCCCGAATCTAGCCTAACGATCGCCTCACTCAGGCCGCCGCCATTTGGGTTATAGATGTCCTCGGCCTTGATCTTAAAGCCGAGCTTCTTTAGCGGCAGCGATGATATCTGGCCGGGAGCGAACATGCCCTCGTCAAATGCGAGCGCCGGAGTAATGGACGAAAACAGGACCGCTGCGAGCAGCAGATACGATGCGACGATCTTTCTATTCATATTAGTTATTTACCTAAAAGTTATAGTTATTGCACAAACTTTTATTATATCGACAAGTTACTTCCAAAGCCAAGTAATACAAAGTAAAGGCGGAAGCGAGTGGCTCGCTTCCGCCTTTGTTGTGGTTATGCTGCGTCTCGGTTTAGGGGACGTAGGCGTTTGGTGTTGGCTGGTCGCCTGTTGCTCCGAAGGCTTGGATCAGGGTGCCTGCGGTGGTGCGGTTGACGAACCAGGTGTTGGTTGACGGTCGGAATACGGCCGTGTCGAAACGGTCGTCGCCGTCGTAGTCGCCCGGGACCGGAACGTCATTCGTCGTGCCGAATGGTACTGCGAAGAACGAGAAGTCCTCGCTCCTGAGCACGAACCATTCGCCCGTCGTCGGCCGCCAGAACGCCATGTCAGCCTTGTTGTCGGCCGTCCAGTAGCCCTGAACAGGCTTGTCTGCCGTCGAGCCGAATGTCGCTGCAAGGACGCTCGCATCCGAACTGCGGCGGATCCACCACTGTCCGACACTCGGACGCCAGATCGCGATGTCCGTCTTGCCGTCGCCATCGTAATCAGCCACGACAGGCCTGTCGCCTGCCGTTCCGAACGGAATGATGTCCGTGCCGCCCGTCGACTTGCTGATGAACCATGTGTTCGTCGAAGGACGCTGAACCGTCGCGTCTGCCTTGCCGTCGCCATCGAAATCGCCCGTGACAGGCACATCGCCCGCCGCTCCGAATGGGAACGCGTAGAACGTCAGGTTCTCGCTTCGCAGCACGTACCATTCGTTCGTCGATGGCCTAAAGAATGCCCAATCGGCTTTCTGATCACCCGTGAAATCAGCCGGCATGATCTTGTCCGTCGCATTACCAAACGTCCCGGCCGTCACCAGACCGTTCGAAGACCTCTGATACCACCACTGCCCAGATCCAGGCCGGTAGATCGAGATATCCGTCTTGTCATCACCATCGTAATCGAACGGAGCTCGGATACCGGCGGCGGGAGCTTGAGTGACGGTGACCGTCCAATTTCGCGTGGCTCGAAGCAATTGAGTCGGGTCATTGCGGACCATTACGGTCGGATCAGTCACAACCGCTTGCACAACGTGCTGCCCAACGGGCAAGGTGGCTCCGTTCAAGTTCAGATTTGCACCCGTGCCTGCAGCATTTCCATTGACCGTCCAATTAATGTTAAGCGTGTGCGTAAACGGCACCAGCGGCGTGATCGTAAACGTCTGAGATTGCGCAGTGGTGATCGCAACTGTGTTGCCCGCCGGCGAACTCGCATCGATCGGACTCATGAACTGATGTATCCGCTTGATGTGCTGCTCGCGGGTGATCTGTTCAAATGGCAGACCGATCGTCCTCATTTTGTCATTGAATGTGGGCCGGTAAAGTCCATTATCACAATACCTCGAGCCCTCGTAAAGACCGGGGATAGCAGGCATTGTGGTCGTCGTCGGCACCGGAGTTCCGGCATCGATCCAGACGGTCCATTTGATAAGCGGACGGTTTGTTTCACGCGTCGCATTTACCTCAGGTGGCTCTACATTCGGATTACATTGTGGGCCACCGCCTGCATACTCATCGGCTAATAGGCCAAAGCTATGTCCGACCTCGTGCAGGATCAACTCCGCAAATGCTCCGGGATTAGTAGATGCGACGGCGATCTGGCCACCGGAACCACCATACTCGGCATCATTGACGATAACCAAGATAATATCGAATGTACTGGCAGGTAACGTGTTGTTCACGATCTGGTTCACGGTCGTAGTATTGACGCAGACCAAACGCTGAATGCCGTTACAGTTAAAGGTGGCGTCAAGGGCCGTGTTTACAAAGACCGGCGGCATTCGCTCCGGATGGTCAGCACCTGACTCAGCACTTGTGACGTCGATGCGGTGAACGTTAAAGTAACGCTGATACTCCTTATACGGCTCCTGAGCAAAGACCTGCGTGATAAAGGTCTGAACGTCGGCACGATACTGCATCATCTGGGCGGCCGTGTAGCCGTCACCCAGAACCGCAATATCAACACGATTTGCCGGATTACCGTTGTTCAAGACAGTTTCAAATGGCTCGGCGAAGACCAAAGTTGAGCCCATGAGAATAAACACGAATACAATAAAAAGTGCGCTGATCTTTGTCGTTATCATTTCGCCACCTCCTTCGCTCCGCGAACGTCAATCTCCCCAATCAACGAAAGGCGATAAGAACGACTTCCATCCCAGATCGGTCGGTAAATACGGAGTTGACGTATCGCATCATCTGCCGGGATCGAGATCAGCATATCCGACGTCCTTTTATAAAGCCTGCTGCCGATCAGATGACCCTCGTTGGTTGTCGCATGGGCATTCAGAACCGCCGGGTCCGACTGAATGCTCCACCAAAGAACCTCTTTTCTATCATTCACTGAGGCGATCAGAAGCTCCGTGGTCATTAGTTCGAGCGTACGTTGGCGAGCTATCGAGCCGCTTTTGGCCCGGCTATCGAGCATTGAATATGTCGTTATTTGTTCGTTAGTATCTGAAAACTCAGACGACGCGTCCGACATTACTCGTACTTGAAGCGTCCTCACGTTCTCGGCGGGCGAAGGAAGGAGCGTCGATTCGTTGATCTGTAAACCGTCGAATCGCAATAGCTCGTTCATTTGTCGATTGTTGTTTGCCTCTTTGTTTAGGCTCTGTGAAACCGGCGAATTTAGTGCCTGCGACTTTCCGGTGCTAAAGACCAAGACTGCTCCAAGCCCCATTAATCCTAATATCACCAGAACCAGATGAACTGAACTTAGTCTAGCTAACATAATTACAATCATCTCCTTTAAGTATTTTTTCCATCGGATCAAGAGAGCATCCGCATCGATCATTTCTTACTCTCTAACTAATAAAACGAGATATTTTGTAAAAAACTGTCATTCGGAAATAAAGATCATTGAGGTTCTATTCGGCCGCAACGAACCGATGAATCTGAAAAGGGCTGCCGATCAATGATCGAACAGCCCTATTTGATACAAAGCGCAAAAAACGAGGCACCTAGAGATGCCCCGTTCGAATACTACAAAATATGCTTGGACTATCTTCCGGCTTTGGCTATATCCATAGGCTCTTGCGGCAAGAAATGTCGCGGGTTGATCGCACGGTCGTTGAGACGCAATTCATAATGAAGATGCGGCCCGGTCGATCGTCCGGTCGAACCGACATAACCGATCAGCTGAGCACGAGTGACCACATCACCAACCGAAACCTCTACCTTGGAAAGGTGGCCGTAACGAGTAGTGATGCCATTGCCATGATCGATCTCGATCATGTTGCCATAGCCGCCGGTCCAGCCTGCTTTCAGGACCGTTCCGCCGCCGGGAGCAAATACGTTATCGCCTCGCTCGCCGTCGATGTCCATACCATTGTGAAATTCGTACGAACGTCCACCAAACGGATTACGACGGAAACCGAACTCATTGTTGATCTTGCCAAGGTGCGCCCACATATTAGGAAGATTTTCCTTTGGCATGATCATCTCGATCTGCTCGAGCTGAGCTTCGAGAGCGGAATCGTCACCATCTTTCTCGTCAGCAGACTCAGGCCCGCCGCTGTTGAAAGCGAGATCTTCCGAAGACTGCGGACGCGTGTAATCTATCGACTGAGTAGCTTGCGGCTGAGTTGCCGCGATCTGAGCGGTTGCAGGAGCAGATTCGACTGCTTTTGCAAAAACCTCATGACGAACAATGCCGTTGATACCAATGGCTACGCCCGTCATTCCTAAAACAAAAAACAAACCAACGGCGCCAAAGTGTACTTTCGCTTTGGATACCGCAAAACGTTTAAAATAAATGCCTTTTTTATTACTGTGCTTAAAAAGAAAAGTGTAAAACTTGTCGTTTTTCTGCATTATGCTTTAAAGCTCCTTAAAATGATCTCGTACCGAAAATCCATCGTTTCAGTACAGGGAATCACGCAGGAATAGCCGCGAGCGACTAACGCGAAACCTCGAACAAGAGTGAATTAATGAAAACAAACTCTCGTTATTGTGGGAAATAACTACTAATTGCTTCCCAATAACGAATTATTCAGGAACCAAGATTTAACCACATAAGGGTCAAAAACGCAAACCGGATGACCGCATGCGAAAAGCGGTCATCCGACTCGGATCTAGCGATAAACTATTTATCTTTGTCGCGCCAAGCCTTGAACGCAAGGTAGGCAACGATCGCGAACACGCCAACAAAAGCGATCACAACGATCGCCTTAACGGCAAATGCAACAATGCCGACAAGTCCGATCAACGCTTCGACCAGCGTAACGATAAGAGCGATCAGGGCCAAAATACCGCCCCATTTTGCACCATAAGCCATCCAAACCGGCATAGCGTTATCTCCTTAAAACTCACTTATCTCGCCAATTCCCGAAACGAGAACGCGTTGCAAAATCCTGCTCTAGATCGTAACTAACGTCACGAACTTCGGGTGTCGCCAATGCAAAGCTCGTCTGTCCGGCAGGTACGGGCTGCTTATCCTTGAAAATGTAGCCACGCAAAATATACACGCCGAATCCGATCAGCAAAACCGGCAAGACCGCTCGTAGAACTGTTCCGATCGGAATTAGTTTCTGGAATAAGAACGCAGCTCCCAAAACGACCAAGACAATGCCCCAGAGCTTTGGATTTCCCGAAAATCGTTTGACCAAAATGTCTTCGGCAACGTCAGGAGTGACGCCGGAACGGATCGCTTGAGCCGTTCGCCATGAATCTATGAGTGCGAAAGCCCACATTCCCATAAATCCGAAGACAAACAACACCGTCCCAGTCAACACCGCCATCTGAAACAACCCGACGAATACAGCGAAATGAACCAATGCCTTGGTCGTCTGGCCATTGTACGCCGCACCGAGGCCCGGACAAACGAACGATAATAGCGACGCCAATATCGGCGACGAGCGCTTCTGCACGAACGGTGCGTAATTCGAATGGTTTTGCTGCCGAAGCAGATCGATACCCGAGACAATACAGTCTTGGCAATACGGAAAGCCCTTGATGCGATGGTCGCAGGCCGGGCAAAGTGGCTTGCCGCAGCCATTGCAGTTAACGGTCGCGCCGTTGTGACTATGGTATGCACAGTTCATCAGCGCTTCTCCTCGTTATCGACAAATGTCGGTTTGGCTCCAACTGGTTCTTGAGTCGGCGGCTGCACTGCGTCGGTCGAATTGCCGTTCCAAGCCTCGGCGCTTTGTTTATATGTCGATTCCGCAAGTTCAAATCCTTGTTGATAAACACTCGACAAAGTTCCGTCTGCCGATACCGTCTGGCTGAAGACCATGAATGCGACTAAGATCATCGCCGCCACGGGAGCCAACTGCGGAATACCGATCGGGAATCGCAATCCTCGAAGCCACTCGCCAAATTGCGACGCTATCGAGGGCCGCAGATCACGAGCCTCGGTCGTGCCCAACGTTGAAAGCAAGATCTTGTCCTGCAAACCATCGGGAACCGCCAACTCGTCCATTTTGTACGAGTAAACTGCCGCTATCGAACGCACAACCATGCCGGGCAGGTCTTCGCACGAATCACACATCACGGCGTGGCGTTCCCAACGATGGAACATCTGGGCCGGCAAAAATCCGTCGAGATAATCTGTCAGATAGCCTTCGAACTCTTCACAAGCAAGCGCCGTCTCTGGCGTTGTTCTCTCAAGAATTCTTGCTTCGAGCCTCGTCAGCGGCTGACGCGGAGCCGCAAGTTGATGACAAGCGGCAACCGAATCCTTCACGTCATTCAACAGCGAATGACAAAGAGGGCAGGCAAGCGCATGCTCGGCGGCCGATCGTTGAACCGACGACTCAAGCGTCTTTTCAATATAATCGGACAGCAGTTCTTCAAACTGCGAGCAATTCATTGCGTTGCCATACTCCTTCATAAGATCTAAACCACCTTGTCCTTAAATTCCGTCGAATAATCCTCCGAGCAAGCCGCCCGCGATATCCATAGCTCCTTCTGCAACCGTTCCGGCACCTTCAACTGCCGCTTCAATTCCAACATCGATGCCGATCTCAGCAGCTACTTCGCCAACGTCGGCGGCATACTCATTGATCTTGTTGTCATCTTTCGGCTCTATCGACATTTATCAAGTTCCTCTTACGTTGATCACCGCACTTTTTAGGGCCCATCCTAAATATCCAGGGCGTTTCCGACTATGGTTGCTACTGTATCTACCGCATCGATCACCGTTTCAACTGTTGACATAGCGTCCTCTTCCACGACATTCTCCGCAATCACATCCTCGATCTTTTCGACAACTTCTTTGGGATGTTCCATAAAGGTTCCTAAATCGTTACAACCCTCATTCTTCTCAAGATCTTTGCAAGCTCAATTCGGCCGCGATTGATACGCGATTTCACGGTCCCCTCAGGTATTTGCAGCAGATCGACGATCTCTTGATACGTCAATTCCTCGATGTCGCGAAGTATCACGCACGTCCTGAGATCTTCCGGCAGCTTGTCAATTCCCTGCTGAACTTGATTTGCAAGTTCCTTCCGCTCCATCTCTTTGTGAGCCGAATTTCCGACCGCACGAAGATGGTATGTATGATCATCGACGGCATCAGCCATCGAATTTTGCGGATTGCGGGCACGATGCCTGTAATCATCAATTATCAAATTGCGAGCAAGCCGCATTAACCAATTCGCCAGATCTCCCTGTTTGGGGTCATATTGATCGAGCGAACGATAAACTCTAATGAAAACCTCTTGCGTGAGGTCTTCAGCGGCGTCCGGGCTGGAGGTGAATCGGTACGCGAGGTTGAATATCCGACGCGAAAAAGCCGTAACGATATCTTCCCACGCGGTACCATCGCCCGCACGAGCACGCCTGACAAGTTCGGCGCCGTTAATTTCGCTCACAGCCTTTATAGCTTCCAATTCCGTTTCTCCTAAACGAAACTCAACCCTGACATTATATCAGCAACAAAGGCCAAAACGCCGCCTTGTCAATGTAAGGTTACGAGAGTATTTGCGGTTATGTTCCAAGAAATCTTTAGATCGGTCGAAGATCGCCGCGTTGTAACCAATTGTCGCTAGGATAAACCGCCGTGCTCGATATCGAATGGAGCGTGAACGCCTGTCGTGACTTGGCCGATCTGTTTGGCAAACTCATATGCGGGAGCAGCCCGTCTAGCACGATACAAGTTCCCTTTTTCACCTCAAGCGGAATCATTTCGTCGGTCGAATACGGCGTTTCGTCGAATATCTCAAACTCCGTTCCGCCGGACTTAGTTCGCTTGAATCGCTTGCGCAATGTTGTTTTGTGTCCGCCCGGCTCTGCCCAAAGACAGCCGTTTTCTCGCGTCGCATCTTCTAACGCGAACCAAAAACCAACACAAGAAAGCGGTTCCGTAAACAAAAACGATGAATCCTGATGCACATCAACAACGCCGCCGATCTCAGCGTGTTTGAAGATATGCATACTCTGGATCAAAACGTGGTCGGTCAACCCAAGGTCTTCGGCAAGTTCTTTCATCTGCGGCGACCGCGAAAATGCGCTATAAACAGGATCTAGATCATGCATTGCGTGCCCGATCTTATTGAGCGAATGAAAAGGATCGCGTTTCAGAACGCCGTCACCATTAAAAGCGTCCTTCTCGAAGAAGAACGATATATTGCCGCCGGAATTCAAGAAATAATCGTCGCTTGTGCGTTCTTGTTCCGAGGTCTGAAAGATCGTCGCCTCGCCTTCGAGATGAAAGTTTGAAACGAGAATCTCGGCACGATCCATTAGCGAATCGCATTCAGCATAGGTGTTAAAGTCTTCGATCACCAGGAAACCGTCGCGTTTGAATCGTGCTCGCCTGTCCGTCATTTGAGAATAATAAAGCGAAATCACGCTGGCCGCAATGTCCGCTAGACAAGCCTAATGTTTGCAACAACCTACGCATAAAAAATTCATTTACAACATTAGGTTGTTTATGTAATACTTCTCCTGCAGTTATGTGGCGCTCACAAAACTAGCAACTAAAAACCATCAAATTTCATCAACCGATGCGGCGAAATATCCGCGTATCTTTGACGTAATTAAGTCACCAGATCATTGTTTTATGTTCCTCGGAGGAAGTATGTTCAACGGTTCTAAATTGGCTCGCGTTTTTGTCTCTCTCGCTCTCGTCGCCCTGGCTTCGACCGCCGCATTTGCGGACACGATCAGGCTCAAGGACGGCAGTATGTTCAAAGGCAAGATCACGTCGTTCGTCGCCGGCAAATTCACTATCACGATCGGCGAAGGCTCACGAGCGAAGCAGCTCACGTTCTTTGCGAACGAGGTCGAATCGATCACGTTCGATGCACCGTCGAACAACTCAAATGTGGCGACAACGCCGCAGCCTGCTGTTTACAAGCCTGTTGTTGACACTCCAAAGGTCGTGATCACGGATACACCAAAGTCAATCAGCCAACCAACCGTCGTAACAGCTCCGAAAACGACGATCTCGAACGCCAAGCCGATCGAATGGTCGGTCAAGGTAACCGCTGACAATACATCGAATGGCTGGACCAACACCGGCTGGGTCGTCAAAAAGGGTCAGCGAATTCGCATTTCAGGCGACGGCAGCGTATCGCTGGGCGGAAATCGAACCTCGACGCCATCGGGCGAAGACATCGCCGATGCCAATAAACTTCTGAAAAATGTTCCGACCGGCGCATTGATCGCAGTGATCGGCGACGACAACAACGATTTCATCTACATCGGTGCCGAACGCGAGATCGTAGCGACACGCGACGGAGCACTGTTCCTCGGCATCAACGAGGGGAATCTCGACGACAATCGCGGCTCGTACAACGTAAAGGTATCGATCTCGCCGGAGAACTGATCTGATTGCGGATCAACATCGAGAGGATGTCTAAAAGTTAGCTTCGTTCGGCCAGGTCGCTGACGAACCAACTTTTCAGGCATCCTCAATTTCTTTTGCCGACGGCCCAAGCAACAATTCTATTGCAACAACGTATCATCTATGATATGCTGAATGATAGCCGCAATTTACGCGGCGGCTTGATCTTTGACTTTCAATTAGGACGACAACATCGGTTCTGACATGATCGATCATTCAGACTGTTTCATGCAGTAAAAACGATCGATCTTGCGAGGGTGTAATACACGTGTATTACAGTTTTATAGAAAAACCGCAAAAACCGACGCCAAAATGCCGCTAACTCGTTGAGTATAAACCACTTCTGTGTCCACAAGCACCCGTGGACACGCCGTGGACAGCCGGTGGACACGTGGTGGACACGCCGTGGACAAGGGCGTAAAATCGTGGACACGAGGCCTCACGAAATAGGAAGCCGTCGATTTCGGTCGATCTTTCTTTCTGTTGAACGAAGCCTTGCCTTTGTCCAACCAAAACCGCACAATCTGTATCTAATAGTTACTGTTTAAACCCTCCGCAGGTATTACCTATGAATTACTGCATCACGCGAACTGTCTCTGCGTTATTACTTGGCATTCTTCTGTTTGCAAGCTCGGCTCCGTTGGCGATCGGTCAATCAAAACCGCAACGCCCGAGCAGTTCAACGGGCGACGGAAAAAAGAACGATCGCCCAAAACCTCCGACGGAAGAGGAGATCAAAGCTGCTGAGGAAAAAAAACGCCTCGAGGAGATGGAAAAGAACGCGGTAGTTGACGATACGGTCGAAAAGATCGACACGAACATCGTCACGCTCGATGCGGTCGTTTATAACCGTAAGACCGGCGCCATTATCCAAGGTCTAAGCAAAGGAAATTTTGCGATCTTCGAGAACGGCATTAAGCAAGAGATCTCGGCTTTTTCAAATCCGGAACAGCCGATCACCGTTACGCTGGTTGTTGAGTACAGCAAATGGAGCGAGATCTTCGGCAGAGCGGCAGGCGGCTATTTCGAGCCCGGAACCTACGAGGTGATCAGGCCGGTCGCATATTTTCTGTCGAATTTCATCAAGCCGCCGAATGATTACGCATCGGTGATCGCCTTTGACCTTAGGCCGACACCGATCACGGACTTTACTAACGACCCTGCTCAATTGCGCAAAACGGTCGACCTGTTGCTAAGAAACCAGCCGGCATTTCGTGAGAATAATCTGTGGGA
Source organism: Blastocatellia bacterium (assembly GCA_016789145.1). Lineage (GTDB taxonomy): Bacteria > Acidobacteriota > Blastocatellia > Pyrinomonadales > Pyrinomonadaceae > OLB17. The sequence continues at coordinate 7,691 of JAEUQI010000028.1, read as the reverse complement.
TGCCCTCAAGTTCACGATCATGGGCGGCGTCGGCGATTCCGTTGTTCTGGAGAACAGCAAAGAAAGGAAGGCCAACTACGACGGAATGATGAAGCTCAAGGCAAAGCGAAAGGCTATCATCTTGGTCGCGAGCGGCATCGACACGTTCAGTAAATCGAACTACGACGAAGCTCGAAAGATGGTGCAGGAAGGCGGCATTCCGATCTACATAATTAGCACAGCAAACCTGTTCTGCAAGAAATATTGCGACTACCTGGACCCCTCGCGTGTAATGCCCGGCACGCCCGACCGTATGGACTTTATTCAGGCACAGAACGCAATGAACACCATCGCCAAGGAATCCGGCGGACTACATTATCCGATGACGTTCGAGGGCGAGGTTCCCGGCTATCTCGAGCAGATCAATGCTCTATTGCGAAATCAATACAGCCTGTCGTACGATCTCGCCGAACAACGAAAGCCGGGAACGCGGCATAAGCTCGAGGTTAAGGTCGATGTCGACGGAGACGGTGTTTTTGACGACAAGGTTTATCGAGTTCAACATCGACCGTATTACGTTGCACCGAATCCTTCGGCGAATAAAAAGGATAAGAAGTAAGGACTGAAACTTTGTATCAACGAGCGAAGGTTCAAACGCCTTCGCTTTTTTCTTTATATGTCAGGGCAAACCTGATAACCTAATCGTTTATCTTTAGATGAGTAGAAAGATCATCGACAGCTACAGAAAGAAACTCGCCGCCGAAACTGGCTATAGTTCCGGCGGCCATGCAGACCTGCGCATCGCACTTTGTTATCCGAACACCCACGCGATCGGCATGGCGAACCTTGGTTTGCACACAATGTACGAGCTGTTCAACGCGATTCCCGGCGTTGTTTGCGAACGAGTTTTCCTGCCTGACGCTGACGAACTTCGCGAATACGAACGCACGAATACGCCGCTGTTGTCGCTTGAGTCGCAATCTCGCGTTCGTGATTTTGACGTGGTCGCGTTCTCTATCTCGTTCGAGACCGATTATCTGAACATGGCGAAGATGCTGCAGATGTCGGGCATTCCGGTGTTCTCGGCAAAACGTACGCATTTCGACCCGCTCGTGATAATGGGCGGAGCAGCTTCGTTCCTGAATCCGGAGCCGATCGCTGACTTTACAGACGTGATCGCTGTCGGCGAAGGCGAGATCCTCGCGTATCAATTGATCGACGCCATTTTCGAGAACGAATCTCGCGAAGACGTATTGCTCTCGCTCGCTCGCATCGGCCGAGGCTTTTATGTACCTGAGTTTTACGATGTCATTTACAACGATGACGGCACCGTCTTCGATTACGTTCCAAATCAAGAAGGCGTCCCGCGTCGAGTTGGACGTGCACTGGCATCGGTAAATCCGAAAGAAGGAACCCTGCGACGTGCTTTAAAGCGCGGAGAAACTGAGCTTGCTGATTTCCTTGTTAGCCAAGAAACATTCTGTCCTTCGACATCGGTTTGGTCGCCCGAGGCTGAAATGGGCGACAGGCTATTGGTCGAGATATCTCGGGGCTGTTCGCAAGGCTGCCGGTTCTGTTGGGCCGGATACAACTATTATCCGCCGCGCGTCGTACCCGCAAAAGATATATTAGACAAGGCTCGCGAATGGCGTCACAAGACCGACAAGATCGGGCTTGTTTCTACGGCAGTTTGCGACCATCCCGAGATATCGACCATTCTCCGCGAACTGCGGGCGATGGACTATCGCATCTCGGTTTCGAGCCTCCGCCTGGATCAGATCTCGGAAGAATTACTTGATGCTCTCGTTGAATCAAAAGATCAACAGATCGCCGTCGCACCCGAAACAGGCAGCGACCGTCTGCGTCGAGTGATCAACAAGAATCTGACCAACGACGAGATCGTAGATATATGCGGCGCGGTCTTCGATCGCGGAATGCTCACTATCAAGCTCTATATGATGGTAGGCCTGCCGACCGAAACCCAGGAAGACCTCGACGAAATGTTCGTACTCGTAGAGCGAATCAAAGACCGAATGCTCGAAGCCGGCAAAAAGATCGGTCGCGCCGGCAAGATAATCCCGTCGCTCAATGGCTTTGTTCCAAAACCGAACACGCCGCTTCAATGGGACGCGATTTGCGACGAACGCGAGCTAAAGCGTCGCATCAAATACGTCTGCAAGGGCCTTTCGCGGATCCCGAACGTCGATGTTCGATTTATGTCGGCTCGTATCGCTCATGAACAAGCGTTGTACTCTTCTGGCGATCGAACCGTTGCGAAGGTCATTGATGCGGCCGCCAGGTTCAATGGCGACCTCGACCGAGCTTTGCGAGAGACAGGCGTCGATCCGGCGTTTCACACTTCGCGAGACCGCTCGTATGACGAATTTCTGCCATGGTCGATCGTCGATTCGGGCTTATCGTTTGAGTTTCTTAGGACCGAACATGAAAAAGCACGCGAAGCTCTTTCAAGCCTCCCGTGTCCGGCTGTCGAAAAATGTACTACGTGCGGCGTTTGTCCCTCAACTTGGCTCGCCGACGCACCTGAAGGCCTGATCCAAATTCAGCCGCTTAAGATACGCGAGATGATCGCGGCGGTTTAGCTTCCGGCCTGTTTGAGCAAAAATCCTGTCGGCGTAGCCGTATGGTCGAAAACGTATCGATATCGATATATTCCGAACGGCAAGATCGACACTTCGCGTACGTAGGCGACTCGAGCGTTGATAGCATTGCCGTTCTGGGTGACGGTCAAAGTCGCGTCTTGCGGTAAAGCCGCGATCTGCATGGCTTTCTGAATACGCGCTTTCACGTTGTCAACCGGATTGATCTTCCCCGGCATCGCAATGCCTTGCAAAACCGCGGTCGACATCTCCGATTTCATCGATTCCGCCTCGTATGCAACGGGAATATAGTTGTAGCCCGCGTTCGCAGTAAGGCCGATCACCAGTAAGGCGATGACAAATTTGACGCCCGCGCTGCCGCGTTCGCCAGTTCGTTCTTTGAAATCTTTTCTCATTTTTGGACGCTCCCCCAAGGCAGGAGAGAACCGTGTGCCTTGATCAAAACTTGTCGATGCGTTTGAATGCGGCCTCGTGCTGACGGCGGGAAATGCCATCGGAGCTTACGATAATCGGACGGCCGAGTCCTTTTAATAGGATCATTTGCAAAGATCCCGCGACATTCTTCTTGTCCGAACGAAATGCCTCGAACACACTGTCGAAATCGATATTGGCTAATGACGGCAAGGGGCCGCCACGGTGCACAACATCGTATAACAATTTTACATCGTTCTTATCAAGAAAAGCAAGAGATTTTGAAAGCTCCGCGGCATACAGCACTCCATATCCAACAGCCTCGCCGTGGCGGAAATACGAGTAGTTCGTGGCCTTTTCTAAAGCATGGGCAAGCGTGTGACCGAAATTCAGTATTTTTCTCGAGCGCGCGTCCGTCCGCGAGGTCGATTCAAACTCGTCACCCGCGACGATCTTTGCTTTGAATAGGATGTTTGCGGCGATCAGCCTCCTCAGCAGGGTATCCTCGCGGTCCGCGAGCCAGAGCCGAGTTTCATTCATCAATTTCGGTCCAGAGAGCACCGCATGCTTTACCATCTCGCAGAGTCCCGCTGTCATCTCGCGTTCAGCCAGAGTCGAGAGGACAGTGGTATCAACGAGCACGCCGGCCGGCTGGTGAAACGAACCGATCGTGTTCTTGCCAAACGCTGCATTAACGCCTGTCTTGCCTCCGACTGACGAATCGACCATTGCCAGTAGCGTTGTCGGGATCTGCAAAAACCTGACTCCTCGGAGATATATAGAAGACACAAATCCGGCGAGGTCGCCGACCACTCCGCCGCCTAGTGCAACAACTGCATCAGTACGCTCAAGCCCTACTGTGGACATTGCTTTTAGAGCCTTAGTCGCCGTAGCAAGCGTTTTGAACTCTTCGCCATCCTGCATCAAGAAACGAGAGGTCTTAAATCCCGAGCTGTTTAACGAACGCTCGACCTCGTCGCCGTATAGTTTGAAAACCGTCGTGTTCGAAATGACGACGACTTTGCCGATATTACCAAGCGTTGCTGCGGCCCACACACCTACGCCGGAAATACGACCGCCTCCGATCGCGATCGCATAGTCTGAGCTTCGCTCGGCAAATTTTATCTTTATTTCACGCATTGCTTCGGGCAGAAATTAGGTCATTAAGAACATTCAATTCGACTGCGGGGAAAGATTCCTCGATCGCTTCACGCATTAAACCAAACTCGGGCATCTCGAATGGTTTCTCGAAGGCCTCCTTTCTTGTTTCAGCATCCGGCCAGCAGGCATAACCATAATGGATACCATCGCTACCTTTATGTAGTCGTGAGCCAAGCGACTTCGAATGCTCTAGATGATACTTAGTGACAACCGCCCAAGCGTCAGCAAATTGCTGCTCCATTCCGCTCTTGAGCCGCCACCGATACAAAAAAACAACCATCGTTCACTGCTCCAGGCTTAGTTTAATTACTTCAGCTAACCTATGCGCCATTCGCTCGATCTCGCTCTGATCTTTCCCCTCGATCATCACGCGAGCGAGGTTTTCGGTGCCTGAATAGCGAAGCAATAGGCGGCCCTCGCCGTGTAGCTCTCGCTCGATCTCGCCTTTGGCGGCGACAACGTCTGGCAGTTCCTCGAACGGCACTTTCTTCGCGACCTTAACATTGACAAGCGTCTGCGGATACTGCGTAAAGCCCTCGATCGCTTCGGTTAACGTTCGATCGCCAACCGCTTCGAGCAGTAACAGCGCAGTCATCATACCGTCACCGACGAGTCCGATCTCGGGGAAAATGATATGGCCCGATTGCTCGCCGCCGATCGAGGCACCGGAATTTAGTAGCTCAGCGAGGACGTATTTGTCACCGACATCGGTACGGACAAGCTCAACGCGGATCGAATCCAGCGCCTTCTGCAGACCGATATTGCTCATTACCGTCGCGATCACCTTCTCGGCTTTCAATGTTCCGTTATTGTGCAGCTTCCGAGCAATGATCCACAACGTCGCGTCGCCATCAACGATCTCGCCATTCTCGTCAACGAACAATGCTCTATCTGCGTCACCGTCGAAAGCGATCCCGAGATCAGCTCGGTGAACGACAACAGCCTCTCTTAGGTCATCAATATGCGTCGAACCGCAATCTTCGTTGATGTTCACGCCATTCGGCTCATTGTGTATGGCAACGACCTCAGCGCCCAAAGACGCGAACAACTCAGGAGCTAAATGCGACGCCGCACCATTCGCGCAATCGATGACTATCTTGCGTCCTACAAGGGAAAGTCCCGGAACGCCCGCTCGAAGATGCTCAATGTAATCAGCCTGATACTCAGCAAGATGCTCCGAAGACTCTTTCGATTCGACGACTGAGGTTCCGGCACCAATGCCCGCTGCAATGTCGGATTCGATGGCTCGTTCGGTCACATCGTCGAGCTTTCGTCCGTCGGGAAGAAAGACCTTGATGCCATTGTCTTGATAAGGATTATGCGATGCACTGATAACAATACCGGCGTCAAAGCCAAGTTTCGCGGTCAAATACGCAACGCCCGGCGTTGTGATCACGCCCGCCGACTCGCATTTGGCTCCGGCAGCACTCGCACCACTCGCGATCGCTTCTTCCAACCAACTTCCCGATTCCCTGGTATCGCGGCCAATCACAAATCGCGGAGCCCTGCCAAGTTTGGCCTCGAATTGCCTCGATAGCGAAGTTCCGATCATACGAACAGTCGCCGCGTCTAGCGGAAATTCGCCCGCGACACCTCTGATACCGTCGGTTCCAAATAGTCTTTTCATACAAACCGAACGCCGAATCTATCGGCAAATCAATAGTTTACACAATAACGCCGATCAGTAAACGAGCCGAAATATCTATAAGCATTTTTTGTGATATCAATAATTTTTTCAAAAACTGTTGACAACCGCATATCGAATGAGCGAATCTTATACCTGCTGACGAACCAAAATTGAGATAACAAGCCTGTCAGCGACTCTCCGATCACAAATTATGAAAAGAATTGCCGTCCTCGGAATCACGCTTTTGTCCGCAACCGCAGCTTTTTCGCAGTCGCGAGTAGTCGTTACGAACACGATACCAACGGCGACACCGGTACAGGTTGCACCCAAACCGATGGCAACTCCGATCATCGTAGGCCAGCCAATCAAGCCGGCGCCGACACCGCAAGCAATTCCTCAGGTCAGCAATCTCAATAGAAACGGGATCGCTTTTTCACAGATCAAGTCCAAACTAGCCGAAGCACGCCGTTATCTCGTCGCACGTCCGTTGACGATCGCGTCAGCTGAGCCGGTGAACTTCACGACCCTAATTCGCGTGGCATTCTACGATATGCGAACGCGGCAGATCGATTCTTATGTGCTGACGAAAGATCAGTTTTTAGGTCACGGTCTAGTAACTCCTGTTGTTTCGGCAAATGGCAAAACACTTTTCTCAAAAACGATCCGCGGCAATGGCGTCAACACGCCGGTCATCATCACCGACCAGAACGGCAACGAGCATTATCCATTAATGGTGCAATATCCGCGTGAAAATCGCGGTGTTTTCTCGGAAATGGCATATTACGTTTCGAGCCATCCCGAGCTGATCACGCCTGAGGTTGTAAACGCCGGCAAATTCTACGTTCGTAATACGATCGACATCGCTCGCGAGCAATTGCGAACGATGGGCTATCCGATCCAACCAAAGATCGCCGATATGGCGGAACGTCTGGCGACCGTCGAACACGTCGATCATCTGCGTTTTCGCACCGAACTTCACGGAAATATTTACAACGACATCTTTACTCTGTTTGCTCTGAACGAAGGCCAGACCTATCGTTATTCCGTCAGCTCGGCCGGTGCCGGCGGCATGGTGCAGATGATCGCTCCGACGTATCGTATGGTGCGTGCTCGCTTCCCTAACGCCAACCTCATGCCCGACTTTGTCGAAGGCATGCGCAACCACGTCAACGCTTGCCGAGCGATGCTGCTTTACATGCAAATGACCTGGAACGATCTTGCGGCAAGTCCTTCGGTTCAGAATGCACTTGCTTTAGGCTGGGCTCGGCCTGAACATCTGATGGCTGCCGGCTACAATTCAAATCCCGCACGTCTGCCCGGATACATCAATCGTGGCGGCCAGGATTGGGCGACGCTCATTCCGCGTGAAACAAAGATCTATTTGCAGATCTGGGATTCGCTTGAGCGAAACGTGCCGATGACGCCTCGCAAACAGTAACTATTCATCAATCATCGGTTCGATCATCGAACTAAGTCTTTGGACCTCCGCACGAATTTCGTCGGAGGTCTTCGTTATTAGATTCCTGCCGTCAAAAAAATCGTCGCCGGTGATCTCGATCACCGCGAACGGCGGCGGCTCGAACCGCTCGCTGTCTGCCATATCGGTAAACTCGACAGCGCCAATGATCACGCCGGTAGGATCGCCTAGGTAAACATCGAACCGCCACGCGTGGTTGTCATAATCATGGAAATAGCGATTCTTACGTATCTCGTTTCCGCTATTTCGTTGCTGGCGTCCGCCGTATTGCTCAAATACTTTGTAGTCGCCTTCGTCCAGATGCATCTCGACGATCTTGGTCGCACGTCCGCCCGAATGTTCAACCGTCACACGCTGTTGAAAGACATACGACCAAACATTAGCGTGCGGATCACGGATACTTCGCAACCGAAATCGG
>JAEUQI010000289.1 GCA_016789145.1 Blastocatellia bacterium | reverse complement strand
CAACAATGCATTGTCCATTTTCCATTGCAACTTGTCCATCGGCCTACCAGCCTTTCCGCTCACGCGTGCCGGTTATGTGAGCCGTATGATGCTTCGAGTGCCACGCATACAGAGCAAGAGCTCTTTCGAGAGTCCAATTCCCCGTTTCCGGATGAACGAATTCCTTTGCGAAATTTGAATCGGACATATTTCTCAATAACTCTGCCCATCGGGCGTGCACACCATCGATGATGCTTAGCGAGATATCGATCGGCAGCTTACTGTCGGCCAACTCCGCCCAGCGGTCTTCGTAATATGGCCGAATAGTCGGGGCCTCGTCTTCGGTCAATGCGAGTTTGAACCGAATGATCGAGTTCATATGGCTGTCGGCAATGTGATGAACGGTCTGCCGTAATGTCCAACCGTCCGGACGATATGGCGTATCGAGCTGTTCGTCGGAAAGACCGTCAACCGCCGTTCTTAATTTCAACGGAAGTTCGGCGATCGTTTCGACGTTTTCGCTTCGGGACGGAAAATTTGCGATGTCGAATTTTCCGATCGGAAATCTCAGGTCGAGTTCTTGTGTAGCTATACTCATAAAAATTCCCTCTATGG
>JAEUQI010000288.1 GCA_016789145.1 Blastocatellia bacterium | reverse complement strand
CCCCGCACGAAATGCCAAAAGCGAAGATAGAAATAAGTGCTAACTTTGACCAGAATTGCATTTAACGTATACCTTTGAGGTGTAACTCAAAACAGTTAGTATAGCGTAAAATATAGAGTCAGAACCACCTGCGGTAGCGGGTGGTTGAAGGCTAGGCTTCCTCTGGCCGAGGTCATAAATATGCAGCGACAGATCCTAACCCCCAACGAACTATCCACCGCTCTCTCAACCCTCGCCGGCTGGACCGCTGTCAGTACCGAGAGCGGCAGCGACCGGATCTCCGGCATTCTGACGAAACGCTACTCTTTCCCAAACTTCGCCGAGGCACTGGAGTTCGTAAACCGCGTCGGCGCCCTCGCCGAGGCCGCCGATCATCACCCTGATATAACATTCGGCTGGGGCTACGCCGAGCTCGCCCTGACCACCCACGACCGCGGCGGCGTTACAGACGTTGACATTGCGCTCGCCTTGGCGATCGATAAGCTTGACCCACAAGAATAGCCGAAACTAATTACCCTATTGCTCTTTGGCTCTGTGACCCAGGAGCCAGCCGATCGTTGCTCCGAAAACTACTCCGACGCCGAATGTTATGCCCA
>JAEUQI010000287.1 GCA_016789145.1 Blastocatellia bacterium | reverse complement strand
GCCGGCGATCGGGCCGTACAGGCCGCCCGAGGAATCGGCCCAGTCGGTGTGCCGGGTGTGGGTCAGGGTCATGTAGCGCACGCCCTGGGCGTGGAAGGCGCGCAGCAGCGCCAGGCTGTCCTCGATCGCGTAGCCGCCCTCGATGCCCATCAGCACTGCGAAGCGTCCGTCCTGCGCCGCGCGTCGCACGTCGCCCGCGGTGGTCGCCAGCACCGCGCGGTCCGCGTGCGCCGCGACCTGGTCCTTGACCGCCGCGATCATGTCGAAGGCGCGCCGCGCCGGCCCACCGCCCTCGGCCGCGCCCTTGCCCACGTAGTCGGCCGCCACGTAGATGGAGAAGAACGCCGCGTCCAGCCCGCCGCTGCGTGCCCGGTCGAGGTCGAAGTGGGTGCAGTAGTTGCCGTCATCGCGCCGCGGCAGCGAACCGGAATAGGCCGCCATGACGTCGGTGCAACCGGGCCGGTCGCCGCGGCTGCCGATGTCGAAGCCCACGTCGAGCATGGCCGAGGGCACGTCGATGTGGCCGTCGACCACGATCGCGTCGAAGTGCGCCGCGGGTTCCTGCGCCGCCGCCACGGACGCCGCCATCGCCAACA
>JAEUQI010000286.1 GCA_016789145.1 Blastocatellia bacterium | reverse complement strand
GCATCGTCGCTTTTCGCCCTTTGAGCGAACGACGGAACACATGCCGAAACTAGCAAGCAAGCCAATACGGCAACCGAAAGCGATCTTTTCATTTTTTTCTACTCAAAGACGGCCGGAAGGGACGGCACAGCGAAAACCAATAAATAATACGTAAATCTAACATTCAACCCACACTATTACAAGAACTTTCAGGCGATGAGCTGCTTGAGAACATATGGCAAAATTCCGCCGTTCTTGTAGTATTCGATCTCGATCGGCGTGTCGATCCTTAGCGTTAAAGCCGTCTCAACGATTTCGCCACCAGATCTAGTGATCCGGAGGGTTACTTCCTGCCGAGGCTTAACTTCCCCGCTCTCAAGGCCGATCAGATCAAAGACCTCGGTTCCGTCGAGGCCCAGTGTCTGTGCGGTCACGCCTTCATTGAACTGAAGAGGCAGCACGCCCATCCCGACGAGGTTAGATCTATGAATACGCTCAAATGATTCGGTGACAACTGCCTTTACGCCCATAAGTGCGGTGCCTTTAGCTGCCCAATCGCGAGAGCTGCCGGTCCCATATTCCTTTCCTGCAAATATCATCAATGGCGTTCTCTCTGCCTT
>JAEUQI010000285.1 GCA_016789145.1 Blastocatellia bacterium | reverse complement strand
ACGAACCTCGAGCGACTGGCAGCCGAGCGTTTTCCTGAGCGGCGACCTCGCCGAAAAGGTGAGCGAGCTAAAACAAACCGACGGACCCGACATCCACGTTTTCGGCAGTGCGGACATGCTGCAAACGCTCTTCAAGGCCGACCTCGTTGATGCTTTGGAGCTCATGATAATCCCAGTCACGCTCGGCCAGGGCAAACGCCTGTTCCAGGACGGAACGATCCCCGCCGCATTCAAAGTAACCAGCAGCCAGATAGCTCCAAAAGGTATCGTCTGCATTACGTATGAACGCGACGGCGATGTAATGGGCGGAGCTCCGCAGATCGCGGAGGACTAGAGTCAGAACCGGGAGCGATAGCGACTGGGTTCTTGAATGGTGATCAACAAAACGTCTAAGAGAAACGAATATGCCAGACAATAACATCTTTTCCAACTTGAATAATATCTGCCCCCGAAGAACCCAGTCGCTATCGCTCCCGGTTCTGACCCTATCGATCCTCATAATCTTATTGGTCTCAGGCATCGCACCAGCCCAGCAAAAACCAACCACTGGCTACGCTCCGGTTAACGGGCTGAATATGTACTACGAGATCCACGGACATG
>JAEUQI010000284.1 GCA_016789145.1 Blastocatellia bacterium | reverse complement strand
ACGCCCGGCCGCAGCAGCGTTTCAGGCGCGACATAGAGCAGGTCCAGATTGCCGCCATGGATGTCGCGCCACAGCGCCCGCCGCTCGTCGGCCGGCAGGTCGGAATTGAGCGCCGCAGCCCTAACGCCAGCCTGCCGCAAGGCCGCAACCTGGTCTGCCATCAGCGCCAAGAGCGGCGACACGACCAGGCCCATGCCTGGCCGGGCGATGGCCGGAATCTGGTAGCAGATCGACTTCCCGCCGCCCGTCGGCATCAGCACGAAGGCGTTGTTGCCCCCGATGACATGCTCGATGATGCGGGCCTGCGGTCCCCGAAAGGCTTCGTAGCCGTAGACTGTCTTGAGGATTTCGAGGGCTTTGGAAGGCATCTGCTGCGACAAGGAGAATCAGGGGGAAATCCTTCATAGCAGCTTCGCTGCGATTGCGGCCTTCGAAGCGCAGCAATGTCCCCGCCGGTTGCGCGACCTGCAAAGACCGCATAACTAGGCCGAACCGCAACGACAGGCCGACGGCGTCCCGATGGATCTGCTCAAACTGCTTGCCCTCGACGAAGAGGACCTCGGCATCGTTTCCGCCCATGTGCAGGACGCGGTGATGAAGGTC
>JAEUQI010000283.1 GCA_016789145.1 Blastocatellia bacterium | reverse complement strand
CTTCGGTCGGCGGATAGTCAAATTCGAGTGACAGGAAACGCTGGCGGGTGGATTGTTTCAAATCCTTGAGCACGCTTTGATAGCCAGGGTTGTAGGAAATGACCAGCATGAAATTGTCTGGTGCGGTCAGCACTTCGCCGCGTTTTTCAACCGGGAGGATGCGGCGGTCATCGGTCAACGGGTGGATGAGCACGATGGTGTCTTTGCGTGCTTCGACCACTTCGTCAAGGTAACAAATCGCGCCGTGGCGTACGGCGTTGGTCAGCGGGCCGTCGTGCCAGACGGTTTCTTCGCCTTCGAGCAGAAAGCGACCGACCAGATCCGTGGCCGACAAATCTTCGTGACAGGCCACGGTGATTAGCGGCAGCCCCAGTTTGTAGGCCATGGCTTCGACAAAGCGGGTTTTGCCGCAACCCGTTGGGCCTTTAAGCATCACGGGCAGTTTGGCTTTGTGCGCGGTTTCAAACAGCGCAACTTCGTCTTTAATGTTGAGATAAAAAGGTTCGCGGGTAATCCGGTATTTTTCGATTACTTGATCGCCTGCCGTAGCAGCATTGGTTTTTGCTTGAGTCATTGCGTCGCAATCATCCCTGCGTTGTTGATATG
>JAEUQI010000282.1:264-607 GCA_016789145.1 Blastocatellia bacterium | reverse complement strand
AGATCCCGCCGATAATTCTCGACTGGAGAAAGATCAAAGGGCATGAAGAGAAATCGACGATCTCAAACGTCACGATCAATGGTCGAATTGCTTTATTTGATCGCCCACAATACGTTAAAGACGGGATCTCAAGATACTACGCCGAGATTAAGGAGCACCTCATCTTTTACGATAATGTCGTCATCGGCGAGAACGTCATCAAGCTCGATTTCACCTCGCCGATACTGACCAGTGGGTCGGCGATCACGCGGTATGTGGATAAAGAGGACGGGTCGGAGTATGTCTATTCGCTCTTTGTGCCCTCGGACGCGAGCACGGCGTTTCCGGTGTTCGATCAGCCGGA
>JAEUQI010000282.1:0-254 GCA_016789145.1 Blastocatellia bacterium | reverse complement strand
TTGTCACTGCACCAGCGACATGGAAGATAGTTTCAAATTCTGGTGGAAAGTTCGAGTCCTGGACCAGCAAAGATCTTCTCGATGGGAAATATAAGGGCACAAGCGAATATAATGTTGGATTTTTTGAAGTAACAAAACCAATCAGCACCTACGTCTTCGCGTTCGCGGCGGGGCCGTTTGAGAAGGTTGACGCTCCAGGCGGAAACCTGAGCGGTAGGGAGGGTGTCTCTTCGCCAGCCGACAAGAACACTCTC
>JAEUQI010000281.1 GCA_016789145.1 Blastocatellia bacterium | reverse complement strand
CCCAGCCCGCTGGACCGGAAGCTGTTCGTCCCGGAGCCCACCCCCCTCTGACCCGCAGGCGCAAACCCGCGAGTCAGCTCACTTATGTCCTCGTGGAATTGCCCTCCCGGGCACGGGCGCGGCTTGACACCCCCCGCGATCGACGGTTATACACCGCCTCCACGAATTTCGGGCCCACACGGACCCGAAGCTTTGCCATCCCCTCAGGCAGGAGGCCCTCGCTCTCGCTGGCGTAGCTCAATGGTAGAGCACCTGATTTGTAATCAGGCGGCTGCGGGTTCAAGTCCCATCGCCAGCTCTCTCGCCAGACCCCCTCGAACTTCGGCCCTCACGGGCTCCCGACATACAAAAATCCCTGGATGGGTGCCCGAGTTGGCCAAAGGGAGCGGACTGTAAATCCGCCGCGTCACCGCTTCGAAGGTTCGAATCCTTCCCCATCCACTCCTTGCGGGAGTAGCTCAGTTGGTAGAGCGTCAGCCTTCCAAGCTGAATGCCGCGAGTTCGAACCTCGTCTCCCGCTCTTCGCGCAAAACTCAATAGTCTCGCCCATGTAGCTCAGTTGGTAGAGCACATCCTTGGTAAGGATGAGGTCAGCGGTTCGAATCCGCTC
>JAEUQI010000280.1 GCA_016789145.1 Blastocatellia bacterium | reverse complement strand
AGCCTCGGGTTGATGCGGCCGCCTGATTTCCCGTCGCCGTAGGTGACGCGTACGTCGCGGCGTCTCTGCGAGACGCGGAATCAATGCGTCGCCGCGTTCCCCGACGCTCACGCATCGGGCTAATTTCCAAATGCCCTGCGGGCAAATGCGTTCGCTGTCATTTCTTCGGCTCTGCCGTTCTTATAAGTTGCCACTAGCTTTAGCTAGTGGACAGCGTTGCATATTGAACTTGAGCGGGCTTTAGCCCGCAATGCCTGTTTGGGCTAAAGCCCTGAACATTTTTCCTGCATCTCCCACTAGCTAAAGCTAGTGGCAACTCATATCGAGGTATCAGTTCAGGGCATAGCCAAGAGGCACGCAATTTTCTATACTCTATCTTTCGCTAACGTGGGCGATTTAGGAATTTATGGCGTTTTGGCGTAGGAAGAAGGAAGATCCGTTTTCGAGTTCGGTGTTGGGGCTGGATCGGTCGATCGAGGAGCTGCAGGCACAGGAGGCGGCGGCGGAGCGGGAGATCGGGGTTCGGTTCAATCGGGCGATCGAGAAGACGCGGAACTCGATCAACGGGCGTTTGGACACGCTGTTCGAGGGCCGCAAGCAGATCGACGAGGC
>JAEUQI010000027.1 GCA_016789145.1 Blastocatellia bacterium | reverse complement strand
AACCCTTTTCCGTTAGAAATCTTGATTTCCGCGAAATGACGAAGTTTTTTTCAAAAAAACCACAGGGCAGGGCGGCCTTGTTCGAGGTGACTCGAGTCCGCGTCTAACTCCACGCGACGGTGCAGCCTTTGGATTCTAGTTCGGTGACTAGCGGGCGGGAGACGGAGACTCGTTCGCCGGATGCGAGTTTTACGGTGACGCCGTCGACGGTGAGATCGAGGGTGACGGAGCTGCGGCCGGGGTTTTTGGTGAGGAGAACGTAGAGGTCTTCGAGCGAGCGTTCGTCGGTGAGGTTTGGCGGCACGGCTACGACCAAGGAAGCGGCGTTGGCGGCGGAAATATCGGCAAGAGCCGCAGCCTCATTGACGATGAGCGTCATCTCGGTTCCCTCGATCGCTTCGACCTTTGCGTCGATGACGACGATCTGATCGTCGGCCAAAAGCTCCTGAAACTTGCCGTAAGCCTCGCTCCAAGCCAGCCCTTTGGCAGCACCGGAGCGGTCTTCGAGGCGGAAGGTGCAGAATTTGTTGCCTTTCTTGCTGAACCTTACGCTCACGCCGGCAACGAGCCCGACGACTCGAATATTATCGCCAGCACGCACGAGCGGCGTGTGTTCCGCGATCGAGCGCACGTGAAGCCGGTCGATGTGTTCAGAGTAAGATTCGAGCGGATGCGTCGAAAGATAAAGCCCGACAGCAGCTTTCTCGCGGTTAGATAGATCGATCGCAGACCAAGGCTCGGCAGCTGAGAGTTCGACCGCGTCATTGTCGGCAGAATCACCGCCGCCAAACAGTGCGTTCTGACCGCTGAGACGATCTTCCGCAGCACGCTGGCCGTGTTTCAACGCAGGCTCGATCGACGCCGTGAGTCTCGCACGCCAAGAATTCACGACCTCGCCATCGGGCATCAGCGTATCGAATGCACCGGCCGCGATCAGGCTCTCAAGCCCGCGTTTATTGACCGACGAAGGCCCGACACGCGACACAAAATCATAAAGCGATGTGAAACGTCCGCCTTTGCGAGCCTCGATGATGCCTTCGCAGCTAGAGACGCCCATGCCTTTGATCGCGGCGAGGCCGAATCGAACCGCAGTCGGAAGAGGCGTGAAACCGAGGCCGCTTTCGTTGACGTCGGGCGGCAAAAGCTCGAGGCCAAGCTGTTTCAATTCGCTCGAATACTTGTAAACCTTGGCACTGTCATCGGCTTCGTGCGACAGAACGGCAGCGTAAAAATATGACGGATAATGAGCCTTGAGATAGCCGGTCCGAAACGCGAGCACAGCATAAGCGATCGAGTGGCTACGGTTAAATCCGTAATCAGCGAACTTGGACATCAGGTCGAAGATCTGCTTCGCGGTCTTTCGCGGCACTTTTCGCTCAACGGCTCCGTCGATGAACTGATTCTCGTGCTTCGCCATCTCCTCGATCTTCTTTTTGCCCATCGCCCGACGCATAAGATCGGCGTCGCCGAGGCTGTAGCCTGCGAGCTTCTGGGCGATCTGCATGATCTGCTCTTGATAGACGAGGACGCCGAACGTCGGTTTGAGGAACTCTTCGACCTCAGGCACAAGGTATTCGACCTCTTTGACGCCGCGGCGACGGTCCACAAAATCGTCGATCATGCCGCCGTCGATCGGGCCGGGACGATATAGAGCGTTGAGTGCTGAAAGGTCTTCGAGATGCTCGGGCTTCATTCGGCGGCAGATGTCTTGCATGCCTGAAGATTCGAATTGGAAGATCGCGTCGGTTTTGCCCTCGGCAAAGAGCTTCATCGTCTTCGGATCGTTGGTCGGGATCTTTGTCCAATCGATCTCGACGCCCGTCGCCGCTTTCAGTGCATCGAGGCAGTCCTGAATGATGGTCAACGTCGTCAACCCAAGAAAGTCCATCTTGAGCATGCCGACCTTCTCAAGGTCGCCCATCGGATACTGGCTGGTGAGTTCCTCCTTCGGCGACATCGCCACCGGCACGAGCTCGTGCAGTGGTTTCGGACTGATAACGACGCCCGCAGCGTGGACGGACGTGTGGCGTGAACAGCCCTCAACCTTTTGAGCTAGTTCGACCAGTTCGCGAACTTGCTTATCGGTCTCGAACATCGTCTTGAGCTCCGGAACTTCCTCAAGAGCCTGCGAGATGCTGATATTACGGCCTCGACGCGGCGGAGGCAGGAGCTTTGCGACGCGTTCGACATCGCCGAAAGGCATTCCGAGCACACGTCCGATGTCCTTAATAGCGGCTCGCGAAGCCATCGTTCCAAATGTCACGATCTGGCAGACGGATTCGCGGCCGTAAAGTTTCGTAACGTGGTCAATTACCTCACCGCGGCCGCGAATGCAGAAGTCGATGTCAATATCGGGCATCGAGACACGTTCGGGATTAAGGAATCGCTCGAACAGAAGCTCATGCTGCAATGGATCGACATCTGTAATTCCTAAACAGTAGGCAGCCAACGAGCCTGCCGCCGATCCACGGCCCGGACCGACCGGAATTCCTCGCTCCCGAGCGTATTTGATGAAATCCCAGACGATCAGAAAGTAGCCGGGAAAGCCCATTCGAGTGATCGTAGCGATCTCGGTGCGAAGGCGTTCCTTGTATGTATCAAGATCGTATTTGAGTTCGCCCGACGCCATCATGGGCGTCCATTCTTCGGCATTACGTTGTTCAAATCCTTCCCAAAGGACCTTTTCGAGGTATTCGGCCTCGGTCATTCCGGCGTTTTCGGCAGGAATAGGGAAGGCCGGAAGATGTGAGACTTCGTCGCCCTGGGGAATATGGACATCGCACATTTCGGCGATGGCGAGCGTGTTTGTGAGCGATTCGGGCACTTCGTCGCCGAATATTGCCCACATTTCCTCGGCAGAACGAAGATAACGCAGTGAATTCGCTGCATTTGCCGGCCCTACCGTGCGGCCCGATTCCAACGCGATCAGAGCCTCGCGAGCTCTAGAATCATCTGCATTCAGATAGTAGACGTCGTTTGTCGCAACGAGTGGAATTCCCGTGTGTTTTGATAGGTCGATCGTCGCGATGTTGTGGCTGCTGGAACCGCCGAGGTCTTGCAATTCCAGGTAAAAGCGATCTTTCCCGAAAATATCTGACAATATTCCGGTGTATTCGATCGCCTTCTCGCGGTTGCCGGTCGACAGAAAATGGCCCGTAATTCCGGAATCACCACCAGACAACGCGATCAGACCGGCCGAGTGCTGAGATAACAGCTCGATATCGATGCGCGGCCGATAGTAGTAGCCTTCGGTAAATGCCTTTGATGCTAGTGCCGCTAGGTTTAGATAGCCTTCGAAGCTAGAAGCGAGAAGAACGATCGGATAATACGCGCGTTCTCCGGCACCAACGGATGAACTCCGGTCGAATCGGCTGTTGGTCGTCAGGAATGCTTCATAGCCGATAATGCCCTTTATCTCCTTTGCTTTCAGCGCGTTATAGAAAGAGATCGCACCATACATATTGCCGAGATCGGTGATCGCGCACGCCGACATCTCAAGTTCTGCCAATCGAGCCGCGAGCGGCTTTAGTTGGACAGTACTCTGCAAAAGACTATAATCTGAATGCAGATGAAGGTGGACGAAGTCGCGATCTTTTGCCATTTTCGGGTTTTGGTCGAGTTCCTATGAAGAAAGTTTATCTCGAAACCTATGGCTGTCAAATGAACGTCTCGGATTCCGAGCGCGTGGCTTCGAATTTGGCGGGCAACGGCTATGAGATGACCGAAAATGAGGAAAATGCGGACGTTATACTCATAAATACGTGTTCTGTTCGCGAAAAAGCCGAGCATAAGCTATATTCGCGCGTCGGTCGAATTCGACACGCTGATCGGCCAAAGCCTGTGATCGGAGTTATGGGCTGCGTCGCCCAACTCGAAGGCAACACGCTGTTTAAGAAGATCGAAGGCGTCGATCTTGTGCTCGGAACTCGAGCGGTCGGACGTGCGGCAAAGGCTTTGAGTAGCGTCTTCGAGGGCAAAACTGACGTTATAGACCTGGGTGAGCGCGAAGAAAATTACGATTGGACAGTCGCCGATACCCATCGACATTCGCCGTATGTCGCGTTTGTCCCAATAATTGAGGGTTGCAACAAGTTCTGTACCTACTGCATAGTTCCATTTTCGCGTGGCAGAGAGCGAAGCTTAACGGCGGCCGAGATCGTCCGTCAGGTCCTTGAACTACGACGAAATGGCGTTAGGGAAGTCCATCTAATTGGTCAGAATGTCAACAGTTACAGGCCGGAATCTAATGTAGGACTTGAAGGATTTGAAGGGAAGTCGGCGTTTTCTAAATTGTTACGTGCAGTCGCTGCAACGGGTATTGAGCGAATAAAGTTTACGACCTCATTTCCCCGCGATTTTCATGAAGATATCGTGGACGCTATCGAAGAGCATCCGAATCTTTGTAATTGGGTTCATTTGCCGGTCCAATCAGGCTCGAATCGAGTGCTTAAGCACATGAAACGCGGCCACACGATAGACCGCTATCTTAAGCAGATAGACAGGTTACGAGCTTCGAGTCGCGATATTGCGATCACGACTGACATCATTGTCGGGTTTCCAGGCGAGACCGAACAGGACTTTCAAGAGAGCGTCGATCTCGTGAAATATTGCGGATACGACAGCGCATATATCTTTAGATACTCTCCTCGGCCCGGAACACCGGCTTTCGAGATGGAGGACGACGTCACTGATGCCGAGAAAACGCTTCGATTTCTCGAGCTTGAGAAAGAACAGAAAGCTAGTCAGAATCGACGTCTGACGCGATATTTAGGTGCCGAAGTCAGCGTTTTGGTCGAAAATAGGTCGACGCGAACGGAAAATGGCCTAACGGGACACTCAACATGCCATAAGATCGTCAATTTTGTTGGTTCTGACGATCTGCTTGGACAAGTTGTAAATGTGAAGATCAACGAGATAAAGACAAATTCACTATTTGGAGAATTGGTCTAGGTAAAACGATGAGCGACAAAAGCATAGAAGTTAAGGTTGGAGCCCTGATCATGGATCCGAACACGAATACTCCGATCGTTGTCCTAAAAGGCATAGACAACGAGGCCGTGCTGCCTATTTGGGTCGGAGCATTTGAGGCCAATGCGATCGCTCTGGAGATCGAAAAGGTTGCTCCACAGAGGCCAATGACGCACGACCTGCTACGGAACGTCATCCTGCAAAGCGGCCTTACGGCTACGAGTGTCGTCATAACGGAGCTGCTTGATAATACGTTTTTCGCGCGAATTGAGCTCGTTGATGGCAAGGGCCAGCCTGTAATGCTAGACGCCAGGCCGTCTGACGCAATTGCTCTGGCGTTAAGGATGGATTGTCAGATATTTGTATCGCAATCGGTTCTTGACGTGTCCGCCGCCGCTCATGCGGATCGGACGGACGACTCAAGCCCCGAAGCGGCCGCTGACGACTGGCCTGAGGTGATCGACTAATCTTTACATAATCTTTATTATCGGACGCAAACAGTGTGGTCGATATGGTATGCCCTTAGACATGCCCGACCGTGCCCTGTCGTTTTGACATCAGTTCAGAAAAACGCTATTATTTTCGTTTTGTTATCTATCACAGATCACAATTGAGTCAGCCTTATTGAGAGGAGCTAGGTAAATCATTGAGTAACGGAAATTTTCTATTCACATCGGAATCGGTGACCGAAGGTCATCCGGATAAAATTGCCGATAATGTTAGCGACGCGATCCTGGATGCTATTTTGGCACAAGACCCAACGGCCCGTGTAGCATGTGAGACGATGGTCACGACCGGCCTTGCAGTTGTTGCCGGCGAGATCACAACCACCGCAGACGTCAATTATAAGCAGATCATTCGCGACACGATCCACGAGATCGGTTACAACGATGCTGAATTCGGCTACGATTCGAACACCTGTTCGGTCATTGACGCGATCGGAACACAGTCGCCAGACATCGCTCAAGGCGTTGATACTGGCGGTGCCGGCGATCAGGGCCTAATGTTCGGTTTTGCGTGTAATGAAACACCTGAGTTGATGCCGATGCCGATCCAGATGGCTCATAATTTGACTCGTAAATTGAGCGAAGTTCGTCGTGACGGCACGATTCCCTACCTTCGTCCTGACGGGAAATCGCAGGTTTCGATCGAATATCGCGACGGTAAGCCGTTCCGCGTTGAGGCAGTTGTCATTTCGTCGCAGACCGCAGATCTTGATATCGAGGACATTCGCAACGACATCAGAAAGCATGTCATTGACGCTGTAATTCCGGCTGACATGGTCGATGACCAGACGAAATACCACATCAACCCGACCGGCAAATTCGTGATCGGTGGACCGATGGGCGATGCCGGGTTGACCGGCCGCAAGATCATTGTCGATACCTACGGCGGTTATGCTCCGCATGGCGGTGGTGCTTTTTCGGGCAAGGATCCTACAAAGGTTGACCGTTCGGCAGCGTATATGGCTCGCTATATCGCTAAGAACGTTGTCGCTGCTGGCCTTGCTGACAAATGTACGGTTCAGTTGGCATATGCGATCGGTGTTGCGGAGCCTGTTTCGGTGCTTATCGATAGCCACGGAACTGGAACGATCGATGACGAGCGTATCTCGGATATCGTTCGCGAGAATTTCACGCTGACGCCGAAAGCGATCATCGAAACTCTCGACCTTCGTCGTCCTATCTACAAGGCGACCGCACGATTTGGCCACTTTGGCCGTGCAAATGACGAATTTTCGTGGGAGCGGACCGACAAGGCCGAAGCCCTCAGGACCGCAGCCGATGCTCACAGAGGAGCCGCTGCTTAAGACTACGACGCAGGCTTAACGGCCTGCGTTTTCATTAAATATATGACGACACCAGGAACATCAATGGAATACGATATCAAGGACATTAACCTTGCACCTCTAGGCAAGCAGCGCATCGAATGGGCGGACCGCGAAATGCCGGTTCTTCGCCTTATCCGCGAGCGTTTTGAGGCTGAAAAGCCGCTTGCAGGCGTGAAAATGGTCGCGTGTGCACATATTACGACCGAAACGGCGAATTTGGCACGTACATTTCAGGCAGGCGGTGCTGATGCGACATTGATCGCGTCGAATCCGCTCTCGACCCAGGATGACGTTGCGGCTTCGCTTGTTGCTGATTGGGGTATTCCCGTCATGGCGATAAAGGGTGAATCTACAGACACTTACGTCCGCCACGTTAAAGCAGCACTTGATACAAACCCGAACCTCATCATCGACGACGGATCTGATGTTGTCGCGACGATGATCAAGGAAAAGCCTGAGCTCATCAATAACCTCATCGGTACGACCGAAGAGACCACGACCGGTATCGTTCGCCTTAAGGCAATGGTCGCCGCCGGAGTGCTCACCTTCCCTTCTATCGCTGTAAACGACGCTCAGACCAAGCATTTCTTTGATAATCGCTATGGTACAGGCCAATCGACGCTTGACGGCGTGATCCGAGCGACCAACATCCTGCTCGCTGGCAAAACAGTTGTTACGGTTGGTTACGGATGGTGCGGCAAAGGCGTGGCAATGCGTGCTCGCGGCCTCGGTGCCAACGTTGTCGTTACCGAGATCGATCCGATCAAGGCGATTGAAGCCGTTATGGACGGATTCCGTGTGCTTCCGATGTCTGAGGCGGCGAAGATCGGCGAGATCTTCATCACAGTCACGGGAAATCGCCACGTTATTGATAAGCAACACTTTGAGGTAATGAAGGACGGTGCGATCGTCTGTAACAGCGGCCACTTTGACCTCGAATTGAACCTCGATGCTCTCAAGGAAATGTCGCAGCCTGCGGTCATGCGTCGTCCGTTTGTCGAAGAATACATCAAAACCGACGGAAAGAGCGTTGTCGTTCTCGGCGAAGGCCGTCTTATCAACCTCGCTGCTGCCGAAGGCCATCCTGCTTCGGTAATGGATATGTCGTTCGCCAACCAGGCTCTCTCGGCCGAATACCTCGTTAAGCACAAGGGCAAACTCGCCGCCGGCGTCCACGTCCTCCCTGCCGAGGTCGATCAGGAGATCGCTTCCCTCAAACTCCGCGCAATGGGCGTCTCGATCGACACGCTTACACCGGAAATGCTCGAGTACATGAACAGCTGGGAAAGCGGAACATAACTGAAGGCGAAAGGATAAAGAAAAAAGGAGAAAGGCTCGGCAGTTTGTCGGGCCTTTTTTTGCGCGCTGATCAGACACGAATTGGCCAGTGTTTATGGGGCTTTCAGCCATATTTCGAGTGCTTTTTTGCGGAAAATGCTGTTAGCGCCGTTGAAAATGCGTCTAGTCTAGATCAGAATCGCACATTTTCGATCTAGTTTAATCCCGTTTTTTCGAAAAGTGTACATTTGAAAGTCAGCGTCCGGCGGTTGTGTCGAGTTTGGTGGAATGGTCGGCAGGAAAAGGAATAAGAGCCTGCCACGAAGGCACGAATGAAGAACATAAGGCTTCCCTCTCCCAGAGTTCGTATTAGTGCATTCGTGGCAACACGTCTTAATTTGATTTGAGAGATGTTGCAGAGCTGACACATGCACTTACTAGCAGTACGTTGATGTATCATGCGAAGAGAATGGAAAGAATTTGCGGGCGTAGCGGCGAGACGAATACCGGACGAGGCCCGGTCGTCGATAAATCCAAGCGGCGAGATCACGTTTGATATTGAGACGTTTCGAAAGCTTGGCGAACCTCAGGCCATGTTCCTGCTCTATGAGCGTTCAACTCGAACGATCGGCCTCCGAGACCTACGAACCGCCATAGCCTGCGGCAGAGGCGGGTGGAAGAAAGTTAGGAACTTGTAAGGCAGAATTATAGCGGTCGAAACCCTGGGTTCCGTCGCCTTCGCGGTGCGTTCATGATTTGCCTATCCGAATTTGGCATCCATCCCTCGAGATTGTGCGTTCGGCTTCTGCCTTCATTAGGGAGTACTTTGACGCATACTCGGCACATCGATGTTCTGCATTTATATGACCGCACTTGACCCTTCCTGCTCCTTTTCCGGTGAACTCAAACCATTCAGCATGACCGCGTCCAATTCTGAATTTCGTATACGGCCCCCACCGTGCACCTTCTACGTTAGGCAAGCCGCTTTCCAACAAGGCATACTCCTCGGCTGCCAACATACTCCAGGTCAGCTTCAGTCGTTTCAGTTTTCCCAAGTCCAGAGCCGGTAGCATTGCTGGATATGGGGTCTTGTTGATTATCTGACCGAAAGATAATACTTCTAGATTCGGAAGTCCGCGGAGAAACTCAAAATTCTCTATTGGCTGCTTCCAATCCAGTGTGCCATCGATTCGCAAATAGAGCAGGCTATTGATGCCTGACAATCCATCGAAGTTGTTAACTCTCCGAAGATTCTCAAGATGAAGCGATCGCAATTTGGGCAGTTTACTAAGAGGTCCCAGATCGGAAATGCCCGAAACATATTCTAGTACTAATTCTTCGAGTTCCAGCAAATTACCCAAGAACGAGATTTCCTTTGGCCTAGCGTGAGTGATACGTAGTCTCTTCAATTTTGGAAGATCTCTTACCGCTTCTAGCTGTCGAAAGCTAGGTTCATGAAGAGTTAGTTCTTCTAGGTTTGGGAACGTGAAGATATTTGTCCACGGTTTGTCATCGCGTCCTATGGTTACTACCTTTACTTCGTCATCGCCTACTAGAAAATTTCCGATTCGATACACGAATCTTTCTCGGTTCGGAATCATCGACCAATAATCGTCATTTCGATCTAAGAAATCTGCAAAATGATGTCTCATTCAATATTCTCTTCAATCAATTGTAGAGTGCTAATTTGGCTTTTCAAACCACATTTTAGATCAACTTTGAAGAGTGCACCAACGGACGTTGACGGGCTCCGTAGCCTGTCATACGTTTGTCGGAATGCCATGCACCTTAGATTGAGGTAAAATGCCTTTATGACAACTGCGGCATTTGAGCGTGTACAGACGGCAAGGCATCCGGACCGGCCTTATTCGATCGATCTATTCAACACGATATTTTCGGATTTTACTGAGATCCATGGTGATCGGCGGTTTGCTGATGATCCGGCGATGGTTACGGGTTGGGCGAGGCTTGATGGGCGTGAGGTAGCGGTGATCGGGCAGCAGAAGGGCCGCGATATCAATGAGCGGCGGCATCGGAACTTTGCAATGTCTAAGCCTGAGGGCTACCGAAAGGCGCTTCGCGTAATGAAGCTTGCGGAGAAGTTCGGGCGTCCGATAATCACGATCATCGACACGCCGGGAGCGTATCCCGGAATTGACGCTGAAGAACGCGGTCAGGCTGAGGCTATTGCGTTTAATCTGCGCGAAATGGCATCGATCACGGTTCCGATCGTCGTCGTCGTCCTAGGCGAAGGTGGTTCGGGTGGTGCCCTTGCGATCGGCATCGGCGACCGCGTGCTGATGATGGAAAACGCAGTCTACAGCGTCATCACTCCCGAAGGCTGTGCCGCAATCCTATGGAAAGACGCCGCCAAAGCTCCCGACGCAGCCGAAGGCCTAAAGCTCACCGCCGCCGACCTCAAGAAATTCGACATTATTGACGAGATCATTCCCGAACCTGCTCTATGGACGGTCGCCGACCACGATGGCGACAAGACCGGCGATGCCTATGACAAGATCGCGAATACGCTGAAACAACGCATCATCGCCGCAATTAACGACCTATCAAAGAAAGACGTCGCAACGCTACTGGAAGATCGATATCAAAAGTTTAGAAAAATGGGCGAATGGATCTAAGAAGTTTGCCCACGAAAAACACGAAAGGCACTAAAAGGAGATCTTTTGTGCATTTCGTGTTTTTCGTGGGCTGAAAGTCTTTAGAACGGGATGTCGTCGTCGCCTTGTGGGGCTGCGACCGGTGCGGCCGGTGGTGCTGACGCCGGGGCTGCTGATGCCTGAGGGGCACCGGTGTAGCCGCTGTCGTGGTCGTCGTGTTGTCCGCCTGAATAGCCGCCGCCATCTTCGCGGCCGGCACTGATGAATTGCATGTCGGTCGCCTGTACATCGAGCGTGTATCGGTTGTTATTGTCGCGGTCGGTCCATTCCTCGAGCCGCAGACGGCCCTCGATATAAACAGGGCGTCCCTTTGCCAGATACTTGTTCGCAGTTTCTGCTTGGTTTCCCCACAGCGTTACCTTGAACCACGTGGTCACGTCTTGAAGTTCGCCAGATTTGTCGCGGCGTTTTTCGTTCGTGGCCATCGAAAAGCTGCAAACAGCCTTTCCCTGCGGAGTGTAACGGAGTTCGGGATCTTTTCCCAGATTTCCTACTAGAATGATCTTGTTAAATGACATAGTAATTTCCTCTTGTGTGTAAGCTTTTTCGTAAACTTTTTGTGAAGTTTGACCATCAATATAACACGTAAGCCGCGTGTGATAAAATCACCTTTTGCCTTGTCGTTAAATGCGTCTGTCCTCGCTAACATTTTCACTCCTTATCGCGACCTGTTTCCTCTGCTTAGTCGGACGTAGCGTGTTTGCGTTTGATAAGGCGTCAGATCAGGTCGAACTGAAACGGTGCTGGAGCTATTCGGAAGAGAAGGTTTTTACGGCGATCACAATCGACGACTCTATGGCGTATGTCGCGACGAACGAGGCTCAGATCGTCGCTATTTCCCTTTTGACCGGACAGAAAGTATGGTCGGCGGAATTAGGCGGAACGCTCGTGTCGAATCTGGAGACTTCGTCGATCGGATTACACCTTGTCACACAGCCGGCTCCCGTGGACGGAAAGCAAAGCAGTACGCTACTTTGGCGACTGAGCAAGGAGACCGGTATTCCCGCAAAGCCCGCCGAAAGCAGCGAAGGCAAGCTGTCGATCAAGGCTGTGAACGGCCGCCTGATCTCGGTTTCGGCGAGCGGCAAAGTAAGCTCGATCGACCCCAACACCTTGGTCACGGTCTGGAATCGAGTGCCGACCGGCTCTGTTACCGGCGAACCTTTTATCTCGACGGAACTGATCGCGTTTGCGACCGGCGACGGCAAACTGATCAAGATGTCGACTGTGACCGGCGAGATCATTTCTACACAGCAGTTAGCTTCGTTGCCCAAGAACGTGTTTGCCACGCGGAGCGGCGTAGTTTATGGAAATGAGCGTGGCGAATTGGTTTCGGTCGACCCAAATTGGAAGTTTCGAACCGGAGCCTCAGTGAATAGCGTAACCGCGCTCGGCGATGCCCTGCTCGCTACTTCGTTCGACAATTTTATCTACTATATTCGACCAGGCGGCGGCGATGTGATCTGGAAAAAGCGGCTCGAAGGCCGTATCGCCGGTACTGTTGCGGTTGATGGATCTCGAATTGCAGCTTTCAGTCTCGGTGCTGAGAACGGCTATCTGATCGACACGAAGAAAGGTAGAACGCTTGGCATTGCATCCCTAGGCGTTCAGGCTGACGCGATCGTCGTCGGACAGCAAAATCCGCTGGGACCTGTGTTATTGGTGAATGGCTCGGTCGTCGGATTCTCGTCGAACGGCTGCAAAATAAATGGCGGAGCCGTTGTCACGACTCCGCCGAATTCTAAACAATAAACAACTCAACACTAATGTCCGCCCGAATGGCGATGCATTATTTCGTATATCTCGTCCTTTACGAGTAATTTCTTCTTCTTGAGGGTGGATTCTTCGAGCTGCTCTTCGTCGCTCGGGTAGGTAAGGTGTGCTAATTCGACTAAACGATTTTCGTAATTCTGATGCTGGTGAACAAGGTCTCGAAACATTGGGTCGGTTTTGAGCAACTCGTCTCTCACCGCATCAGGCGTAGATAGGTCCATAATGGTCTTCCCTCACTTTATCAAAAAGATTCGTGGGCCTGTTTCCAAGCGCCTTAACGTTTTGGTAACAGGCTTAATCCTGATGTTATATCAGAAAGCGACCTCTAAGCAAGTGAAATCTTTGCGATCAACGATTTCCGCATTAATAGCGCGTCCTCAACAGGATCCCGGTAGAACGAGCGGCGTTTGGATATCGCCGAAAAACCACGATGCGTATAGAAGTCGATCGCGGGTGTGTTCGATTCCCTGACCTCGAGCCAGACGAATCGGACATTGTTCTCAACGCAGTTTGACAAGAATTCAAGTAAAAGCGAATCGCCGAGTCCACGATTACGATATTTTGGGCGGACGGCGATGTTGTAGATCTCCGCATCGACGTCGGTATCGTTATCAACAGCCGGAACTCGCCGGCCGACGATAAAGCCGATCGTTAAATTGTTAGAGGACTCTAGTCGAATCATCAGCGAGTCCGGATTCTTGAGTTCGTCGAGATAGTTCTGCGCCGTCCACGGGCTAAGGCCGCATTCTTCACCGAGTTCGATCAGTTCGGCGATGTCGCGAGGAATGATAGGCCTGATCCGAACGTCGTTCATGAGGTATGAGTTTTCGAAATAAGTATCGGGTCTCTGGTTTCAGTAACTCTCCGGTCCACAGCCGCCGAAACCAAAGCAGCGGCCGGGGAACGTGGCAAAAGTAAGACGTCCTTATCAAAAGTAGCAAACAGAGATTCATCGAAATGGCCGACAAATGCAGCGATCCTTGACGAACCTGCTGCCCTTGCCAGTTCCGACATTTGATCCAATGCGACAGCCGATGGTTGAGAAAGATAGCTGATCGAATTTGCAGTGATCTCGGCGATAAGAGCATGAGCCATTCCTCGCCCGGCCGGCACAGCTACCATTGTTATGCCCTCGCCGTCGCAGATGGACGCCATCGCGTCCAACAATGAGATCTGAAGAGGAACGGTGTTAAGCCCGGCACAAAAACCAAGCGCCGTGGCGATACCGATCCGAATTCCGGTAAAGCTGCCGGGACCGGCTGACACCACAAAGTTCGTGACCTGTCCAGGAAGCACTGAATTCTGTTTGAGAAGTTCGTCGATGTCGCCAAGTAGGTCTTCAGCCCTCGAAATTCCGCCGGAACCACGGCGTTCGTCTACGATCTGCGTTCCCTTTGCAAGGCAACAGCTTCCACCGAGGACAGCGGATTCGACAGCAATCGTATAACCAGGATCCTTCATCTCGAGAAATATGCACGGAATTTACCGATCGATGGTCCAAGACGCTTAAACATCGATCCAAGCTGATAATGAAAGCGAAATTTCGAATCAAAACTGCCCTCGACGTCGATAGTCGCCGTGATCGGATTGGGCGGCAGACGCTTCTTTATCTGGCGAAAGAACATCGACGGTTGACCCGCGAATTGCTGGATCGGCATCAACCTTAGGCCGCTCGCCCATTCCCTTTCAACAGCTCGTAAGAGCCAACCGGGAATACGCTTCGCCTCGTCGGTGAAAGGAAGTTGATCGATATCTAATTGTAGATAATGATGAGCTAGCCCGATGGTGCATATTATCCAACGCCTACGATCGGCGCTAACTTGGTCGAGGCATACGGACCAATCGAAGTCTGCCGACCTGTTTTGAACCGCATAGTAGACATCCCAAAGCCGTTCGCGAAAATAGCCGCCATCGACAAGCCAATGTACGCAAAGAATACGCAAGTGGTCCTCATCGGACGGCACCGTGACCTCAGTATCGCCGATCTTGATCACCTGTGACCGGTTGACGATGATGTCCCAATCGACGGTATCGAGATGTTTGAATTCGCGATGAATGTCGAGGACCAAGCCTTTGTAACCGTCGCCCTGTGCCAACTGAAAAGCTCTATCGAAGTCCGCACCTGAGAACGCGAGGTCAATATCGGTCGAGGTGCGGATCTTGTCTGCAGGGTAATTACGTGCAACGGCCGCCCCTTTGAACAAGATCGGCTCGATGCCGTTTAAGCGAAAGAGTGCTAGGGCGGCACCTATCGACCGTTCTTCTACGGCTGCTTGTAGTGCGGACCATTTCCTTGCTTGATCGTCGGTTTCGTTTTCTACCGTCAGGGTGCTCGACACTGTGAAAGATTATCAAACTCTATTGCTCAGCCTAAAATGAAGCAAACAAAAAAGGAGCGGACTAAAAACCGCTCCCTTTCGAAATACTTATAGTTTTCCTTTATGGTGCACAGACGCCGCCGGGGTTGCAATTGGTAGTGCTCGGGCAAGGAGTAAGTGCAGCACAAGGTGCCGGATTCCCTGCCGGGCAAGCACATGAGCCTGCAGCCATCGCACTCTGCGGAGTGACGAGCGACGCAACAACCGGAAGAGCTACCAGCGATGCGAGTCCGATCTTCTTCAAAACTTCACGACGCGATTGGCCGGCAAAAGGCTTTGCGACGGGTGCGTTTAGCAAGCCATTCTCACTGAGTTGATCGATAGCAAGCCATACGAAATCTTCGGAGACCTTGCCTTTCGAGTTCTTGTCAAACTCTTTAACGATATCAGCGACCGAGTTGGTGCCATCACACGAACGCCATACGAAGGCAGCCGATTCATTTAAGCAATGAGCTTTATTTGAATCAAGGTCATATACAAGAACTTCGTTGTCCATTTCTTGTACAACTAAGCCGCTCTCACGGGCGATGGGATTATGTGCGTTGTTCATTGTCTCCTCCAAAAAAAACGAAAGTGGATACCACCAAAACAGACTGTTAAATTCTATCCTACAATCCGATTTTGTCAATAAGATCTATGATCTTGTTGACAGCAAACTTCGAATTACCTCTATTACTCCTGAAAACCTTAGCACGCTCACATATTTTATTCAAGAGCAAAAGTGTGAACTTTGGATTAACTCGAAGAGGAATTGCCTGCGGCATTAGCTGCATTACGCCCTCTCCTAGACTGAGTGAACGAGGCCGAAAATGGGCGTTCTTTCTATAATTCAGCAAGAAGATGAAGTCGATCGGGATAGGTTCTGCTCCGACCGTGCTGCCTAGAGTCTCTGCAGGCGTGTCGAAACGGATGGACAGGTCGGTTCGATGCCTGATCGAGAGCGGACGTGCGAATGGGTGAACTAAGCCCTCGCGGTCAACTATGGCGTACTCATCCGAATAATAGACTGCTCCACGCTTTACGAACTCCGCGACGATCGTTGTTTTCCCCGTGAAGCTGTCACCGGGAAAAAGGATCGACTTTCCGTTCCATTCAACTACTCCACAATGCAGGAATACAAAACCTTCCGCAAATTCTGCGACAAGTATCCGAACGCACGTATCAAAAAAATGTTCGAGCTTTGGCCACGGCGTAACACCGTGATCCTGGCCGTTCATCTTAAAGTGAACTCCACCGTCCACCAACTCCAGAGACAACTCATGCCGGGACGTTCCTGAGTCTATCTCGATCAGGTTGCCTAGCATTGCCGAGCGAGCTGTCTTACAGGCCGATGCAAGTAGATCGACGTCGTTTGAGACGATCGAGAACTTAACGCCGTAGGAGTTGAATGCAATGCTGTGACGCTTCAATTATGCCGTTCTCCCGTATTTGGCTGAAAGCCAGAAAACAACTGCGCAAGACACAATAGCGACCGTTACTGCGAGCAAATCTGATAGATAGTAAGGTGTGTTCAGAGCATAGGTTGCCGCCACGACCGAGCTAAGCAGCGCCAAGACACCATAGATCGTAGTAACTCTAGCGTGTGACCAGCCGCCGATGACAAGTCGCTGATATAAATGCTCCCGATGGGCCGACCAAACTTTCTCACCTCTTAATGTCCGTCGGACGAGCGTGATCAACGAATCAAATACGAACGGCCATACGACAAGCAACCCAACGGTTAGCGGTAGCCCGTTTCCGGACGCGCTACCATCAAGGGCGACGATCGGGAGAACAGCGAAAGAGAATCCCAAAAAGGAACTGCCGGCGTCACCCATGAAGATCTTCGCGGGTTGCCAATTAAGCAGTAGGAAACCGAGCGATGCGGCGGCAAGACTACCGCCAAGGTGCATCGCAGGGTACATCCCCGTAGAAGCGGCAATGAACTGCCAAAAAATAGCCGCTACAAGAGCCTGTAAACCAGCGATACCGTCTATGCCGTCCATAAAATTATAGGCATTCAAGAAATAGACGATATAAAGGGACGTGACAATAACGCTAACAACGGCCGGAAATGTGACTTCGCCGAAAAAAGGGACATAAATAGACCCAAAACTACCTGAAATTGAAACGAAGATTGCTGCGGCAGCAAACTGACCGATCAGCCGCCATAAGAACCAGACCGAAAAAACGTCATCGAGAAAGCCCACTACGATCACGATCAATGCCGCTAAAATGTAACCGTAAGAGATCTGCGTGTTGTATGCGAGCGACAAGGCGACGTAGCCGAAAATGGCAACGAATGCCATTACTAGTCCGCCGCCGCGCGGTGTTGGCATTTCGTGCGAACTGCGTTCGTTCGGGTGGTCGAGCAGGCCGCGCTTCAGTGAAAAGCTTCGATAAGCTAAAACTCCGAAATAGCTCACTGCGAATACCAATATTAAGATAACGGCGACGATCAGCATTTGGAGAGCACCTCCAAGTATTTCGCTGATGCTGTGCTTTGCGAGTAACGTTCTAGGGCACTATCTCTAGCTCGCTTGCCCATCTCAACGAGTTCCGCTTTGCGCGATGCGATCTCAAGAATCGTTTCGGTGAACAGGCCGGCATTTCCAGGTTCGATGTGCCAGCCGACCCGGTCTTCATCGATAACGAATGCCAGTTCGCTTTCATCATCCGTTAGAGCAAGCATCGGCTTTCCTGCCGCGAGAATATTGTATGTCCTGCTGGGCATAGAAACGCCACGCATCTTGCTGACTAGAGAGACAAGCGCAACGTCGCATGCGTTGAGGAAAACGATCTGTTCGCTGCGCGGTTTTGGGTCTAACAGCGTTATGTTAGATAACTGACGTTCGTTCACCTGCTTTTCGAGCCAAGGGCGTTTCACACCGGCTCCGAGAAATATAAAATGAACGTCCTTATTCGAAAGTAATTGTTCCGCAGATTCGACGATCGTCTCAACATCGTTTGGATAACCGAGATTTCCCGCATAAAGAAAAACAAGCTTTTCCTGTAAACCGAGCTCGGCAAGCAACGCGTTTTCGCTGCGTTCTCGCGGTTCGACGGTTTCGAGTTCGGCCCAATTCGGAATTACATCGATCGGTACGTCGAGGCCGTCTGTCTTACGTTCAAGCAACAATTTCATATCGCGGCCTACAGCGATCAGCCGCGATGCGTGTTTGTAGAGCCAACGATTTGCGAAGCCCATTATCGACGACAGCAGCGAATTCTCAGACGACTTCCCTACCGCAAACAATATCTCGGGATAGTTATCGTGAATGAGCGGCACATAATTGGCGCTGCGAAGTAATGCCGCAGTCGCCGTGACGAACGGCAAAGAGGGCGGCGTTGTGACGACCAGAACAATATCGTTTCGTCTGAACTTGAACAGCGCTTTGAAAAACGTCGAAATGCCGAGTGTGATCATGTTGATCAGCTTGAACATGATGACGTTCTTATTGAGAGTAGTGCCGGCTGCTCGATAAATATTGACGTCCTTGTGGCGTTCGAACGACGGCGCTTTGATGCCACGAGCAAAATAATTAGGCTGGCCGCAGATGACATTGACATCGAAATGCGGAGCCATATCTTCGGCTGTACGCGTGAGGTAATAGCCCGTCGAGGTCTCTTCGGGGTAGTAAAGCTCGGTGACGACCCAAAGGCGCCTTTTTTCGCTGTTGGACGAACTCATCTTGCCGTATTAAGTGCGGTTGCCAAAACAGTTGCGGTCGCTTCTTCGTGCCTGGCATCGGAAAGCCAATCATTGGCTACTGAACGAGCAGACGCCGCCATTGAAGCGAACCTATCATTATCCATCTCAATGCAATTCTTTATAGTTGATAACCATAGATCGCTTTTATTCAATGGTATCGCCCAACCCGCATTCTTGTTGTTTACCGAGCTCCAAACGGTTTGGTCGCTTGTAATTATCGGCGATCCAGCAGCCATACTTTCGACGAAAACATATCCAAAATTCTCGTTCAATGTCGGCAAGACAAAGAAATGGCTTTCTCTCATCAGTTCGAGGCCGCGGACATATTCAACGGTTCCGACAACGTCAACGGTAATGTTAGCCGGAAGCTTAGCGATCAGAGCTTCGCATTCGCGCCAATAAGCCTCGTCTTCTTGCGGGCCGACAATTCGGAGTCTGATCGAGCCTTCATCGCAACTCAGGAGCAATTCTAGTAGATACCTAAGATTTTTCTTGGGCACGATCCGCGAAAGAAATATCAGATCGACCTTGCCGCTTTGCTTAAATGGCTTTTGCGAGATATCAAGACCCGGAAGTATCGACTTTGGTGTAAGGTCCGGAGCGAGCAGCGGTTTGAGTTCCTTTCCGAACACACTCTGGATCTCCGTTGCTTCCAGTTCTGTTGTAGCTTTCCAGATCAGGCCGGCATAAAGCCCGCGAATTCTTGCGAGCGTAAGATACGCCTTTTTCTTGAATCGCTTGCTCCGAAGAGCGCCTTCGCTGAGTTCGCCGCACGGAGCGATCACCGACGGCGTATCAGCAACAAGCCCTGCTCGTCGAGCAAACAGATACTTAACAACCGGCGTGCTGAATACGGAGTTCATAAACACGCAATCGGGAGCAACCTCATTGAATAGTTCCGCAATACGTTTCGGCGTTAATTCCGCCGCATCAGCGTAATAGACATTGGCATTGAAGACACCGTTCCACTCGTTCGTTGTTACCGAATCGTATGGTTTCGTGTCGCCCGGACTGTCGTAATTTCTTGTAATGATGAAAAATTCGTAACGGTCGCAAAAGCGTTCGACGAGATTAGCAACCGTCCACATTCCGCCGCCGCTCTTAACGCTCGGAAGGTAAAAGTCGCAGAATACGAGTATCTTCTTCATCCAGGCTCGCGGGGTTTAGTGATGAGTTCGGCGGCTCAGATAGCCGAGAACTATCTTACTGACCGTGTGAGATACATTGTTAGCTAAATATTCCTTCGGTGCAGTCCAGTTCGCCGGCTGAGCGATGGCGAGTTCGGCCGATCTCACAATAGTGTCCGTGTCGGCTCCGGAAAGGATATTGCTTCCGCATTCGATCGTTTCGGGCCGTTCGGTCACGTCGCGAAGCGTTACATTCGGAATGCCAAATATCGAACATTCTTCTTGTACGGTGCCGCTATCGGTCAATACTGCGAGCGAATTCTTCTCAAGCTTAACGAAATCAAAAAAGCCCATCGCATTAAGTAAACGGACTCGAGAGTTTGAAGTGTCAATGCCGAATTGCTGCAGTTTTTCAGCGGTTCGAGGATGAACGCTGACCAATACATCTTTTCCAAAACGCTCTGAGATCGTTTTGAAGGCGTTGAAAATGCTTACCAAGCGTTCTTTGATATCGACGTTTTCCGCACGATGCAGCGTTACGAGAAGATATTCGAATGGATGCACATTTAGCCGCGAAAGAGCATCGCTCGCTTCTATCTGAGGATCGAAATAGTCTAGTACCTCTTTGATCGGATTCCCGGTAACGAAAATTCGGTCACGCTCGATTCCCTCTCGAACGAGGTTCTCTTTGCTTCGCTCGGTGTACGGCAGCAGAACTGCACTCGAGTGATCGATGATTCGACGATTTACTTCTTCGGGAACTCGGTCGTCGTAGCAACGATTTCCGGCTTCCATATGGAATACAGGTATCTGCCGCCGAGCCGCAGCAATTGCGGTCAACGCGCTGTTTGTGTCGCCCAGTATGAGAATACGGTCAGGTTTGTGTGCGGCGATGGTTTCGTCGCATTTCGACATTATCTGTCCGATCTGATCGCCGAACGAGGTTGAACGTATGCCCAGATGAACGTCTGGTGTACGAACTTCAAGATCTCGAATGAAGATATCGCTCAACGACTCGTCATAATTCTGGCCGGTGTGAACCGTAACGTGATCACAGTGCTGATCAAGCACTTTCATCACGAGGCTTAGGCGAATGATCTCGGGACGAGTCCCGAAAATGGTCATTATCTTCATAAAAACTTATTTGCCGGCGATAAATCTTTGGATCTCGGTATTTGCGTCTGCCAGAAGGTTCTTTAGATCGTCGATGCTGATGTTGTTGTCCCGCGACGAATACTCGCCGTTCAATGCAGGCGGCGGCTCGTTAGCTTCGCGTAACTCAGGCAGGACCGGCAGAATGACGTAATAGCCGTTTTCCTCGATGGTTCGGAAACATTCTTCCTCTGAGACCATGATCTCGTGGATCTTTTCGCCGGGACGAATTCCTGTATAAACGATCTCATTCCCTTTATCGCCTATAAGGGCCTTTGCGACGTCTGTAATGTTCGCTGCGGGAACCTTCGGCACGTATGTGCAGCCTCGACGTTTCGATCTGATAGCCTCAAAAACCGTGTCAACGGCTCGGTCAAGGCTTAGCAAAAATCGCGTCATTTCCGGCATCGTGACCGTCACAGGCTGGCCATTTCGAACTTGTTCAACAAAGAGCGGGACTATCGAACCACGCGAAGCAATGACGTTTCCATAACGAACGCAGTGATAGACAGTCTTTTTGCTGTCGCGATTCGCTTCGAGCATAACGCGTTCTTGCAAAGCTTTGGTCATGCCCATCACATTGATCGGTTTGCATGCTTTGTCGGTCGAAATTCCGATTACGGTCTCGACTTCCAGATCATTTTCGCGAATTCCCTTTACGACGTTCTCGGCCCCGCCGACATTGGTCAAGACGGCTTCGTACGGGAAATACTCACAAGACGGAACCTGCTTCAGCGCCGCCGCGTGAAACACGACGTCAGCATTACGCAAAGCAGTAAGCAACGATGACCTGTCGCGAACATCACCAATGTGGAACTTGAGCAATGACCGTGAATTCTCATAGATCACGTCGTCAGTCGCGGTTTCTCGGTTCAAAAAATCGAGCCGCATGTAGTGCTGTTTGGCTTCGTCGCGAGAAAAAACAGTAACGCTTGCCGGCGTTCCCATTTCACCCGACATTAGCCGCCGCACAAGAGTTTGCCCAAGCGAGCCGGTGCCGCCGGTGACAAGTATTCGTTTACCTTCGAGTTCGTTCATTATTTGAAAGCGTCGTAATCTGTTTCGTCTGCCGCCATTCTGGCAACAAGTTCTGGCCACGGAGCCGGTTTGAAGCCTATCAATTCGTTGAACTTAGCCGCATCAAGGCTTCGGTCGATAGCAAAGTCGTTCTCGGGCACGATCTCAATATTCGCATCGTACGCACTGTTGACTAATTTCAGCAATTCGAATTTATTGATCGGCTGGCTCGCCACCTGATACAGACCACTAAGTTCGGGTCTGTTAGCGACCAAATCCCCAATTATATCTGCAAATACGATGGTTGGAAAGCCGCTGTAAATGGCTCGCGTAAATCCCTTGACCGAACCGCCGCGATTAGACAGAAACCAATCAACAAGGCTGTGGCTCGTTCCAAGTTCTCGTCCAATTATCGAAGTACGCAGCGTGAGGCAATTTTCGTCCGTCAATTCACCTAAAGCCTTGCTTTTGCCGTATAGGTCGGTAGCGTTTGGAATGTCGGATTCGGTGTAATTGCCTTTGACGCCATCGAAAACACAATCTGTGCTAACAGATATCGTGCGAAATCCGTATTTTGCTCCTAATTCCGCCAATCGGTGCGGAAAGATCGCGTTGATCTCTAGTGTTGTGATCACGTCTTTCGCCGACGGAAGCTGTTTGATAACTCCAACGGCGTTAATAACAACATCAGGCCGAGCCGCTACGATCGCAGATTCGACGGAACTTCTTTCGCGTACGTCGATGTTCTCGACGATCTTTGTAGGATCGAATATGCCATAACGCCCGATCGATGAGAACTCGCCGCGGATCGTAGCCGTTACATCAAATCGCGAGCTAAGCCGTTGGAATAATTTGTGGCCGAGCATTCCTGCCGCACCAAACACTAAGACTTTCATGACTTCGTAACTATATTACTATGAAACAGTTAAACCAAAATACTTAAAGTTGATTATTGTCCATAAGGACGCGTTGATAAACGCCAGAATAGGAGTCGGCAACGCGTTTCGCCGAAAATCGGGCCACATTTGACAGACCGTTTTCGACGAGTATGCTTCTCAGAGAGCTATCGGAGATAACGCGTTCAAAACCCTCTCGTATCGAAACCTCATCGAATGGATCAACTAGCACCGTGCCGACGCCGGCGACTTCCTTCATTGGGCTAAGATCACTCGTTACAACAACGCGACCAACAGCTTGTGCCTCAATTATTGGTAAACCAAATCCTTCATAGGTCGAACAAAAGCTCACAATGTCGGCATTTCGGTAGGCGTCAATTAGCTTATCATCAGCCAGACGATCTATCGTGCGATATTCGATCTTTGAGCTTTTGAGAGCAGACGATATTTCTTCATCGATCTTTCCAACGAGCGTCAATCGGCACGGCAACCCGGACAGCGCTCTTATCAGCCTGGGAACATTCTTGTTTACGACTGTTCCGAGCTGTAGGATCTCGGGCTTTTCCTCGTTGAATTCTTTTGGCAAATACTCGAACTGCGGGTCTAGCGGATTCTCGATCACAATGATCCGTTCCGCTACGTCGGGAAGATATGTTGCTATCTCGGCTTTCGTCGCCTCAGAGATTGCGGTCACGTATTTTGCGCGTCGCAAGGGCCAGTCGAGATAGAGCTTCTTCAGGAACCAACGACGAATACCGGTACGATTGTTCATGAAAAACAAGTCGTGAACGGTTAGCACCGTCCGGCCGGCAGGCAATCGCAGGGCGATGTAATGACAGTGGCCGGTGACATGATAAATGTCCGATTCCTGACGCTCGAAAAATAGTAGATTCTTGATCAGCCCGATGAGCGAATTGTCGTAAGGAAGCTGAACAAATGACGTCTCAAACTGATCGCCCAGAGATTCATTTACGTGACGAAAGACCCTTTCGATACTTACGAAAGATGATGCTTTTCGCTCGACGAAGGTCAATTTGGCAGTCATAGAGCCGCCTCAAGCATCTCACGCGTTACGATCGTGGTACCGACGTGGCTGACGGCAATTCCGGCGGCGATATTCGCTAACTCCACAGCTTCAGGCAACGACGAGCCTGCGACCAAACACGCA
This sequence comes from Blastocatellia bacterium, assembly GCA_016789145.1. Taxonomy (GTDB): domain Bacteria; phylum Acidobacteriota; class Blastocatellia; order Pyrinomonadales; family Pyrinomonadaceae; genus OLB17. The sequence continues at coordinate 13,296 of JAEUQI010000027.1, read as the reverse complement.
CATAATGTCGCGATGACAGTATCGCCTGCGCCAGTCACATCAAAAGTTTCAAGAGCCTTTGCCTCATATTTTAACGGTGCATGGTCTCGACGGAAAAGCGTCATTCCGTGCTCGCCCTCGGTGACCAATACTGCTTGAAAATCGTGTTTGTCGATAAGTTCCCTGCCGGCATCTGCCGAATTAGGTTTGCCCGACGCGGAAATAGCCTCTTTAGCGTTTGGCGTGACGATGCCTGCACCGTTGTATCGCGAAAGATCATTCGATTTAGGATCGACAACTATTGTTTTTCCTTGCGCCAGATCGAAAATCGCAGCTAACGTCACAATAGACAAGACGCCCTTAGCATAATCGGATAGGACAATTAGCTCGGCGTCAGCTAGCGCGGATCTAAGCTGCTCGCTCGAGGTCAGATCACCGTCTTCGGCAGATTCTCGATCGACGCGTACAACGTGATGCCCGCCTGAGACGATTCGTGTCTTTACGGTTGTCGGACGGCCGTCAATGGAAACCAATCGTGATTCAACGCCGTCGATATCACTGATAAGTGACGAAAGCACGGTACCTTCGATGTCGTTTCCAACCACACCGACGAGGATCGCCGTTGCTCCTAGGCCGGCGATGTTTGCGGCGACGTTTGCGGCGCCTCCGACGGCGTCGGTCAGTTTATCGAGACGAACTACCGGAACCGGAGCTTCGGGAGAGATGCGTGTGGTTTCGCCCCACCAATAGCGGTCGAGCATTACGTCGCCGATAACGGCAATGCGGCGGCCGGCGACGTCGGGCATCTTCATTGTGCAGCCTCCGCGACGTAGCTATCGACGAGCTGGCACCATAGATGGCAGATCAGAATGTGACATTCTTGGATGCGTGCCGTGCGTGCAGATGGAGCCATAATGCAATGATCTGAGAGTCCAGCGAGTTTCTTTCCGCTGCTGCCGGTCATGCCGATGACGGTCATTCCGCGACGACGAGCTTCCATTACTGCGGCGATGATGTTCGACGAGTTTCCACTCGTGCTAAACGCGATCAAACAATCGCCCTCATTCCCCAAAGCCTCGATCTGACGGACAAAAACGCGATCAAAATCGTAGTCGTTAGTTATCGCCGTTAGAGAGGATGTATCTGTGGTTAGCGCGATCGCGGGCATTGCTATCCGTTCGGTTTCGTAACGTCCGACGAACTCCGCCGCAAGGTGCTGCGAATCAGCCGCACTGCCGCCGTTTCCACAAATGAGCACCTTTTTGCCGGCCTTGAACGTCTCGTATATGACGTTCGCCGTTTCTTCGATCTGTGGTTGTAAGGTCGCTCGGAACTCCGTAAGTGCGTCTTGATGTTCGACGATCGAGGCATCAAGCGAAGAAATAGCGGATATCTCGCCCGAAGCGGTGGAATTCATCGATTCGATGATCGCGGTCGTCGAATAGCCATCTAGCAGAGGAAGCGAGTGAACTTCGCCACCTCGTGACCTCACAAATTCCGCACCGACGATCTCACTCTCCGGCCAATCGCCGCCTTTGACGAGCACGTCAGGTACGATCTCCTCGATAATACGCTGAGGTGTAAGTTCGTCGAAGATCACCACTTCGTCAACAGACTCGAGCCCCAACAGAACGGCCTTTCGGGCTTCTTGGCTTACTATCGGCCGTCCCTTCCCCTTGGTTCTTCGGATAGACTCGTCACTATTGATCCCAACCACAAGCCGATCACCGAGCGAGCGAGCGCGTTTCAGCAGGTCTACATGCCCGGGATGCAGAATATCAAAACCGCCATTTGTAAAGACAGTCTTCATTTTACGCGTTGAAAGTAAATGGTCACTCCTAAAAATCCGTGGTCGGTGAAGTGCATCATGATACGATCACCGGCATATTCACGGAAGACCGCCAACAATTTATGAAGATCGTAAGAATAGATCGACATTAATGGCTCGTCTTTCTTTCGTAGAGCTATATTCCGTAGTTTATAAACAAACGGAAGATCACGATACGCCCGAAATCTGAGCTTTTCGGCCGTTGTTCCAACATGTTCGTATGTGAACTGCAGAGCACCATATCCGCCAACCTTCATTCGAAGTATCACTTCGCGAAGAAGTTCGAGTCCGAATTTCGGTTCAATGTGCTGAAAAACGATGAGTGAGTGGACGAGATCGAATTTGGCTTCTTTGTTCGCTAGGAATTCATCGACCGATTGAAACTTTACGTTCGAAACTCCCATCCGTTCTGCGTTCACAACGGCCTCGGCTAGCATCGGGGCGGAAATATCCACACCGGTTACGTCCTGCGAAACCTTTGCTAACGGAAATACCAGCCGACCGACACCACAGCCGTAATCGAGAGACTTGGAAGGTGAGAAGTCAGTATCAAAGACACGTCTTATCTCGGCGATGACCTTCCCAATATGTTCCTCACCGGTTTCGAAAAACTCAGCCTTGCTTGCATCGTCAATATTCGCGGACTTGAATTTATCGAACGTCGAGACACCAAAGTACGGGTCCTGTTCGCCGAAATATTCCCATTTTTGCTTATTAGAATTCATCAATTCTTGATACGGGTTCGCATGATCAGGTTCACGATGAACAGACTAACCGCGAGAACTGCAACTGTTCGTATTATCGATGGGAGGATAGTAGCGTAAAAGCCCTCAAAATTTACAAGTGTAAGCATTGGCAAGTATGCAACGAATTTATACAACGCCGGCGAGGGGGTCTCAACAAAGAGGCGATAGATCAGACGAAGGTAAATTCCTAAGATAAGCATTCCGATCGGAATGCCGATCGGGCCAAAATTGCGCAGCAGATCAGCAAACGGCGAGATCGCGAATGAATTGTCGCCGAAACTGAAATAGAGCATACTGTACGCTCGGGCGTCGGAGGTAGGCGGCTTGTCGGGCCATAAGAACCTCGGAACAAAGGACGTCAGCGTATCATTGATGATGTTGTTCTCAAGACCGTAACTCTCTTCATATGGAGCCAGGCGCTCGTAATTGGACACAACCACAGCTACCGAACTTAAATTCTCGATCCTTTCAGCAAACGCTTGGCCGCCGTCCCGAATAACCACGAGCGGGTCTTCGTTCGAGAGATACTCTACAGTTGCGCCGACCTGTCCGATATAGTCTCCGGCACTGATGCGGCCCTCGGAGCCCTTGATGTTACGGAAAGCGGTGCCATAGATGATACCTATGAATACCGCGATGGCGATGACGATACCAAAAAAGATAGTATTCTTTCCGCTGATCTTACGTCCCGAGTATGTGAACGCCATTATGATCGGGAACATACTAATGAGGAAGGTACTACGACTACCCAACAATGCCGCGCGTAATGGTATGAACAATATCAACAGGGCCAGCATTATGTAGAACGTGGCATTACGTTGTTTTGCACCAAATATACCCAGCCACAACAACATGCTGCCCTCGGCAACCAATACGACAAGGAAGAAAAGAACCGCGTCAAATGTGCCGTAATCGGTCAAACGCTGGAATCCCATGATCCCTTGTAGAAAACCGATTATGTTAACGCCGATACCTGCCAATAGCAGCAACCCGCCCGCTGTCCATACCTTGTCCGGGTTCCATTTCCACTTGGGGAAACGCGGCTCGATCTTTTCCGCGATCATACGGCCGACGGGCAGAAAGTACCCGACCGTCAACCCTAAGAATCCTATTGAGATATAGAAAAGAGTTAAGGGTAAGTTGTATTCCGGGTCATCGATGAACACCATGAAATATGGGTCAACCAATTTGAACGCAACTATGAACGCTCCAACGATAAACGCAGGGAAAATATAGCTCCACGCCGCAAAAACAAGCGGATGGAATAGCTCGAACTTGCCTCTGAAATACAAGTAGATCGACGGTGCCGCAACGACTACACCTGCCATTACCGCCCATGGCACTAGATAGTACTGTTCCAGAGATCCCGACAGTCCGCCTTCAAGCCAAAAGACGCCAAAACCGATCAAGAGCACGGCACCCCAGAGCACAATTATCGGCAACCCAAATCCGGCCGGCCGGTTGCGCTGCAGATTCAATACGTTGTACCTGTTTGATGCCATATGCTAAGCCGCTTGTTAGTTCAGGCTGTTGCTACAAAACCTCTATTATCCTTAGTCGATGAAGTAACGGCAAATCACTTAGTTGATAATCGCGATACTTTATTTCTTTAGCTTGCAAACAGCGATCACGCCGTCGGCGAGTTGTCGGGAGATCTTGACGGCTATGTCGTTCGCCAAGTTCAAATACCACGGATTATAAGGCCGATGTTCCCTACCGAGGTCGTAGAACATAAAATCGACGACGTCCAGATCGGCACGATCGATCAGATGCGACAAGGTCCTGTATGAAAAGTAATAGACGTGGTCGGGGTGAACAGGCTCACTAACGCCGCCCTTTCCTCGCAATGCGTACATAGCGAAACGCAGTGCACAATAGGCGTTGATCGTGGTGATGACCAATTCGGTATCCGCGGACATGAATCGCTGGATCCCACGCAAGAACATTCCTGGATTCGAGAGATGCTCGATCATTTCGCCGGCAATTATGACGTCGAATGTCCGATCAAGCGGAACCTCATCAAGGCGTTCCAGATCGGCTCGAAACAAGTTGTCAACACCAGCCGCGGCGAGCGTGTCTAATCCTTCCTGATCATAGTCAAAGCCGAAAAGTTCGTCCGAAACCTTTGCCAGATCAAAATGGAGCAGCATATCTCTGTCGATAGCGTCCTGCGTATATGGATGATTCGTACATCCCAAGTGCAGGACCGAGCGTCCACGTGACCTCTCGACAATTAGATCTGTTCGTTGAACGATGTTCATACTGGGTCGGAATTAGTCCTATCTAAGAGCTTTAAGTTCCCCGATGGTAACGAATCTAACCATTAATAATACTGCAAAATAGACCGCTCCGCCTGCGGCTCCTGCTAATAAGAGCGTTGCCCAGCTTAACGGAAGGCTCTGAATGACGGCCTCGCTAACCAACACTGCCGCAATTGCGGAAATTCCCAAGGAGAGCAAGCTGCGGATCCAGAATCCAGTTTGGAATCCACCAAAGAACAGCTTTTCAGCTATCGGGATCAATGCCGTCAGTATAAAGAACCCTGACAATCGAGCTATCGCAACTCCGATGTTCCCATACTGAGGCGTAAGCAAGAGCATCAGCGTGACGCTTATCAATAGGCACGGGACGAAGATCAACAGATTCATAATCGGCCGTCCCAAACCCTCGGTCATCTGCCACACGATAGTTAGCATAGACGTTATGCCAAAGGCGACCACGACTAACCGCAGGATCAGTGATGATTCGTTCGCGATCTCATCACCGACCCAGAGCATGAGAAACTGTGGTGCAAGAGCCACGACCATCGACACGGCAAAAACGACGACCATACCGACGGATCGTGTTGCCTTGAGGTAGAGAGCTAGTAATCTGGGCTTATCGTTGGAGAGTTCGCTCGCCAATGGAAATACGACTTGAACCAAACTAGACGTAAATGCATGCAATTGGATACCTAGAGTGAGAGGGATCACGTAGTAGGTCAGATTCTTGACACCAAGCTGATTTGTGATCCAACCTCGTTCAAAGAGCAACAATAGATTTGCGAGGATCTGATAACCGACGATGCCTGCATTGAAAGTGATAACCTTTACAAATGCAGCCCGATCGAGGATCGGTGGAAACGAGAGCTCCGGCAGATTTCGCTTAGTAAAGATCAGGAAGACCAAAGCGAAGACCGAGATCACGGCCAGGTTCCAAACGAGTAGCCATATGAGACCGGCACCGTTTAGCGCCAGCAAAAGGTTGCCGCCGATCGTGAGTATGCCGCTGGCTGTAAAAATCTTCGAATAGAGATCGAACCGATGTAGCCCTTGCAGAGCTGAAGATGAAAGCTGATTCAGCGTGGTAGCAAAGATCGTTACTGCGGCAATGTAGAAGGCAACAATGCTTTTTTCCTGAGCCTCTGCCTCGATCAAAAAAACACTGCGTACAAGCCAAGGTGCGAGTAGGCCGATCAGTAGAACCCCTACCGAGCCGACCAAGAGGTTCAGGAGAATACTTGACCAGACGATGGCTCCGATTCGGTCTGTTTCACCGCTCGCGCGGTATTCGGCAACGTACTTTGTGATCGCACGTCCAAACGAGAACGTGAACGAATAACCGATAAATCCAAGGACTAGAGCGTAAATGCCGAAATCAGAATGGCCTAACGACCGAAGAATAACTGGTGTCGCAACAAAGCTGAGGCCTATCGGTACGAGCCACGTAGCGAGGCCGTAGAGAGCATTCGTCGCGGTCCTTTTCCGCGGAGATCGGCCTGTCGGATCACTCATTATTTTCGTAGCTCGCTCCAATAAGACGCGATAACATCCTTCGCGACCTTTCGTTCGTCAAAATTGAGCAGAGCGAATTCACGGCCTTTTGAGGCGACAGAGATTCGCAGATCAGGTTCGTCCGCGAGACGTTCGATCGCACCGGCGAGAGCTGCGGCGTCATTTGGCTCGATCAGGAGGCCGGTCGATCCATCAAAAATAGCCTCAGGTATCGCATTTATGTTCGTAGATATCGACGGTAACCCAAGGGCCATTGCCTCTAGCAATGCGATCGGCAGGCCCTCGACTAGGCTCGGCAGTGCAAATGCGTCGGCGATTCGAAAGAATGAAAGGACGCTATGCCTATCCTTGCCGACATCGCTCGACCTTACGAGAGTAAACCGGCTGCCAAGATCGAACGAAGTGACGCGTTCCAGATCATCGCCCTCAGGCAATTGTGGTGTCATCCAGACCAGATCGATATCGTCTCGCTTGTCTGCGATCGATCGAGCAGCCTCAAGATACTGCCAACGTCCTTTACGGTCGATAAACTGGCCGACACAGAGCACTACGAATCTATCTTTGCGGATGCCGAACCTCTCGCGTAGTGAATCCCGATCGAGTGCAGCCTCAGTTGCAGCCTCGATCTGCGTGGGATCGACTGCGGTATAGGTCACCTTTATCTTGTTCCAAAATTCGTCAGTTACCCAGCCTTTAAGCCTATTCTTCGTGTCGTGATTTGATGCAAAGATCTGGAATCTAGGCAGCCGAGAGACGAACTTGAGCCGAGCCTTCCAGATCAGCTCTCTCCACGCCGACGTTCGGGGCATGATGTTGTGCATCGTCAGGAATAGATTACTTCCCTTCAGCGAGAGTGCGGTCAGCAATATCCACGACTGCCATGGAGCTGCCTCGATGTGTACGATAGATTTTGGCAGATCGTATCGCGAAAGGTATCGAAACGCCGTCCATTCGGCGTGAATTCGACGCCATTGACGCTTCACTTTGTTCAATACGGTTGGAGTAGGGCCTGTATCTATTGAGGCATCGAGATAGTCATACTTGATCCCGAGTTCGTCTAGGAAATAGATAATATCGGGCACTGAGGTGCGCGGTAGAGCCACGGTGATGTCGAAATCAGACATTGCGAGCTTCATTACGGCCAGTAGATAGACCTGTGCTCCTCCCCAATTATCGTAGGTCCATAGGAAAACGAGTTTGGGGCGTTCTTTAGTCATTTACAACCGCGTTAGCAAAGGTCTCGGACAGTGGCGGCTCCGGATGCGAGTTGATCCAAGCCTCGGTCTCAGGGTTCTTTCCGATCAAAATTCGAGCCACAAAGACGGCAAAACCAATAGCACCGACAAGCTTCGACGGAGCCGAATCCCAGTAGGCGTAAAATCGCCGGCGTAGATTCTGAACCTTTCTCAGATCTACAAACAGGTCATTGAATTTTTGCTTGAATGTCAATTTCCGCACGGCCGGTGGCGACGTATTTGGCTGGCAGAACACACGAGCACGCGGATCGATCACAAGCTCCCAGCCGGCCTTTCTCAATCTCGGCGTAAATTCAGCATCGCCAAAATTCGGATAACGCTTTTCGTCCATCAATCCATGTTCGCGAAATGCACGAGCCGGAACGAGCACGCAATTCCCTACGATCAGGCCGACCTTCCAAGGCTTGTTCGGAATCGTCCAAACCGTCTGCTGGTACCAATGCCGCCAACTGCCTATCCACGTGTCCCAAACAGGCGCGACCTGGAACAATTTATGCGGTTCATCCCAGAGAAGTAGCAATGAGCCGACGACACGTTTCTCACCTTTCTCGGCTGTCTCGACCATGTATCGTATCGCGTCTTCGTCGAAGATCTGATCGTCATTGATCATCAATACGTAATCGGGATCCTGTTCGAGAGCCGCTCGAACGCCAACATTGGTGCCCCCTGTAAACCATAGTTCACCGGTGCCTTGGATCACGTTAACATTTGGGAAATCACGAGCTATTGCCTCGGACGTGCCGTCGGTCGAGCCATCATCGACAATGTACGTTATGATTTCGATTCCGTCGTTATTCGAACGCTCGAGGCTTCGCAGGCACTGTAAAGTGAGATCACGCCGGTTAAAAACCGGCGTGACTACTGCGACACGTATCTTTTTGTCGATCATTTTCCTGAAGCGCCGTTCGATTCGCCGTCGTTGCCCCACCAGAGTTTTTTGAGGCGAGCCGTGTTTGCAGCGTCATCTTCGCTGGTGCCAATGCCGACGTATTTTATGCCGGGAGCGTCCTTCAATTGCTCACGAAGCGTTCGCCAGAAGTCGAAGACGAGAACCTCCGCCCATTCGTTCTTGAAATCCGCAGCAGCGAGATCCTTGAACGCAGGGTCTGGCGTTGTGATCAATACTGCTTCAGCCTGTGCCAAGCACTCTTTGATCGAATCAAGAACTACAAAATCTCTGCGAAGATCATCAAGAGACATTTCGTTCGACATCGGATCATAAGCAACGACACGGACGCCGTGCTTAGACAACTGACGAGCGACGTAAACACCTTGTGATTCTTCAGTTACGTGCGAAAACGGCTTGTACGAAAGGCCGAGAACCGCAACCGTCGAGCCGGGCTTGACCATCGGAATAAGCCGATCCGCTACTTTTGCAGCGATCGAGCGGTTCATACCGTCGGTTGTTGATGCTATCTCTGCCTCGACGCCAAGTTCCTTTGCGATGTAGGTCAGGGCGACGTTGTCGCGTGGGAAACATGGTCCACCGTAGCCGATGGCTCCGGTCAGGTACTTGCGGCCGATACGAGCGTCCAATCCGAGAGCGTTTGAGACGACATCAACGTCACCGCCGGGCAACTTCTCGCAGATCTCGGCTAACATATTTGCGAACGTGATCTTGGTCGTAACAAATGTGTTGACCGATATCTTGGTCAGTTCCGCATTCTCGAGAGACATACGCGCCGACTTCTGATGATTTACCATCGCTCGCGAATAGATATCTTCAAGCATTGCCCCTGAACGTTCATCAAATTCGCCGATCAGCGTAAAATCAGGATTAAGAAAATCGCGGATAATGCTGCCAAGAGCAATAAATTCAGGGCTATAGCAAACACCGAAATCGACGCCGGCTTTCTTGCCGGATTCGCGTTCGAGGATCGGAATGAGGCCCTGTCGCGTTGCTCCGGGAAGCACAGTGCTTGTCAGAACGACATTGTGATAAGTCGATTTCTTTGCCAGAGCCTTGCCGATCTCCTTGAATGCCCATTCAGCATATTGCAGCGAAAAGGAGCCCTTTTCATCGCTCGGAGTCGGAACGATGACAAATGAGATATCGCTGTTAAGAACAGCGTCTTCATGGCTTAAGGTTGCACGGATACGCTCTTTATTCTGCGAGATATATTCCTCGAGATCGGTCTCTTGAACGGGAGCATGGCCTTCGTTCACGAGATCGATCGAACGTTGGTTTACATCAACGCCGACAACGTTAAAACCACGCGAAGCGAAGGCTCCTGCCATGCTCGCACCTAATTTACCCAAACCTATAACCGAAACATTTTGTGTCATTTATACCTTCCCACCTTATGTATTGCTCTAACTATTTAACTTTCGCATCAAAACATAGATGCCAACCAAGTTTCGTTTCCAACCAACGGAAAACGCCCTTTGGCAGCATGCGGAAATACCACACGTACTCGTATTCGTATTTGACGTATTTGGGGATCTGGTACGGGAAAATATGATCCGCAAAGATGTTCGTAACTTCGAAACCCGCATTCGAGGCCAGCACCCGAGCCGTCTTGAACGAGTACGAATATGTGATCGGGCAGCCTGTTTGTGCTTCTGAATGCTTCGCGATGATGTCGTCCAGTTTCCAGAATTTGCCTTTCTCCAGCATCAACATCCACAGCGTCTTCCAAGAATAACGGTAATAGACCATTATCTTGAGACGCGTCTCGGGCTTGGTGAAATTTTCACGGACATGCTTCAAGATCACGTCAGGATGCGGCGAATGGTGAATAACGCCAAAAGAATAGATCAGGTCGTATTTCTCGGCCGGTATGTAATCGGCAAGTTGTTCAGCATTAGCCTCAAAGAACTTGATGCGATCCGAAAGACCGAACACCTCGGCACGCTTTTTCGCGAGCGCAATGGATTCTGATGAAAGGTCGATCGCAGTTACTTCGGCACCCGCACGGGCAAAATTCATCGTGTCCGTGCCAATTCCACAGCCGATCTCAAGAACTTTTTTGCCTCGCCACTTTTCGAAATCAGCAAATCCCGGAATATGCGGCTCTACGAAATATTTGCGAGCCTCTACCTGATCGAAATATTCTTGGGTGCCGATCTCAGCCGTCGAATGCCTGATATTACAGGGCCGAGCATTCCAGTAGTCTTTGACCTTTTGAATAGGTACTTCGGCGAACTCCGTGCTCATGATGCCACTGCTCCCGACTCTTTATTTGCTGCTATCACTTGCTGTTCGATCCAATCGTAGGTCTTTTTCAAGCCGTCTTCGAGCGAGACCTGCGGTTCCCAGCCCAAGACCTCGCGAAGCTTGGTATTGTCCGAATTGCGGCCACGAACGCCTTGGGGGCCGTCGATGTGGTTCTTTTTGATCTCGATCCCTGCCGAAGCTGCAGCCATATCGGCAAGCTCGTTGATCGTAACCATACGGTCCTGACCGAGGTTGAGCGGTTCAACAAAATCCGAACGCATCAGACGATAAATGCCCTCAACGCAATCAGTTATGTAGCAGAAAGATCGTGTCTGCTCACCGTCACCCCAAATGTCGATGGAGTGATCACCGGTGAGTTTGGCAATCGCAGCCTTGCGGCACATCGCGGCGGGAGCCTTTTCGCGTCCGCCCGTCCAAGTTCCCTCTTCGCCAAAGATATTGTGAAAACGTACGATACGCGTATCAAGTCCGTAATCCTCGCGATAATGCGTACAGAGACGTTCAGTTACAAGCTTTTCCCAACCATAAGCGTCTTGTGGATAGGCAGGGTATGCGTCCTCTTCTTTCAAAGGCACGACATCCGCCGTTTCTTGAAGATGCTCAGGATATATACATGCCGAACTCGTATAAAGATAGCGTTTTACGCCGTTCTCGCGAGCGGCATCGAGCGTGTGGATGTTGATCAGCGAGTTGTTGTGCAAGATCAGGGCATGATTCGCCGAAATAAAGCCCATGCCGCCCATGTCGGCGGCTAGAGCGTAAACTTCCTCAATTCCTTCGGTCGCCTTTAGGCAGTTTTCCCATCGGCGAAGATCGAGCAGCATGAACTCATCAGCCGTGGATGCACTGAATTCCGGCTCTTTGATATCGACGCCGCGGACCCAATAACCCTTGTCTTTCAAATAGGTTACGAGATGGCTGCCAATAAAGCCGCCCGCACCGGTAACCAGAACGCGTGTTTGTTCACTCATAAAAATAAATATTCAGTTCAGTTACTCTTGATCGCCGGCGTGATAGCTGTCGCGATGATAGTAGCTCTGATAGTAGTAATAATTGTCTTGCGAACGAAGATTTACGTTGTTTAGTACAACTCCGAAGACCTTGGCTCCAATGTCGTTGAGCAGTTGTCGTGATTTGCGCACGACCTGACGCGAGCTCTTGCCAGAGTGCACGACTAGAATGACGCCATCCACCATTGATGCGATCAGAACGCCGTCCGTGAACGACGCGATCGGCGGTGAATCCACGACAATATGCGTGAACTTGCCTTCGAGCATCGAAACCAGACGGTTCATCTGCTGCGAACCGATGAGCTCCGCAGGATTCGGCGGGATCGGCCCTGATGTCAACAGATGGAGCTTCGTTCCGGGGTCGAGCTGAACGGCCGCTTCGATATCCTCGTCGTGCAACTCGCTAGAAAGCAGCGTACTTAGTCCGAGGTTATTTCCAACACCAAATACTTGATGCAACCGCGGGCGACGCATGTCGGCATCTATGATCAGCACCTTTGCACCGGTTTGAGCAAGGCTGATCGCGGTGTTGGTCGCAGTAGTCGTTTTACCTTCGGAAGGCAAACTGGAGGTGACCAACAGCGATTTCGGAGCATGGCCGGCCGTTGAAAGCAAGATCGATGTTCGCAGTTGACGGTATGCCTCAGCCAAAGGAGAGTTCGAATCGTTGTCGATCAATAGGCCTGAATTCTGCTTTTCCTCCTCGGCTTCGCCGCCAACCAGTAAGAGCTTATTGCGCTTCGGCAAAGAGTCGATGTTTGGGATTGCCGCGAGTGCCGGCAGCTGTAAGTAACTCTCAATTTCCTCTGTCGTACGTATCGTATCGTCGAGGTACTCTAAGAAAAGTGCCAAGCCCATTCCGAACAGTGTGGACAGCAAAAGGGCGGCAAGGACTGTGGTCAGCCTTCGTGGTGATACGGCCTGGTCGTTCGGTATCGCGTGCTCGGTTACCGAGATGTTGTTGTCGGTGCCCTGCGAAGCAACGTCGTTACTGCTAACTTGTTTGCGCAGATTATCCAGAAATCCCTTGTTCGTATCGAGGCGCTGTTGAAGCAAACGCAGCTTTACGGCACCTTGATTTTGCGACTGAGCCTGGTTGAACTGCGTATCAAATGCAGCCTTGATCTCATTCTCTTGCTTTTGAGCCTGCAAATATTTTGTTCGCAGATTCTCGACCAAAGTCGTCCTGCCATTTCTGCGGAAATCAGCTATGCCTTTTTGAAATTCAGCGGCTGCCTTGTCGAGCGAGGTCTGGATCGTGTCGATCTGAACATCGATCTCTTTCACTTCGGGAGCAGATTCCTGAAATTCCTGAGTAAGCTTCGCACGCTGCTGACGAAGGCCGGCAAGCGTTTTTTCACGCTCTAGTCTAAATGCCTGCAGATTGTTTTCCTGCTCAGTAGTGTAACGTAAAGCGAGTTCTTCAACCTGGGCCGTCACACGCGCAGGATCCGCTGCAACCGTACGATAGTTGGCTTCCGCATTCTTGCGATTGTTTTCAGCTTCGAGTAACTGTTTATTGAGTC
>JAEUQI010000279.1 GCA_016789145.1 Blastocatellia bacterium | reverse complement strand
CACAATGCCCACCGCCGATGATGATAAGTTCGTCTTTCTGACCGAGCATTTCCTGATAAACAAACACCTCGCCATCTCGTTTGAAGAACGTCTGTTCGCTGTTTGATGTACGCTCAACAATTTGAAATCCCAAATTTGAGATCTCAAATGCAGCAGTTGAGTGCGATTCGAGATTCGCCACGATCCGCTCAACAGTCGGCAAGTCTTCCGCCGTTAGTTGCTTTAAGATCACCGTCTGCCGCCCCGAACAGATCATTCCGCTCGCATTCTCGGCATTACGACGATGAACCTGTTCAACTAGGAACCCAGTCGCTACCGCTCCCGGTTCTGACAAGATTGCTCGACTCCACTCGACGAGATTCACCTCCATCACCCCGCCGCCGATCGACCCAAACAAATCGCCGTCCGCCGCAACAGCCATTTTATAGCCGGCTCGGCCTGGACTACTGCCACTGCTTTCCGCAACGACGAGCAACGTGACGCTTTTGGTTCGTTCTAAAAAATCGTGGACAAACTGCAATTTCTCTAACTCTTTGCTCACTTTACTGAGTCTACTATGCAGTTACTTTCTTGGCTTGAATAAACAATTGAAATATTGCGTTACGTTTTTGAGGTT
>JAEUQI010000278.1 GCA_016789145.1 Blastocatellia bacterium | reverse complement strand
TTGGAAGTTGGCGAACTATAGTCCAAAGTTGGGCGACTTTAGTTTGAAGTTGGTTAGCTTTTTTCTAAAGTTGGCGAACTTTAGTTCGAAGTTGAGCAACTTTTTTCCAAAGTTGGCGAGCTTTAGTTCAAAGTTGGGCAACTTTAGTTCGAAGTTGGTCGGCTCAAGAGTTTGGGACGCCGGCTTTTTAAAAAGTGCTTGCAATTTATTTTTAGATTCTGCTACTATTCCGTTGCTCAGATTAAAGTGTAGGAAAATGAAGGCGTTTTGAATTGCGCCGGAGAGGGCTACACTTCCTCAGAGCACCGGCGAACTTCCCGACAAATCCATTTCCTATCTTTACTCTCAAGCGAATTCCACGGGTTCGGCCGTTTCCTCATCTCTTACGATGTCTAAGCCTCTCGATCCCGTGGAAACCTAAATCCGAAAACACAGGAGAGATCGAAATGGTACCTAGTTCAACGTGGTTTCCGTCAAGTTTAGCTGCGAGGGCGGCTTGGTTCGCGAATTTTGCGGCGCAGTTTTTGAATTATTCGGCGGTTCTGGGGCTTTCGTCGTTTGATGGGCAGGTGACGAACGACAACACGGATTTTCAGTCGATCGCGGAGACGCGGCTGGCGG
>JAEUQI010000277.1 GCA_016789145.1 Blastocatellia bacterium | reverse complement strand
ACATGCGTCAGGCGTTTAGTGAAGAACAGATATTAAGCGAGCTGCAAGACGAAAACAGCATATTCCTGATCGCTGAACTGGACGGTGAAGCAGCGGGCTATGCAAAACTTATCCTCGACAATATTGAGCCGGGTATTACGGCCGAACGTCCTGTGGAGCTGTCACGCCTTTATTCGCACCAGCAATTTCTTGGTAAGGGTATCGGCCAGGGATTAATGAATGCCTGCGTCGAACGCGCCAAGGAAGATAGCCGAGACGTAATGTGGCTGGGCGTTTGGGAATACAATCCGCGCGCTCAGCGGTTCTATGAAAAGAACGGATTCCGGATAGTCGGGAGCCACGTTTTCCTTCTTGGCGAAGACCCCCAGACAGATCTGCTGATGCAGAGAGAGCTTTGAAGACGAGACCGATCGACCTTATTCACGAAATTCGCCCCGCTCAATAATAATGGCAAAGGCCAATCCTTCTCACTTTTCGACGACGTAGCTTTCCCGCGATCTGACGACTACGTCAGGTCTCCCGACCTTCACCTTTATTTGCTTTCTGCCCGGGGATGAATTCTTTGGGTAATACCCCAGGCGATATTGCCTACCAAGCTCGTCTGCGATTTCGCTAAACTTCGCT
>JAEUQI010000276.1 GCA_016789145.1 Blastocatellia bacterium | reverse complement strand
AAAGACACTGCTTGAAGGTAAAAATAAGGAACTGGCCGCGGATCTGGAACAGCGTATGTGGCGTTTTTCCGAGGATGGAAAGTACGAGCTTGCTGCAAAATATCGCGATCTTCGGAATACGGTCATCGCTCTCGGCGAACAACAAAAAATGGCGTATACGGCGGAACGCGACGTTGATATTTTCGGGTTCTACCGCGAAGAACAGCGGCTTGCCTTGCAGCTATTCACGATGCGGGAAGGACGCATCGTTGGCCGCCGCGAGTTCTTTTGGGAAGATCTGCCGGAAGACGATTCGTTTGACGCAGGGGATTTTCTCGGAGAGGTACTCATCCAATATTATTCGACCGATTATGTGCCTCTTGAGATACACGTGCCAAACGATTTCGAAGATAGAATTACGCTTGAAAGACTATTGACCGAGCGCCGCGGACGACGTGTAAGGATCTTTCATCCGAAGATCGGAGAGAAGCGGCATCTTGTTGAACTTGTTGAGACCAACGCAAAGATCGCATTCGAGCAACGCTTTAGAGTGCTCAAACCTGATTCACAAAAGGTGCTGGAAGAACTGCAGGAGGTTCTTGAGCTTTCTCACTTCCCTGACCGTATCGAATCGTTCGACATCTCGAA
>JAEUQI010000275.1 GCA_016789145.1 Blastocatellia bacterium | reverse complement strand
AGCAATTTCCGTGCAATCATCGCCGATCTTAAAACCAGAAAAGTTGACGTCAAAGAGGTCAAGGAAGAAGTCAAAGGCAAATAGTTATCGGCGGGCGAACTTTACTGTCAGAGCCACCTGCGGTAGCGGGTGGTTTAAGATCGTCGAGATTGGCGTACATCGAGCACAATGCGGCCGGCGAAGGTCAATTTTGCATTTTGCACTCGTTCATTTTGCATTGAAAAACCACCCGCTACCGCAGGTGGTTCTGACTCGGCTTCAGATTAATGCTCAAGTGTCTGTCGATCCCGATCAACCACCCGCTACCGCAGGTGGTTGTGACAGATCCTCCGCAGATGAATTGACCCACAACGCGTCTGGGCATTAATCGACGCGTAACAAAATAAAATGTGGAACGATACGGACATCCCACTCGCGTATCTGATTACCTTCCGAACCTACGGAACGTGGCTTCACGGTGACGAGCGCGGCTCAGTCAACCGCTTTCAAAATCGATACGGATCCAGCCGTCTGCCGCCTAATCGCGAATGGGTCGAAAAAAACAAGGAACGAATGGTGCGCGAGCCGGTCAAACTTGACACCAAACGGCGGTCAGTTACCGAAGCGTCAATTCGTGAAACGTGCACAATC
>JAEUQI010000274.1:275-620 GCA_016789145.1 Blastocatellia bacterium | reverse complement strand
CCGCGCAACGGCCCAACCGCCAAGATTTCCCGAACCGGCACTTCGCCAGTTATGAGTAGAAAGCTTCGAACCCGCCGCACCGATTTTATGCGCGACCTCAACGATCATCGCCGGATCCGCACCGGATTCCTGAGCGGCGTATTCAGGGGTGTATTCGGCGTAGAGTTCTTTTAACGCGTCGATGAAGTCCTCGAAGGTGTCGGTGCTTCCACTTAAACCACCCGCTACCGCAGGTGGTTCTGACTTGCCCGCGTCCCCGCGTCCCCGCGTCCCCGCGTCGCGAATCTCTCCCGCCAGTTCACCCAAGTCTCGATATACTCACGATTATAAAGTCCTTCATCGAGC
>JAEUQI010000274.1:0-265 GCA_016789145.1 Blastocatellia bacterium | reverse complement strand
CGCCATCGCGAGCAGCACCGCGGCTTCGCTTCCCGGCTGCGTCGGCATCCAGTAATCGGCCATCGACGCGGTGTTCGAAAGCCGCGGATCCATACCGCACATCTTCGCGCCGTTCATCAAACCCTCGATGATTCGCTGCGCGTGCGGGTTAAAATAATGACCTGATTCGAGATGCGCCGAAATCAGCAGGATAAACTGCGCGTTTGCGTGATCGGGCGAAGGACGATCGAAATTCTGCCAGAAAGCATAACCGGCACGCGCGCCG
>JAEUQI010000273.1 GCA_016789145.1 Blastocatellia bacterium | reverse complement strand
GAGAACACCCCGTCGCAGGGCCTAGATCTAGAATCTTCGTCTCCGTTTGGGAGCTTGCTCATCGGACCCCATCAGGGCCAGCGGCCGATCGAGTTCGTTGAAAAGATCGGTTTCTTCACCAATAAGACCATCGCCGCACATGTCATTCAGGCAAACGACGCTGAGCTTGACCTGTTGAAAAAACACAACGTCGGCATAGCCCATAACCCGCAATCCAATATGAAACTTGCGGCCGGAACGGCCCCGGTTCCGTCGATGCTTCGCAAGAACCTGAACGTCGGGTTGGGGACCGACGGTGCCGCGTCCAACAACGACCTTTCGATGTGGGAAGAAATGGACACGGCCGCCAAACTCCACAAGCTGACGTCCGGCGATCCCAAAATGCTGTCCGCTGAACAAGCGTTTGCGATGGCGACCATCGGCGGGGCTCGTGCCCTTCATGTCGGCGACATTACCGGATCTATCGAGGCCGGAAAGCGTGCCGACATTGCTATAGTCGACCTAGACAGCCTCCACCAAACGCCGATGTTCAATATCTATTCTCATCTGGTATATGCCACAAAGGCCGACGATGTGCGTTCTGTCATCATCAATGGCCGAGTGGTCATGCTCGACCGGCGTTTGCTCACCTTGAAC
>JAEUQI010000272.1 GCA_016789145.1 Blastocatellia bacterium | reverse complement strand
CAGATCATGGGCACGGCGCCGGCAAGGTGGATCAGAGAGCTCATGCTTGCTTCGAATGAGCCAGGCGTGGCATCGGCCGAATAGACAATCTCGAAAACCAGGAGGGCAACCGCGGCAATATAGAGCAGAAGGGTGAAAGGGGAACGCTGCGCTTTATTCGCCCAGATGCCGAGGGCGATGCACCAAATATAGAAGAACATGCCCAACGTGGCGACGCTGAGCCCGAGTACGACCAGCCAATGCAACTCTGGCGGAGGCGGCATGCGGCTGGGCACGGGAGGGGGAGTTCTCGGAGAGCTTTGGTCGATATTCACTGACGGTAGTGTAACAAGCCGTCAGGGCGATAAATCCAGTTACTCGACGCGGTAGTTCGGCGCTTCTTTGGTGATGATGACGTCGTGGACGTGCGATTCGCGGAGGCCGGCGGGGCTGATCTTTAGGAACTTCGAGTTCGCCTGAAGATCGGGAATGGTGCCGCAGCCGGTGTAGCCCATGCCGGCTTTGAGTCCGCCGACGAGTTGGAAGACCATGTCGGACAACGGTCCTTTGTAAGGCACGCGGCCTTCAATGCCTTCGGGTACCAGTTTGCCCTGGCCCTGGTCGCCGTAGCGGTCCTGCGACGCGGTGGTCATGGCGCCCAT
>JAEUQI010000271.1 GCA_016789145.1 Blastocatellia bacterium | reverse complement strand
ATGCGGACGCGCCGCCGATCTTTCTGGAAGCCATTGACGTACGACGGTTGTGGCAGAGTGGTAACCGAATTTTCTTCTTCACCGAAGACGGCAAGAAGGAAAAAGCCTTAAATTCCATCGAAGGCTTGCCGGTGTTTCCCATCGCCAGTCGCGGCGGAAAAACCGTGCTGAGCAACAAACCTTAGCGAGGCGGTATGGCTGGAAAAGCAAAAAATATTGAAAAGGAAATTGCCGAACTGCGGCAGGAAATCAACCAGCACGATTACAACTATTACGTGCTGAATTCGCCGACCGTCGCGGATGTCGAATACGATGCGTTGATGCGGCGATTGAAAGACCTGGAAACCGAACATCCTGAACTCATCACGCCCGACAGCCCGACGCAGCGCGTTTCCGGCCAACCCTCGGAAGGCTTTGAAGAATATTTCCACAAACGCCCGATGCTTTCGTTGGACAACAGCTACAGCGTCGAAGACCTGCGCGATTGGGCGAGGCGCTGCGAAAAGCTGGCCGAAGGTCGCAGCTATAATTTTGTTTGTGAGCTGAAAATAGACGGGTTGTCTTTATCGCTGATTTACGAAAACGGATTGCTGGCGCGCGCAGTCACGCGTGGCGACGGCACGCGCGGCGAAGTCGTCACCGCCAAC
>JAEUQI010000270.1 GCA_016789145.1 Blastocatellia bacterium | reverse complement strand
CTGCGGACGCACCTTTTTCCAGAGTACCGGCGACAGCTCGAAACCGACGAGTCGGTCGAGGATGCGCCGTGCCTGCTGCGCGTCGACCAGGTTGCGGTCGATCTTGCGCGGGTTGGCGATCGCGTTGGTGATCGCTTTCTTGGTGATTTCGTGGAATACGATCCGGCGGGTGGCATCCTCTTCCAGCCCGAGCGTTTCGAACAAGTGCCAGGAAATGGCTTCCCCTTCGCGGTCCTCGTCAGTCGCGAGCCATACGGTCTCCACTTTCTTCACGATGCGGCGGAGTTCGTTGATCACATCCACCTTTTCCGGACTCACTTCATAGACCGGATCGAAATTCTTATCGACGTTCACACCCATGCCGCTCTTCACGAGGTCGCGCACATGGCCGTAACTCGATTTCACCACGAAATCTTTTCCGAGGTATCCTTCTATGGTTTTCGCCTTTGCGGGCGACTCAACGATCACAAGATTTTTCGCCATCCGGTTTTTTCAGTCGGCGCAAATAAAAGCATTTATTTTTTGATCGTTCAAACGACCCGGGACATCCGAATCATTTCTCCGCATTTTTGCAACGTTAAAAGCCGCCACCAGCAAGGCTTTCCCGACGTCCAACTTTTTTTTCGCACGCATCACTACCGCGCCTCC